>NZ_CALMFY010000162.1:0-7276 GCF_937863485.1 uncultured Nostoc sp. | reverse complement strand
GCGATCGCTTATACTTGGCATAGTTTTGGGGTTGTCTGTGGGGCGATCGCAAAGTAAAATACTTTATCTAAACTGATATGATCTTTGTGATGAAAAAATCCTATAATAATAAGCTATCAAAAAAAAAATTCAGCCATTTATTAAATATAAAAAAATTATCTGCTTAGATATACCAGATGAATATGAATATATGGAACCAGCTATTAATTGAGTTGTTAAAACAGAAAGTTCTACCGCTATTAAAAATTAAAAAATGAATATTCAAGAAGCTTTTAATTCTGCCGCAGTAGATTATGATAACTTACGTCACATCTTAATTCCCTGTTTTGATGACTTTTACAAAACAGCCGTTGAAATCATACCAGGCAATTGCACTGCACCGTTGAAGGTTCTAGATTTGGGTGCTGGTACTGGACTTTACTCAGGTATGGTTCAGTCCGTCTTCCCCAATGCAGAGTTCACGTTGCTGGACTTAGCCCCTGAGATGCTAGAGAAAGCTAAGTTTAGATTTAGCAAAATGGGTAAATCTCCCAAAATCTTAATTGGTGATTACATTGAGACTGATTTAGGTGGTTCATATAACCTGATAATCTCTGCCTTATCGATTCATCATCTGTCAGATTTTGACAAAGAACTTCTTTATCAACGGATTTATGATGTTCTCAATCCTGGAGGGATATTTGTCAACGCCGATCAAGTTCTTGGCAAAACCCCTGATTTAGAACAACTTTACCGTCAACACTGGCTAGATTCTGTCTGCGCTAAAAATATCTCAGAGGAGGATCTCAAAGCTGCACAAAAACGCATGGAATACGATCGCATGGCAACCCTTGATATTCAACTTCACTGGCTAGAAGCGGCTGGGTTTCAAAATGTCGATTGCTGGTACAAAAATTTTAGCTTTGCTGTTTTTGGTGGTTATCGACCGACTATTTAACTAAGTAAATAGGCACAAATAATTAGAAGAGGGCATTAATTGTGATGCTATCACCTTCTTGTATAAGAGTGATCGCACCCCCGACTGCTACTTCTGGTCGTGTATAAAATAATTTCCACTTAAGTCGATAGCGATCGCCACGAAACTAGCTGTATAATTTGTCTCAAAAATATGCCTATTGATCAGGGTAAGTGAGATGAGCGATCGCACCATTCAACGTCAGAAATCAGCTGCATCAAGTTTTACTTTCTTTAACTAACCGTATTATCGAGTCCCCCTACGATTCTTGAACCCAAACAAAGCGCGATGGTGAGCGATGTTGCCGCTGCTAGCGCCGCTGCCGCCCGAATGTGATTCCAGATTGTCCAGTTGGCAAGGTAGCTAGACCATAGGCTCGCAGCGTCAGTGCTGTCCGACTCGACTCTCGCCAGGGCTTCGTTAAGCGGCACATTGAACACGATTGTCACGCCTAATGTACCAACAAGGTAAAGCAAGCTGCCGAGGAGCAAGTAGGCGGCACCGGGTTGATGCCACCTTAATAGCGAGGAGATTAAAAGAAAGATACAAGCCGCAGCCGTTCCCAAAAACGCTGCCATAAACAAGGGATTGATCACCGTGATATTGATGGATTGCATGGCGGCAATACCCTGCGTCGGCTTCAGCCTAGCAAGGGCGTTCATCACAAAGGTCGAGAAGGCAAAGAAGACTCCAGCTATCAGCCCGCAGCCCAGTGCCGAGAAAAGCTTCAATGCGAAATAATGTTGTTGAGTTATCAGATGTTGCAGCATCGCCTTACCTTCCTACTAGTAGGCCACGGCGTAAATAGAGCAACCATTTAAAATCCCTAAAGAGCTTATTCCATAATACTTTTGACTTTTGACTTTTGACTTTTGACTTTTGACTTTTGAATAAGTGACTTCCGCCTTGCGGTACTAGTATCTTCCAAGAAGTCGGGAATCTGAGCTTTTGACTACAATCCCAACTCTTCTGGAAAGCCGAGCATGATGTTTAAGTTTTGGATTGCGGCTCCCGATGCGCCTTTGCCCAAGTTGTCGAGACGAGCAACTAGCAACACTTCTTTGGTAGCGTCATTGGCGAATACAAAAACCTGAACAATATTGGTGCCGTTGATTGCGATTGCATCCAGGAATATTCCGTCTCGCAGCAGAGTAGAATCTTGAAATGGAGCAACCTGCACAAATTTTTCACTTTGGTAGTAGTTAGCAATTGCTTGATGAATAACTTCACCTGATGGTGGATTATCCAAAGTCCCCAATGGCAAAGGCACCTGCACCAGCATTCCTTGCTCAAAATCTCCTACTGCCGGTACGAACAGCGGCGGCGATGCTAACCCTGAGTAATGATGCATTTCCTTAACGTGTTTATGCCCAAATTGCAAACCATAGATGCCATAAGGGTAGAGTGACTCTGCCTCGGCTTGCTGTTCATGGAAGGTATGGTATTGTTTGATCAGATTCTTTCCGCCACCAGAGTAACCTGACACTGCGTTAATGGTGATGGGAAAGCTACTCTTCAAAAGTCCCTTAGCAATCAACGGACGGATACAGGCTAAAAATCCTGTGGGATAACAGCCTGGATTGCTGACAAACTGGGCGCTGGCGATTTTCTCTCGCTGTCCTGGATTTAGTTCAGGGAAGCCATATACCCAGCCTTTAGCTGTGCGATGGGCACTACTAGCATCCAGGATCTTAACCGTAGTACTACTGACCAAGCTAACAGCTTCGCGGGCTGCATCATCCGGTAGGCAGAGAATAACAACATCGACGCCATTGATTAGTTTGGCTCGCTCAGTTGCATCCTTACGTTTAGATACCTCAATGCTAACTAACTCGATATCATCCCGTTGATTGAGGCGTGAGTAAATTTGTAAACCTGTGGTTCCCGATTCCCCATCAATAAAAATCTTAGGTTTAGTAATCATGCGTCCAGCATCCTTATATATAAGTGGTATTTTGACCGATTAATCGAGTTATCATATCAAGTCTGATAAATCAACCTCTCCCCGCTTATGACTTACGCCAAAGCTCCCCTCCCCTATTAGGGCTACCGTGTACACACAAGTCGAGTTGGCAATCAAATGGACGGAAAAGAAGGGAAAATTATTTTTAAAATCCTTGATTTTCTCTTAAAACTCTATCAATAAGCTGACACTATTGATAATCAGTTTGATCAACTCAAAACCTTGCCAATATCAGGCTTGTATCTTACCAGGCAAGGATTTTAGGACTTGTGTGTACACTGTCGCCTACTAGGGGAGAGGTCTTGCGAGAATTAACAGTAATTTACCGGACATAATATCAATTTTTTATTGCACTGTTATAAAAAGGTCGCTAATCCTATTATTTAATAATAATTGAGCAATTTTTAATTAAGTTTTTGACCTCTTAACTACTCCACCCAAGCCAGAGTGCGTTTCACTGCCTTTTGCCAAGTAGCAAAATTGGACAATGGGCCATTGCTTCCCGGCTCAAACACGCACTCAATCTGCCGTTGCTGCACCAGTGCTTCATAGCTCTCCCAAAATCCTACAGCTAAACCTGCTGCAAATGCTGCACCCTGAACGGTTGTATCGCGCATTATCGGACGTTCAACTGGAATACCTAATACATCAGCTTGGAACTGCATCAGGAAATTATTTTCGCAAGCACCACCATCTACGCTTAATCGCCCAACTGGAGTACTGCTAGATGCATTTATCGCCTGCACTACCTCCAGAACTTGGTAAGCGATCGCTTCCAACACAGCGCGGACTAGATGCTCTGGTTGTACACTGGCGGTAATGCCAAAAAAAGCTCCCCTAACGCTCATATCCCAATAGGGTGCGCCCAGTCCACTAAATGCAGGCACAAAGTAGACTCCGCCATTATCTTTTACCTGATTTGCCATCACTTCAGTTTCAGCAGCAGTTTTAATCAGCTTCAGACGATCGCGTAACCATTGAATACAAGCTCCACTAGTAAACATACTGCCTTCAAGAGCATAGCCTACATCTAAAGTCTCCCTTGGATTTGCTTGTGTCCATGCCACTGTAGAAATGATTTTATGGTGCGAGCGCACAATTTCAGAGCCAGTGTGAGCCATCAAAAAGCTACCAGTCCCGTAAGTGCATTTCATTAAGCCTGGGCGATCGCAGCCATGACCAAATAGAGCAGCATGTTGATCTCCCAAGATGGCAGTAATGGGAATTTCAGCGCCCAACAAAGTAGCATCGGTAACTCCAAATATTCCTAAACTAGGCTGAATCTGGGGCAAAATATGAGCCGGAATTTGAAACAGATCCAGTAAATTCTCATCCCATTCACAGGTTTTGAGATTCATTAACATTGTCCGGCTGGCATTACTGTGGTCAGTAGCATGGACTTTCCCACCTGTGAGATTCCACAGCAGCCAGGTATCAATAGTACCTGCTAAGACATTGTTCAAGTCAACATCAGTAAACTTGTCTAATAGCCACCTGAGTTTAGTAGCAGAAAAATAGGCATCAATAATTAATCCAGTGCGCTCATAAATGTCTTGAGCATAGCCTTGCTCTTGTAACTGGTGACAAAGGGGAGCAGTGCGGCGATCTTGCCAGACGATCGCTCTTTGGAGTGGTTTACCAGTAATTTTATCCCAAATCAAACAGGTTTCACGCTGTACAGTCAGTCCTAGCGCTGCGATCGCTGATGGAACAATCTGGGCATTCCCAATTGCGGTTTGCATCACCCAATAGGTATCATGCCAGATTTGTTCAGGGTCATGTTCTAACCATCCGGGGTGAGGATAATACTGAGTTAGTTCTTTGTATGCCTGCCCAACAATCTTGCCGTCTGCGTTAAACACAAAGGCGCGGTTGCCTGTTGTACCTAAGTCCAATGCTAATATGTAGCCCAATGATGGAGTTGTGTTGCCAAGTATGTGCATAGCCGCTTTAACATGCTGGGTAGGTGTAGCCCGCTGTAGGCATCGCGATTTTAGCAATTCACGTCAAATCAGATATAGATTATTTATTGTACATTTAAGTCACATTTTTTCACCGGATACCCATAAGTAATAAATGGAAATCTCTCAAGCTCGACTTTATCCATTTTTCCCAGGACTTACGCAAAATACTTCTCAAACTCTTATTCCTCCGTGTTCTCTGTCCCTCTGTGGTTCGATTTTTCGTTACCTATGCGTAAGTCCTATTTCGCTAAGGGTGATCACAAAGGTACGCGATCACTAAAAAATGCGGGTTTTGCTGCGGTTAGGCTTTTGTTAGTGAATCTATGTATTAAGCTGCGTTCAAACATGAAGCAGAGGTTAGTAGTATATTCATTTGAAAATTGCCGTAATCAGATTTTATTTGACAGCGAAATGATTCATTTTGTGAGATTACGGTCTTATTTACAACTGATAAAAAACACAAGTTATTCAAGCTTTAAACATTTATTAACCAATTTGACAAATCCCCATGCGACAATATATTTCTCATTTGCTCATACTGGTATTAGGAACAAGCTCGACTTTCATCGTTACTCCATCTCAAGCTCAAACTCCGGTAAAACCCAACAGTCAAAATACTAATAATATTAGTTCCCTATCTTCAAATTCATCTTTCGCTATCCAATTGAGTGATTTTGCCAATTCTACTAATAGTAAACCACCTATCCTCTGTGAGGCAGTTAAAAACTCTTCTGTTTCTGATGCCAATATAACTGCAACTAAGCCGAAGGCACGGGTTCCTATCTTCAGCAGAATTTTTCCCACACCTTCGATGCAGCAATAATTAGCGGCTAAATATTGAGTCTCTCATTTGGGCTGATAGGGAAATGTATGAAATTATTATATACATGATGTACAACTGTACTTAGTGAAAATACCACTCCAGCAAAAGAGATTCTAATTGTTCTCTTTCACTGGGGTGGGAGGAATATCAACTATAGCCCTTCTCGTTTGTATGCAATATACTTTGACCTTTCTCCAAACCAATGCTACAAGAATTAGGGCTGTTTTTATTAGGTCTATATTGGACTCAACTGAGAACCGCTATATATGTGAGGTATACCCTGATTTGCTTTATGCTTGCAGCTGAGTGAGCAGTAAACCAAACCATTGATTTGGATCTGTCCACACATGAATAGGTAATAAACCCTGTGCAGTCAGTTGCTGCTTGATAGTATTGAAGTCAAATTTGCGCGAAATTTCAGTGAGGATAGTCTCACCTAGTGCAAAATTAACCTTGAGGTTAAGAGCGCGTAATTCTACAATTTGCGATCGCAGGCTGCGTAAATGCATTTCTATTTGATACTCACTTTCATTGTAAAACGCCCAGTGTTCAAACTGCGTGGTGTCGAAATTCCCATCAAATCGCTGATTTAAATGCTCCAGCATATTCAGGTTAAATGCTGCTGTCACTCCTTGGTTGTCGTTATAAGCTGGTTCCAAAATCTGTTTTGGCTTTCGTAAATCTATCCCCAACAAGAAATACTCACCTACTTGTAGGGCTTCTGTAATTTGAGAGAAGAACACATCACACTCACCAGGTGTCAGATTACCTAAACTGCTACCAATAAAACAAATCATTCTGCTGGGTAATTGCGTCGGTAGGAGTTGTGCAAGGGCTAATTCATAAGTTCCCGCTAGTGCATAAACTTGCAGTAAAGGATAATCACTTAATAACTGCTTGGCGCTACTTTCCAAAATACCTGTAGATACATCAATTGGTAGGTAGTGCAGGGGATAGCCTAGCTGCTGGTAGGCATCTAGTAAAATGCGGGTTTTGCTAGAACTGCCACTGCCAAGTTCTACCAATTCACAAGCGCCAGTTATCTTGGCAATTTCGTCAGCATACTGTTGTAAAATCGTTGTTTCTGTGCGTGTAAGATAATATTCTGGTAAATCACAGATTTGCTCAAATAGCTCAGAACCACGGTCATCATAAAAGTAACAGGGAGGTAAAGATTTAGGTGTTTGAGTTAATCCCTTCACTACATCACTTCCAGCACTAGGTGCAACTATTTTAGTTGCGCCTAGCAAACGCTGTATCTGCAAGCGTTCTTCGATATTTTCTGGAGAAGTAATCTTGCTGGTAACAGCTTTAGATATTGACATTGATTCTCGTGTTAAAGTATGTGGGGTTTTATGTAGAAAGTCTACTTTCCAAAGAACATTATGAGCGCATTTTGTGGCGTTTATGGGAAAATTCATTATCCAAAACGCCCTCAATCAAATGGGATACCAGGTGATTGAGGTATTCTTTTTATAAAAAAATATTTTAAGTATTGCAATCATTGCCATTTCGCAAGTATATGTAGGGGAGCCAGCCGTCTGGGCGGGTTTCCCGACTTGAGCGGACTG
>NZ_CALMFY010000161.1 GCF_937863485.1 uncultured Nostoc sp. | reverse complement strand
GATCTTTCGTCGATCTCATTTGTTATTTCGCCGAACGCATTTTTTATTTCGGCGAACTCATTTGTTATTTCGGCGAACTCATTTTTTATTTCGGCGAACTCATTTGTTATTTCGGCGAACTTACAGCGCTTTTCAAGTAATTGAACTATACCACTCGCTACTCCCCATCTCATCTGTGGTCTAAATACCTGAAAAATGCTGTAATCTGTGAGACAGCAGTTGGGCAATTTGCTGATTAATAATTGCAACATCAAAACGCCCACTAGCAGTAGTCCGGGCATTGTTAGCTATGGTTGCAGTTATTTCCGTCTCTTGAAGACAGGTGATAATTACTTGTGCAAGTTCCTGGGGTTCTCCTGGTGTCACTAGAAAACCATTAAGTCCGTGTTCTACTAATTCCATTACACCGCCAGCTTTTGCTGCAACTACAGGTTTTCCACATAGCATCGCCTCAACAATTACTCTACCAAAAGGTTCTGGGGAAGTAGAGGTATGTGCTACCAAGTCACAAGCTGCCATTAACTGGGGAACATCTGAACGAAATCCTAAAAATTTGACGCGGTTTTCTAGTCCCAGTTGGGTAACTTGTTGGTGTAACTGTTGGACGTAATCTTGTTCGCCAAACAATGCATCACCCACTAAAATTGCCGTCACCTCTGGCGGACATTTGGCAAGGGCATCAATTAAAATATGCTGCCCTTTCCAAGGTGCAAGACGGCTAAAGTGTCCAACTACAAATTTTCCTGACAATTCTAACTGTTGCTGTAACTTATTAATATCAGACTCATCAGTTTGATAAATTTTTGGATCAAAGCCGTTATAGACAACTTCGATGATGTCTGAGCGTCCTCCTGCTTGCAAAAAGGCTGTTTGACTAGCTTGGGAATTAGCAATTATTAATGATGCAAAGCGATTAGCTAAGTTAACAGCAATGCGAAGATTAGTTTGGCTAAAATGTTCTGTAGAAAGAATATCATGTAAATGATAAACTAGAGGGCGACAACTGAAAAAACTTGCTAATGCCCCTACAACTAATGCTTTTTGGGTATTAGCATAGATTAAATCGTATTCACGCGCTTTTTTAACTACCTTAGTAATCAAAGGTGCAAGTTGTCCCAGACTTTTTAATCCTTGTACCAAACTGCTTTCTTTGTGAACTTGGATTGCTTGAGTTGCGAGAACTTCTACTGGGATATGATTTTGCTGTAGTAGATGTTTAAATGGGCCATCTGCAAATAAACCTACCAAAGCGCGATCGCCATATGGTTTAGCAATATCTATTAAACATAATTCTGCACCGCCTGGTTTACCGCTTTGGTCTAGGAAAAAAATTCTCATAAAACCTCTAGTTTATCTAATTTGACTCACGCAGCACCTTTAACATCTATTACAATCACTTGTTTAAGCTAATAAAATATTTCGTACTTGTTGGGCAATTTGATTCCAGTCGTAGTGTGTAATGGCATACTGGCGACAGGCTGAACGTGAAGGTATGGGGATATTTGCCAAAAGCACTTGTTCTAATTTTTCAGCAATAGCTGAGGCTTCTATTGAAGTAGTAATTAAATCGGGTGAAAATTCTGATAAAATTTCTGGCATTCCCCCAAGTGGGGTACATAAAACAGGAGTACCACAGGCTAGAGACTCAATTATTACTAATCCAAATCCTTCAAAAGATTGACTAGGCATGATAGTTAATTCGGCAGCTTGGTAAGCTATAGGTAATTGCTCATCAGGGAGAAAACCTAAAAATTTAACGTTGTCGTCTAGTCCTAATTCTGTAGCCTGTTGTTGTAGTGCAGCTTGGATGTGACCACGACCTGCGATCGCTAGCCAAACATCTGGTATTCTGGGCTTAATTATAGCCAGTGCCTGCAATAATTTGTCAACTCCGGTTCGATGTACTAAGCGGCGGGATGTAAATATGATTCGGCGATTACTAGGCCAGCCTAGCTTTGTACAAGCTTCCTGGGGTGATAAATTTGGTTGAAACCAGTTAATATCAACTCCACCAGGAATAATATTAATTTTGCTCCACGGTACTTGATATTTATCATGTAAAATTTTACCAAATGCTTTGCTCAAAACAATGAAGCGATCGCAGCGATTATAAGTGTTTTGTTCTATTAACCAGTGTTTGATCAAAAGACTGAGATTTTTATTAACTACCTCTTGCTGACTTTCAGAAGCCCAAGGGCCATGAAAGTTAAAAGTAACTGGTACTCCCTTTGGTAAAATATCTAAAATAGGAAAGCTATATAATGCAAAGTGCAAATTAATAGCATCTGGTTTGCTTGTTCTTGTTTTTTGGAAGTTAGTGCGAATCGACCATAATCTTTGCCAAATAGCACTATCAACAGAAGCCAAGTTAGTTAGCTTAATCGGTGAATTTATTTCAGTCTCTGGTAGACCGACTCCACATAATTCAACCTCGTCTTTATTTGCTGCTAATTTATGAGTTAATTCATAAATATACCTTTCTAATCCTCCAGGATTTTGGGGAAACCAGCCTAATCCAAGGGTGAGAATAGATGCAGATGATGAAGCAAAACTTATTTCTTTATTACCTTCCATCAATGTGTCTCCTATAAATGTATTAAAACAGTAGGGGCAATTCATGAATTGCCCTAACAGCGTGTTTGTTATATCCCAACCTGAATTACTATAATTTACAAATACACATTACAAATAAGAGTTTTTTATAGAACACCAATTTATAAACTATTTATATGCAAACGTCAACAACGAATTAAAACCTGTGTTTTTATTAACTAAAGAACACTGACTACAATATAGATGATTCCTGCAAGTCAACAAGCTGAGTCGTAGACAGAGAAAGGAAACAACCAATATCACCTAATTTATGAATAAACAATTTTGTATTAATATTTACAATTTTGGTTTTGATCAGAGTAAATATTAATACATAAAAAGATATTGTTTAAGATACTTGCTAAAAGAATGTTATTTTGATAAAGTTTTGTGAATAGAATTTTTGTAATCTAAATTGTTTGTTATTGATATTTAATCAGATGTTATGTCTCTAAATAAATTATATTTTATCCAGTTGAAAATAGTTAGATTTTGTGCGGATCTTATAAATAGTGATTGTATATAAATAATTAAAAGCTTAAAACTTATATGAGAAATAAATTACTGACGCAGTTAGTAAAACTTCGTCACCAGCTAAATCAGCACATAAAAAAATTATCTAATATTAGATATTTACAAAGAAGTAAAACTTTCAACTTTTTACTCAGTCTGACTGCTGGAGTAATTGTTACTACCATTGGAATTACAACAGACTGGGCGATAACTGGAACACCCACACTCACGTACAAAACATCATGGATAGGTAATACTTTTGGCAGTGGAAATCTACGAGTACAAAATAATATTGAGGCAATGTATGTTGCCCCTGATGGCACAGTTTATACCAATAGCCATTGGGATGAGGCGGGAATGGAGGCTGCCATATATAAAGATGGTAAAGTTATTGGTGCGATTGGGGATACTCACGGCTGGAGTCGTGGCGGTGGCAAAGCTGTAACAGCAAATAGTAAATATATTTACATTGCCATGACTCAGGGTTCGAGGGGTAAAACAGATGAAGATTACCCACCTGAAGGAACAACTTGGCATTGCGTTAGACGCTATGACTTGTCGGGAAAACCTGCGCCGTTTCCTAATGGGCGTGGCTGGGATAAAAGTATGTTAATTACTAGCACTAAAAGTGAAATCACTGGATTAGCAACTGTGGAAAACGAGTTGTATGTGAGTGATTTTGCTGCTAATCAGATTCGTGTCTATGATCCTGATACGATGAAGGAACTCCGCAGCTTTACCGTTGCTAATCCGGGAGCAATAACTATTGATCCCCAAAAAAATCTCTGGATTATTCAAAGCAAAAATGGTGGTAATCCTGCCAAGATTCTCCATTATTCCCAGAATGGAAAGGAATTGCCCCAACAGATTGCAGATATTGTTGAACCAACAGCGATCGCAATTGATCATCAAGGTAAGCTGTTAGTGGCAGAAAATGGGCCACGTCAGCAAATGTTGATTTATGACATCAAAGATCAGCCCGTGCAGGTGGGTAGTTTTGGCTGTAAAGGCGGTATCTATGCAGGAGTTGCTGGTGAAGTTCAAGATTTGAAACTTTACGGACTTACCGGAGTCGGTACAGATACTTCAGGTAATATCTATATAAATAGTGATGGTTTCAACAAATCAGGAACAGATTTGCGGAAATTTTCGCCATCGGGAAAACTAATCTGGCGATCGCTGGGATTGATATTCGTCGATAATGCAGATGCCGATCCTAAAACTGATGGTGTAGATTTGTTCACCAAACAAGAACACTATCTGATGAACTACAGTAAGCCTGCTGGTAAGCAATGGACTTACAAAGCCTACACTTTAAATGGTTTCAAATATCCTCAAGATCCACGTCTGCATACATCGCCAGATGGAACCTTTGTTCGCCGCATCAAAGGGAAGCCGTTTTTGTACCTCACAGATATGTATAGCAGCTTCCTGCAAATATATCGTTTTAATCCAGCCACAGATGGCAAAATTGCGATCCCAGCCGGAATGTTTGTCGGTACCAATAGCGGAGATAAACCATTTCTCACCGGGAATTGGCCACCGCATCAACCAGAAAAAGGGGAATGGATCTGGCGCGATCGCAACGGTAATGGCAAATTTGAAAAGAACGAATATGATACCAGCAAAGATTATCCCTATATCGGCGGATGGTGGGTAGACAGCAAAGGAGATGTGTGGAAAGCTTTGCGAACCCAAGATGGCATTCGCCACTATCCTTTACAGGGAATAGATGCTAAAGGCAACCCCATCTACAACTATAGTTTGATGCAGAAGCAAACTACTCCCAAGATATTTAACGACTTGCGGCGGATCGAATATTTCCCGGAAACAGATACTATGTATTTGTCAGGCTTCACAGTAGATCACCCTGCATTCGGTGACGATACTGGAGTTGTTGGTTCTGAGATTGCCCGTTTTGACAATTGGAATAAAGGTAATCGTACTCCCAAATGGCGGATTGTAATTCCCTACGACACCACTGGCAAACATGAAGTGTCTACGGCTGCAATGAGTGTGGCGGGAGACAAAGTATTCGCCGTGACAGTTAAAACCGCAGAGGTATATGTCTATAATGCCAAGACGGGAGTGCAAGTACAACAGTTAAAACCAGGCCCAGAAGTTGGTAGCGAAAGTGGCTGGATTGATATCCCCTACGGTATCCGCGCTTTTCGGCGTTCCAATGGTGAGTATCTAGTATTTGTGGAAGAAAATTGGAAAGGAAAAGTGATTATGTATCGGCTGGCGGGGTGAGCATCCCAAATGTGCAAAAACCTTGATAGCCCTCATCCCCTAACCCCTTCTCCCAAGCATGGGAGAAGAGGAATTTCTCCCCTCTCCCATGTTTGGGAGAGGGGCTGGGGGTGAGGGAAGAGAGTTAAGCAAAATTGGGATGCTCCCTGGCGGGGTAAGTATTTTTTCATTGCAGCTCTGCCGCTAGTTTTGAGGCGGAGCCTCTTACTAGGCATTCCCAGTCAGAGACTGGGAACGAGACAAAGCCTTTTTACGTACCTCAAATGTTGGGGGATGGGGAAGGTTAGAAAGAAAATTTGTGCCGTCTGCAATGGGACAGGCACAATACGCATAATCTAAATTATCTAGAGTGAAGCCATAACGCACCCTACTTAAGATTTACTGCATTAATGAGTCTTTGATACTCGTGAATGAGTCTTTGAACTCCGTCAACGAGTCTTTGATACTCGTAAACGAGTCTTTGAACTCCATTAAAGAGTATTTTATACACATGAATGAATATTAGAACTACATAAACGAGTATTATATACTCATGAACGAATATTTGAAAATCATTATAGAATA
>NZ_CALMFY010000160.1 GCF_937863485.1 uncultured Nostoc sp. | reverse complement strand
GAATTATTCGCGATCGCACCTTTTTTGACCGACTTCACAAAATCGCGTTGCTCCCACAGGAACTAGTGTTGCAGCTATGCGCTCATCCACTTTCAAGCGGGTATGCTCAACTGGATCAAAAATTTCGTAATGAGTTGCACCAATCGGTAGCAGCGCTACTGGTCGGTTATCTTGCTGGGTGTAGGCAACTATTGGTCCAGAATCCTTTTCCCACCAATTATCTCGCAACAGTACCCGCCGCATTCGGATGCGTGAAGCTCGGACAATTGCTTCTAAGGGTTCCTTAATTCGCTTGAGGTTTTCGGAGCGAGACGGAGGGCAAATCTTTATACCCATTGCCCTTCCAACTGCACCAGCTGCAACTAATAAAGGAGTTCCTTCTAAAAAAATGTCGCCATCTTGGGAACTCAATGTTGATGCTAAAGAGCCTATAGCCTGTGCTGTGACTTGATGATTTAGGCGTTGGCGATCGCAAAGCCGTGTTATTTCTGCTTGTACTTCTTGCTCATCTAATAGGTTAAGGCATTGTATTAGCAGCACCTTCTATGAGTTCTGCATCCAATCCGCCGGACATAGAGAGAATTACATCTGCGATCGCCGCATCAAAACATGCCCGCATCAGGCTTTTATCTGGTACAGTAGTATCCCACAGAGTCAAATTATCTCTAACCGTGCCGCCAAACAACAAAATTTCCTGCTCCACCATTGCAACAGAGTTCGTAAGCAATTGCTGGGGAAGTAAAATTGTAAGAAGTAATACCACGCCCTTGACCAAAATACTTGCTGTTAGCCCCGGCATTGAGGGTACGTACAGGCACAACAAAGCGTAGACCATCAGCTGATGCAATTTCGCCACCTCCCCATATCTGCGCCAAAGGAATCTGAGCTTGAGCATCGACTAATCGTGCATTAGCTTGAATCAGAGTTTCAGGACGAATGTAGTTTTGCTCAACCCAAGTAAGTCTGCCACGAGTTAAGGCTAGGACATCTGAGCGCACTAAGGGGGTTAAACCAATATTACAAGCAGAGGCGATTAATACAGCACAAATACTGGTGGATAAGTCATTGACACGAGCAAAACTTTCATTGACATGGGTAAACTCATCCATAAATCCAGTTTTTGCTTGAATCTCCAATAGGACTTCTGGTAAATCAACATGAGGCAATAAACTGTCTACGAGTGTTTTGAGTTGAAGATAACTTTCAGGCTCTGCTAATTTATCTAAATTCCTGATAGTTAATGTCTCACGTCCTTTAGCGACTTCAATTTTGACAGCAGTATTGTAAGGTAGGTTGCTAGCAGTACGCTGATAGGTTTCATCTAACTGTTGTTTGAGAACTTGGAGTTCAGAAGCAGGAGCTGCTTGCAGGTTCAGAATTCGGCATACATGGGAGCGGGCTGACTCCCAAGCCTGACTCTGTAATAATTTAGCACCCAGATTGCTCCAACGCTCACAATGAGTGGTGGATCGTTCTAAATAGCGCAGCAGACAGTTGGTTTGGGAGATGTCTAGTTATTGAGCCAGATCAGCTACAATTCCAGGCGGGACATCAATTGGGTTAATCAAAAAAGTTCCTAGAAACCGCACTGTGCAAACTTGGATGGCGAAGCCCAAACGGTTATGATCGCCACGACGCTGTTTCACCAATTGTCGTGCTGTATCGTCGAGATGAAAATAGCGAGCTAATTGCAGAGGTGTCGGTTCTTCCACGTAACGCCCATAACGGAGTTTTTGCTCCTCGGTCAAAAACTGAATTGACATTCTCCTCCATTTTTAAACTTTGCCTAGTTAGCATTGTTTTAGGCAAAGTATTTTAGACATAGTAACCGTGAAATGAGGATTTGAACCATGTCTGCAAGAGCTGCTCAACTTCTGTTTTCGGCAAAGTTCCCGTTTCCTTCTCCGCCGCCTGTCAGGGCAAACGCATCTAAATTACTCTTGATCACAATCAAGGTTAAGAACCAATCGATTTAATCAGCATTTTGCGTTTGATTTATTTTCCAAGCTTGAAAGCGATGTCTACGACGGGCTACGCCTATGCTAATCTATGTCAATAAGCAGCTGTTAATGCGACTATTTTTAGATTTATTGAGAATAAACTCTTCTTTTAATAAATGATTAACAAAAAACCTTAGACGATTAGCTTTTAACGTTGTTAAAGCTGTACACGTCCCCTGATGCTGTCCGTCTGCTGTCTTGAGAATGCTCTTAGCAACTAGCTTTGATGGCTACGCCAAATTAAGAAAGAGAGCGTTGTGCTAAACCACAACGTCGTTTGCACACATAACAAAGGCGACTGCCCCTGTCTGGTAAACAAAGCGATCGCCTTTTCCCCAATTACGAAGATTTCCATTATGACGTATACAACACATACACAGCAAGCGATTCCTAGTTCTTCTGTTGATGCTCAGAAAACTATGCCCAATTACGGCAATCTCTCAAGAGTTAGTGGTTTGATTTGCAACAACTCCAAAACCCTGAAATAAAAGGTGTCGAATATCAACAGGGCGAGTTATTTGGCTTTGAGGTGCGCGAATACTTACTTCAGAAGTGGGCAAGAAAATGCGCCTACTGTGGTGTAGAGAATGTGCCGTTTGAGGTTGAGCATATTCATCCCAAGTCGAGAGGCGGGAGCGATCGCGTGGCTAAGGGCAATCAACCAGTCGAGCATTTTCTAGCTAAAAAATCAGAATTGGTGCGGCGGATTTTAGCTCAAGCTAAAGCACCGCTCAAAGATGCGACAGCAGTTAATACAACACGATGGGAATTGCACCGCAGACTCCAATTAACTAGACTGCCCATTGAACTAGGCTCTACTGGCAGAACAAAGTTTACCCACAGAGGCTTTTACGAAAATTAAACTAGACTTAGACAAACCCAAAACAGTATGGATTGTAACTAGAGAAATAGAGATATCACTACTGTTGGGAAAGCGAAATATTGCTATCGTCATGTATGTGGAACACCTTGCCGAAGGCTACGCTGCGACTTTCTCAGAAGCTACTGATATTGACTATTTTATCACCAATTTTTCCTCATCAATTGTCACTCCAAAATGGATAGTTGACACATATTCTCAAACAAATTGGGTAGAAGTTTTCTATAGAGAAGCTCTCGTGTTGGTTAGGGCTAAAAGAATATCAAGTCCGAGATAAAAGAAGTCTAATTAGACATTTTATCTGAGTTTTTTGTGCTTATACTTTTATTCTTTGGCATCAGCTAACAGAAGGCTTAAGACGCAGGTGGGCAAACAAATCTTTGAACACTTTTACTGAAGCTTTGGAAGCATTTAGAACGGCTATGTCTTATCGATTATTCGTAAGGATTCAGGTCAAGAGGTATTGACAAGTGTGACATCTGAGGCGGAATATG
>NZ_CALMFY010000159.1 GCF_937863485.1 uncultured Nostoc sp. | reverse complement strand
AATTTTAGCGATCGCACCTTTTTCACCCAACCTCACAAAATCGCGTTGCTCCCGGTTTTAGAGTACCATGTGGTTACTAGCAAAATTAATGCGACTGATTTAGTTCAATTGCAAAAGCTAACAACAAGTGAAGGAAAAGATATCAAAGTTAATGCTGAGAATAATCTTAAGGTAAATGATGCTTACATTGTGACTTCAGATGTGGAAGCTGACAATGGTGTTATCCATGTCATTGATAATGTATTATTCCCTGAATAACTTTATTCAGACACTTGCTTTCATTAAAATTTTAAATTCTGAGCGGTTCAGGATTTAATTTTTTGTCTTTGTTGGCAATCAAAATGACCCAAACCAAATTTACTGATTCAGATTGAGTAGTTAATGTTGTGTATTTGTTGCTGATAATTGGATTTAAATAGTGAAATATTTCCAGTACATCGGCAGTAGATATACAACATATCATTAAGCTCAACGAAGCTGTTACCAACCCCGTTGGTCTTCAAAACGAAACGTGAAGTTTTTCTTCATTCTGCTTTTCAGTGATTTGGTGCTTATTATGCATACCTTTTAGCTTACGAAATAATGCTTCTAATGTTGAACCATCAGCTATCTAAATTCGTTCAAAGCTACCAAGTGCTTGACTTTTCACTATCTGGTAGTGGTCACTGAGTGCTTTGTTGCTAATTAAGTTGTAACTTAGATAGTAAATCTTTTAACACTCCCTCAAATGAGTATTTTAACTGACTATACAAGACGCGCAAGGGACATGACAGTCTTTGTGTTTAGCACCACAATCCCTTTATGCTACGCTTTTGTCATTAGTTAGTCTAAAGTCATGTAGGATAATATTTTGGTATTAAAAGAAGTAAATTGTGTCAGTTAGCAAAGAAGAAAACTCCAAAAGTTCATGATATTCCTATAACATGGATGAAATATTTTATAGTGAATTAATTAAAAGACTTCCAGAGTGGGAGAATGGAGGAAAACCAGTTAATCAATCAATTGAGTTAGAGTGCAAAGCGTTGCTGTTTCTGGAAGCACGGTTACTGGATGATGGAAAATTTAATGATTGGTTGGGGTTATTTACTAGCAAATGCCTTTATTGGATTCCCAGCACTCCAGGTGGTGGAGATCCGAGAAAAGAAGTATCCATCGCTTTCGATGACCACAGACGCTTGGAAGATAAGGTATTTTGGTTGCAGTGTGGTTTTGCTTATGCTCAAACACCGCGATCGCGTACTAGCCGAATAATTAGTAACATTGAAATATTTTCGTGTGCAAAGGAAGAAGAGGTCAAAATTCGTTCCAACTTTCTCATCCATGAATTTCGCCAAGGGCGGACACAAACTTTTGCTGGCTGGTATGGACACAGGTTGCACCAGCAGCAAGGCAAATGGAAAATAGCTCTCAAGCAGGTGAATTTAATTGATGCGGATCAAGGTCATGAAAACCTTAGTTTCTTGCTTTGATGAAACTTGTCTTAAAAATGGTATTTCACCATCAGCTGCAAGAGTTTTAGGGGAGACTGCACTCAATAAATCCCAGTGGGGCGTGGAAGTGACAGCTGTGGTGAAAAGAGATCACATTTTGGCGGTTATTAATCAAGTTATAGAATAATGAGGAACAAAAAAATGGATAATTGAGAGAGAGATTAGCTTAAAGTTAGCAATATTACATCAAGTTATTTGTCAAATTTATTTTGAGAAAAGCTAACCATGCTGCATGGAAACGGCGAAGTCAAGCAAGGCTATGATTGGGATTATCTAATTCAGCCAGAACGAGTCCACCGTTGTGTTTATACGGATGCGAGAATTTTCCAAGAGGAAATGATTCGGATTTTTGGGGGAACCTGGGTTTACCTTGCTCACGAAAGCGAAATACCTAACCCCAACGATTTTAAGACATCTAATCTAGGGCATCGTCCAATTATTATCCTGCGCGATCGCCAAGATAAAATTCGCGCTTTGTTCAACCGCTGTACCCATAGAGGCGCGACAGTTTGCCGTGAAACTCGTGGTTGTGCGAAAACTTTTACCTGTCCTTATCATGGCTGGACTTATAGCAACACGGGCAAACTTACAGGAGTTCCTTGGGCAAAAGGTTACGCTGCTGACTTCCATCGCCCAGAATTTAACCTGAGACAAGTTCCTTTGGTAGAAAGCTATCGTGGTTTTATCTTTGGGACTTTAAATTGTGAAGCACCAGACTTAATCGCTTATCTCGGACGAGCCAAAGATTTATTGGATCAGTGGATTGACCGTTTTCCTAATGCTCAAATCACCGTGCAAAGTAGCGCACATAAAATGATTTATCAAGGTAATTGGAAGTTTACCTACGATAATGCCGCTGATGGTTATCATGTCGCGTTTTCACACCGTTCTTTACTAGCTGTGGCAAATCGTTTAGAACCCGAAAAAGACATGCAATATTTTGCCCACAATCCTGACGAAGGGCCGATGTATGTGCAGTACCTTGGTCATGGGCATATGTTCATTGATCAGCGTCCCAGTTACGAAAAACGACCTGGCGCTTTCTGGCAACAACAACGACCCCAGCCAGGACGGGAAGCTTATGAAGCAAAGCTTCGAGAAAAGTGGGGTGAGCAGGCTCCTTATTGGTTAGATTTGTCCATTGGTTCGCAGATGAATTTAACTATTTTTCCTAATCTGCTAGTTGTTGGGAATCAAATCGAAGTGATTGAACCGCTAGCTGTTGATCGCACTCAACTGACAATATATGCCACCACGATGTCTGGAGTCCCAGATGAAGTTAATGTTCTGCGGATGAGAACTCAAGAAGATTTCCCCAGTTTTGGGGTTCCTGACGATATGATCAATTTTGCCGAATGTCATCGGGGGCTAAGTATTCCAGAAATCGAGTGGGTGGCGATGAATCGTGGGTTTGGCATCAGCGATCGCCATCATATAGATGAAGATGGTGTAATCACTGGGCCTGTAACAGATGAGTTAGCAATTCGCGGTTATCACCAAGAATGGAAACGCCTAATGAAGGCTGATTTCAAACTAACCGCTCAAGCAGTTGAACATGATTAGGCAATCCAAATGAAAAGACCTGGGTTTATTGAGCGTCATCACCTGTGGACAGAAATCCAAAAAGAAGCATCTGAAAAGATCAAGGCTGTTATTAAAGAACAGGATCTATTGTTGATTCGTACCGCTTGGTCAGACCAGCATGGCATTGTTCGCAGTAAGTCGCTCTTACCCCAAGCCTTTTTAAGCGCCCTGGAAAATGGTATGCAAATCAGCACAGGGACATTCCTGTTTGATACTGGTGGTGCAATAGTATTTAACCCTTTCATTCCCGGCGGTAGCTTGGATATGCCTCTGATGACAGGTGCGCCAAATCTTGTGGCTGTTCCTGATCCTCGTACCTTCAAAATTGTCCCTTGGGCAAAACGTACTGGCTTTATTCTCTGTGATGAGTATTTTCAAAATGGTCAGCTAATGCCCTTTTCCAGTCGCGGTATTTTGAGGCAATCATTGGTAGAGTTACATCAAAGAGGATTGGAGTATATTGTCGGCTTAGAAGTTGAGTGGTATCTAGCAAAGTTGTCAGATCCAATGTTAGCGATCGCTAATGTTGGTACTTCTGGAAAACCCGGTGAATCTGCCAAAGTTAGCGCCGTAGAGCATAGCTTCCAATACCTTTTAGAATCTCACAATCCAGAGATTCACGATTTGCTACGCGTTTTGGCAGAAAACTTAGTTGAAATGGGATTGCCTTTAAGGAGTGTAGAAAATGAAGGGGGTGCCGGTCAATTTGAATTTACCTTTGACCCGATTCCGGCATTGCAAGCTGCGGATACAATGATGATATTCCGAATGGCGACCAAGCAAATCTGCCGTCAACAAGGTTATATCGCATCATTTATGTGTCGTCCAGGACTGCATGGTTGTTCTTCCAATGGCTGGCATTTGCACCAATCCCTCGTAGACCAAACCACAGGCGAGAACGCTTTCATGTCTGCAAACTCCGAAACCCTCATGTCAGATTTAGGTAAACACTTCGTTGGTGGTCTTCTTAAACACGCCAATGCTGCTTCTGTATTCACAACCCCAACAATTAACGGCTATAAAAGATTTAGACCTTATTCCCTAGCCCCTGACCGTGCAGGGTGGGGGCTGGAAAACCGAGGGGCAATGATTAGATTACAAGGCGGTTTTGATGACCCCACTACCCACATTGAAAACCGAGTTGGAGAACCAGCAGCCAATCCCTATCTCTACATGGCATCGCAATTGATTTCTGGGTTAGATGGTGTAGCTCATAAACTTGATCCTGGCTCTCCAACAGAGTCACCTTACACGACAGAAAATCCAACCTTACCCAAAAGTTTGCTAGAGGCGATTTCATATTTGAGCAAAAGCGAACTTTTTTCTCAAAAAATGGGGCAGCAGTTCATAAACTTCATTATTAAGATAAAACAGAGTGAAATTAATCGCTTTTTGCAGTCCGTCGCTGATCAGCCACCAGAAGAGTATTTAAAGCAGGTGACTAACTGGGAGCAAAGAGAATATTTTGAATTATTTTGAGCTGAGTTTGGTTTAAAGGACTTCCAAAAAATAAAATTACCAGTTAATTATAATGATAATTATTACTATTTAAAAATCCTCTATTGGCTTAAAAGTGTTCCTGGTGAGTTCCGTGACCTACGGTTCAATAACTGCTGTCCAAGACAATGGTGTCCTACAGCCCTTTGACAGTGGCGAGGGAATCATAAGTTCACTTGGCATTCACATCGACAAGTCCCGCAATAGATTGCTGGTCGCCGCTGATTTTGCTGTGGTAACAAATCCCAAAGTCAAAGGTAAGGCGAAGCTCTATCCATTTTTGACCTGACTATGGGAAAGCGGACGTACCTAGTGCATCGCGGCAGAAATAACTAACCAGTTGAAGCAGTATTTGGATAGCCTAAAAACTTCCAAACAAATGGCTTTGCAAATGTATCCCTCTTCTGTTACTTTCCGGAATAAGCAAGTAGTAAATAAGCTAAATCATTCAGAAGAATAATAGGGTTTAAATTGATTCATTGCAGCAATTAAATGATTCAATCCCAGAAATAAATGTAAATTAGGGAAAATACTTAACCAGGGATAAATTAACCAAAATAGTAAAAGCGGTTGGATAATAAGACGCAGATTATTTAAAGTATTCTTCCATCCGGATTCATGGTTCCATTGTGGATGATTAAAAAAATCAACATTACTATTTTCTTGTGCCTCAGTCTCAAGTTTACGAGATTAATTTAAGCATAAAAAGGCTGGAGAATTTAAACTAATCATCGTGTAAACACAAAAAATAATCTCCCACCCTTCGGGTTCGCCAGTCGCTACAACGGGGGGAACCCCGCAACGCGCTGGCGAACCATCTCTCAATATGTTGGAAATTAGTGAAACGGTAATCTGTCCAGCCTAACTTACGACTTTGGTTAGAAAATGATGTAATGACTGTGGAGAGTTTATACTTACGACTTTCGCTATCTCGGGCAATAATTTTCTTTTAATTTGTGACATCATTCCCAAATGTAAATATTTGAAGCACTTATAATTTCTTACTTCTTTAAACAGGTCTTTATACTCTGCACAATATTCATCTATGGTGGCAACTGTTGGATGAGCATCTCTTGCCAAATGTTTCAAGATTTGTAATTATACATTCATTGTCCTACTTACTTTTCCGAGTTTTCTTTTTTTATCCTTTTATTCAGAATACCCGGAAAGTGACAGAAGAGGGGTATGTTATACGATGAGGTAACTCCTCTAGACTGGGACGACCAGATTTGTGATAATGAGCCTTCTCAAGAATCTGAAGATTTTCCATTTAATGGTATTTAATTTTGCCAGCTAACTGTTGAGCAACTTGGCGAACATCTAATTCATAATTAAATTCTTGAGTAGATAGTTTTGGGATTGCAGTCTGTTGTATTTTCTGTTGTTTATCTAATTGCTTAGTCAATTGTTTTAAGTCAGTTTCCCGCCTCAACAGACTTTCAACTACTAACCATCGCCTTTATCTTTGCTAGCCATTTTCTCTTCATAAAGTTGTTCATTTTTCTGGAACTGTACCTTGCAAAAGTTTACAGCTTTAAGGAATGAGGTATACAGATTAACAAAACGCCTAATTTCTTCCTTTTCTACTCATCTTTGCCGTCTTTGATACAGTAAATAGATAAAATAAGGCGCTCCTAAGGCAGCAGTTAGCAAACCACATGGCAATTCTGTCGGAGAAAATAAAGTCCTACCCAAAAAATCTGCTGCTGCTACCAATAATCCCCCGATCAAGGCAGCAACTGGCAGTAAATTTTTATGTATTGAGCCAACAAGTCTACGTGCCAAATGGGGAGCCATTAATCCAACAAAACCAATAGTACCTGCTGTAGCTACACTTGATCCAGCCAGCGCCACACTCACTAACAATAATTTGCTTCTTTGCCATGTGACTCGGCTACCGAGTCCTTTGGCTACAGCATCACCCAGTTGTAAAGTATCAAGTTCTCGAACCAGCAGTAAAGCAAAGGGAACAAAGATAACTATCCAAGGTAGCAGTTGCCAGACTTGCTCCCAACTTTTACCAGCGACACTACCCGCCAACCAGACCAATGCTCTAGTAACATCATTGATTTGACCAAAAGTTAGCATCAAAGTCGTAAAAGCTTCCATAATTGCTGCTAATGCTACTCCCACTAAAACCAATCGCAGAGGTGATTTTTCTCCCGTCCCAGCTAGCAAGTAGATCAAACATGCCATAACAAAAGCACCACCAAAGGCAGCTAAGGGCAAATACATAGTGTGTACAGCCGGAAATAATACAATCAAAGTCACGGCTGCTAAAGCTGCACCTGCATTTACCCCAACAATACCAGGGTCAGCTAAAGGATTACGTGTTAATCCTTGTAAAATTGCACCCGCAACTGCCAAGCCCACTCCTACCAACCAGGAGATTAACACTCTCGGTAAACGCAAAGTTACAACAACAAAGGGAGATTCTGCGTCTTGAGTTGGTAAACCAACAACAGCTTTCACTATGTCTACTGGCGGCACAGGATAATCTCCTAAACTAAGACTCATTCCCAAGACTGCAAGCGTGAGTAATAGCAGTAGTAACAATGCTCTAGTTACAGGCTGGTTACTAAGTATTGAATTTTGAATTGTTATCATCCTCTCTTCACCCGCCAACGCACTAAATACAACAAAAAGGGCGCTCCTAACAGTGCTGTCATTACGCCAACAGGCAATTCTTGGGGTCTAATTAACCAACGGGCTGCTAAGTCTGCCCATATTAGTAAACCTGCACCAAACACGGCTGTACAAGGCAATACCCAACGATAATCAACACCCATTACTCCCCGCGCCAGATGGGGAACTACCAGACCGACAAAGCTGATAGGCCCTGCTAGTGCTACAGCACTCCCCGCTAATATGACAACGCTTGATGCTGTTGCCAACTTGATCCAACCTGTTTGCTGACCTAAGCCTGTAGCTACCGATTCTCCTAAACTGAGGACGTTGATTTGTCTACTCAAGGCAAAAGCTGTTAATAGCCCTACTATCATCCAGGGCAGCACAGTCAGGAATAGATTGAAGTCTCGTCCTGCTAGAGAACCTGCTAACCAGAAGCGCACTTCTTCAAGAGTGCGCGAGCTTAAAATTAGTCCGCCTGTGGTAATTGAAGATAGCAAGGCAGTTATAACTGCACCAGCAATAGTCAAATTCAATGGTGTTGAGCCTCCATGTCCAAGTGAACCGAGGGAATAAACTGCGATCACTGCTATTAAGGCTCCGATAAATGCTACAAGGGTAATTAGAGGTGCTGAAGATGTACCCAAACCAAAAACCACTGTCACCACTGCTAAGGCTGCACCTGCATTGATCCCTAAGATTCCTGGTGCGGCTAAGGGATTTTGGGTGAGTCCTTGCATCAATGCTCCGGCTATAGCCAAACTAGCACCAACCATACTTGCAATCAGTGTACGTGGTAAGCGCATCGATCTGATAATTATGTGTTCAGTGGAGTCATCATAATTAGTAAATGCAGTCAGTATTTTGGCAATGGGAATGTCAGCAGCACCATAAGAAATGCTGGCGAAAATACCCAACAATACTACTAAGATACCTATACCTAAGCTCAAAATGCGAATGTAGTATTTTTGCGGACGAGAAATATTTGTGTTCATGGATTCGTGACAAGAGTTAACTTCGTTTCGCTACTTTTCATAGTTTTTAAGTATAATTACTAATTGACAAAAGTAAGATTGTCTTAATACCTCATAGATGATCAAAGACTCGTGCGATCAAGCCAAAAGAAATGAGGTTACGCTTTTGCACGCTTTATTTGTTTACTCCTGGTTTCTTCCAATGGCTGCAAAAAAGAAGATACAGGTTATTTTAGAGCGATCGCGTATTGGTTGTGCAAGACGCAGACGTGAACTCTCTACTTTACCACAACGGTTGCGTCCATTTTTGGAGAGCGATACCTACGGTGGGTCGCACCTATGCGCTCCCCGGTTTCACTGTGCTGTCGATTCAATCACGTCTGCGATGCGAACTGTATTGCATCATTTCTTAAGCTAGGGAAATTTTGGCGTTGCATAATTGAAGTATGAATTCAAGCGTAGGCGTAGCCCGTCGTAGACATCGCTATGCAATGTCCAAGGTGTGCATCAACTCATATCCGCTCATATTGGCAAAAAATCTGGTAAACTTGCATTACATTTGTGTCCAATGCGGTCGTCAATTTATTGATTTTTATGAGCTGCAAGGATACTCGGAAGAAATTAAACGTGAGTGCTTAGAAATGTACGTAAATGGCTCTGGCTTCCCTGCAATAGAAAGAGTGAAAAAATACACCATACAACAATAATCAATTGGGTTAAAACGATTGGGAAGACTTTACCAAACGCTCCAAACTCTGATGAAATTCCGGAAATAACTCAAGTAGATGAATCAGAAACTTTTATTGGTCAAAAAAAACAAAATTTGGTTATGTACAGCAGTAAATAAGCATATTCCAGGTATTATAACTTGGGTTTTAGGAGATAGAAGTTCTGAAACATTTAAATTATTATGGAATCTCATGAAATGTTAAAATTCTTATTTTTATGTCACAGATGACTATCCAGTCTATCCATGTTTTATTAGTGATGAAGACCAGATTGTTAAGAAAATATATATGACTAGAGTGGAAAGAGAAAATAGTCGTTTAAGACATTATTTCCTACATTCCGCAGGTTGCTCAACAAAGTAGATAATATTTCTGACAAGCAGAACCAAAAAACTGTAGTATAAATTTTCGTTTATGAGTGAGGTTAGAAATAAGGTGATTTCTGAGAAAAAATTTACCGATGCAGGTAAAGTATGATCTTGATGATTAGGGATACAGGAGCAAGCATTTGGATACGTTAACTGTTTCAGGGACACCCAAATCATTAACGCGATCGCAAATCGAAGACTTGCGACTGGCAGCATCGAAAATGGATGGCGTAGAGCGTCGGGATTTTCAAGCAACGATTGCTTTGAAATATTGTCATGGTAGCGCAAGGCTTGCAGAAACGGTGTTTAGTTGGGGGAGACAGAATGTAGAGGTAGGATTGGCAGAAAAACGAACAGGGATAACCTGTGTGGGATTACAGTCAGCTTTTAGTGGGGCAAAACGTTGGGAAGAAAAACAACCTCTTGTAGCATTATCACTGCTGCAACTGGCAGAATCTCATGCTCAACAAGACCCAACATTTAAAAAATCATTAGCCTATACCAGATTAACAGCAGCATCTGCATTGAAGGAACTAAAAGAGCAGGGATTTAGCCAGGAGCAATTGCCATCTAAGAGTACAATGGCTATTGTATTGAATCGAATGGGCTATCGTCTTCGCAAAGTGGTAAAAGCCAAACCTCAAAAAAAATTGCACAAACAGACGACATTTTTAACAACATCAAAAACGTTGATCGGGCGACCAGTGCAAAAGTTAAGCGGTTAAGCATGGATTGCAAAGCTACCGTTAATATTGGGGATTATTCACGCGAGTGGAAAAACTATCTTGGGATAATCAAGCTAGCGACCATGATATGGGATGCAAGGAAAAATATATTCCCTGTGGGATTGTAGAGGAAGACAGTGGACAACTACACATTAACTTTGGCAGTTCCTATAAAACCAGCGATTTCATTGTTGATAGCCTTACTCAGTGGTGGAGCACAATTACACTAGAACAACGTATTGATATCGAACTTATACAAATTAAAGTTGATAACGGCCCTGAAAGTAGCGGAATACGAACTCAATTTTTAAATAGGATAGTTGAGTTTGTTGACCTGATCAATACACCAATTCAGTTGCTTTACTATCCTCCCTACCATAGTAAATATAATCCCATAGAGCGCTGTTGGGGCATTCTTGAACAGCATTGGAATGGAACCAAACTTGTTGATGTTGAAGTTATGCTTTCATGGGCTTCTAGCATGACTTGGAAAGGGTTACATCCAATTTTGACTTTAAGCAACATTGTTTACCAAAAAGGAATTTCCCTGACAAAGAAAGCCATGAAGCAAGTCGAGTCTAGATTGCAGAGAAATCCACTTCTGCCCAAATGGGATATCTTGATTCAACCAATTTAGGTGGTAAATTCTTTTTCGGAAATCACCTAAGCTGGTTGAAATAGACTTTTAAAGCTCCACCGATAGGGGCTCTAAAACTTTGAATTTCCTTGAAATCTTTATTCCAAAGTTTGATTTCTCCATCATATCCACTAGAAGCATTTATTTTCCCATTGGGGCTAAAGCTAAAGCTTGAGTAATCACTTATACCCATTCCAATAGCTATTGTATAAATTTGTTGACTCTTAGGTATTATTGTTTGACCAATTCCGCTATCAGGGATAATAGGGTTGTTAAGACTTTTATGAACAATATCTATATAATTACCCTTTAGAGTTCGTATTAATTTACCTTCCTTTTCTGTTCCTCCTTACTCAACCTTGCATAAACAGCCTCCGCGTGATTTGCGATCGCCTGCGTCACTCCACCAATTTCTGCATAAGCCTGATGCGTCAACAATCCAGGACGTTGTTTTGCTCACAGTTGAGTCAAAGCAAACTGCTATAAAGGTAAACTTCCTTCCCCCAAACCGACATCATCAATTAACTTATTAACTAACCCCTCTTCCAATTCCACAGAAAACCTCGCTGCAGGTTGGGTAATTGCCCTTTCTAATTCCTCACGGTTCATCGGCGCAAGTAAAGAAGGGGGATAATCTTGTAAAGCCTTGCCCAATGGTTGGTAAGACATACCTTTACCTGAAAAATCTGCCCTTAAGGTGCTTAATCCCAAGCCGTGCTTCCAAGTTTCTGGAGTCGGAGTCATGGCTTAAATGAACAACCCTGACTTTCTGCTGCTTTTCGGCTCATCAGCCGAAACTGCCAGCATTGCAATCTCAATACCCAGTGGGCTTATAAGTAAAGATATCAAGCACAACCAATTTCAAAAACTCTCAACATCTTCTGCTCCCACACCACCCAAACCTTCCCCAAACAGCCAGTCGCTATCACTGTTAGAATTTCCTTCGTCATCCCCTTGAAGATTTAAAGAAGGTATTAGCTGTTCAATTTGGCTTTCAAAGCGGGAGAGCGCCAACGTTAAAGAAGCAAGTTGCTCCCTATCCTTCTTGATTTCATTTGAAATCCCCACCCGCAATTGATTTACCTTTTCCTGGAGGGTATGCACTTCTGTTTTGGTCGCAGAGGGGATACTCACTTTCTCTGACAGGGCGGCGATTTGAGCTTTCAAAGCTTCAATTTCGGCAGCAATTGCATTATCTGCACTATCGGGACTCTCTTCTACAAGTGCATTTCTAATACAATCCAACACAAACTCTTTAAAAGTTAAGCGCAACTCCTCAGCACGCTGCTTGGCCTGCTTCACCAACTCCTGGTCTTCTTGAGACAGAAGTTTTATATTTATCTGCGGATATTCCACCAGTCCCTCGCGCTTTTGTTGTGGAGAAGTGATTTCTAACCAGTTCTTTACCATTTGCTTCGAGTCTAATATTTACTTACTCCCCCTACCTCTCTATCTCCCACTACCATCATCGCACACGGGATATCCGCGTATATACGATATAGATTATTTTTAATGACTAATTTTGTGGTGTTTGGGAAACAACTATCATAAAGATACCGGGAATTGTCATTCTCGGCATCATAATTATCAGTGGGAGTTGAGGAATTTTATTATGGAAAATTTACCTGTATTAAGCGTGGAATCACTTGCAGTGGAGGTGGTGACTCTGCCGCTTGGTGAAGCTCGGGTTGCCCTTGTGGATTATTATTTTCCCAACCGCCAGAGAATTAATTCGACGGAGCAGCTAATTGAGCTATGGGTGCATTCTGTCACTATTAAAAGCGACCAAACGCGACGGGCATATCGGCAAATTGGTTATGAGCTTGCCGATTATATGCAGTCACGGTTTGGGATATCTGATTTTAGGATGGTAACGTTATTTCATCTACACGCTTACCTGGCTTGGCTAAAAGATGAAAAGCCAGTACGGGGACAGAAAAATACTTATGGAATTAGTAAAAATACTGCGGCTAAATACACTGCGGCGATTAAAAGTTTGTGGGAGTGGGGTACTAGAGCTTCTATTGGTTATTTTGCTATCGACTTGGGCAAGGACTTAAGTATCCAGTGGGACGATAAGCTCGCAGAGCGCATTCTGTCGGAACGCGAGATTGCTAAGTTGGAAAAAGCGGCGATTGAAGTGGATTTGCAACATAATACTAATAAGATGCATTGGCTGCTGTTGACTCTCGTCTTTTATAGTGGGGTGAGGGCGGGAGAAATTGCGCGGCAAACTTCTGATTATGGTAAGCGCATAGTTACGCCGGGGTTATTTTGGCGACAGTTTCGGGAGGATGGGGATTGTCTATTGTTAACTGTAACGGGGAAACGAAATAAAACCAGGACTATTAGTCTCGATCCGGAAACTAGTGCGGTGCTACTGGATTACCGTGGCGATGCAAGCAATGATGAGCCGGTGTTTCCTAGTCCCAGTCGTCGAGACAGAGGTAAACCTCTAAGTGATCGGGGGTTGCGACTGATGATGGCGGAAATTTCTGCTAGTGCGGGAATAAAATTCAGCGCCCACTTTCTGCGCCATACCCACGCGACGCTTGCTAAGAAAAATGGAGCTTCTGATGGGAGCAACGCGATTTTGTGAGGTTGGACAAAAAAGGTGCGATCGCTAATAAA
>NZ_CALMFY010000158.1 GCF_937863485.1 uncultured Nostoc sp. | reverse complement strand
TTCAATATCCCTTATTTCCAATTTTCTTCTGCCTAGAGTGACAAAAGAGGGTTAAAATCACGAGTATCAACGGGAATTTTGACACCATTAATTTCAACTAAATTAAACGGTTCTAAAGAAATAGCCTTGGGTGCAGAGAAGCCCCAAAGTTGATAACCTCTAGCGCCATATTCTTCGTAGCCGAGTCGTCCTTCTTGCACCAGTAACGTTTTGTTGTCTGGAAGAACAGTAGCGCCAAAAAGTTGTCCATCTTTGAGCGATCGCGCCACTTGCCATTTCGCTACAATTCCTTTAAGCCGGGAGCAACGCGAAAAAGTGAGATCGGGGTTTAGTTCTCAATTATACCTCTATATTCTCAACAAAACTTGGTTTTTTAGTTGCGATCGCATCCCGAAACAAGCTATATACGTCCCAGGTTGCAGCACCTCACAAAATCGCGTTGCTCCCTTTAAGCCAGTCATTATACTGAGGATGACAGGTACGGATGACATCAAACGCCGCAAGTATTCGTCCGACATCCAAAGCAGACCAGCCAATACCCCGCTCCAGCGGATTGTTGCCATAATCAACCATCTGTGCGGTGGCTGCGTTATAGACTTTATTCGGCAAGGTATCTTCAAATAACTTCAGGCTGCTCAGAGTCGTCAAAAACTTGTTGAGGTGTGCATCAAAGTCTGCTTGGTCAGTAAGATTCAACCATCGTGCAGCATTCAATGCCATCAGATAGTTACCCATATCCCAGAGTGTACCAGAAGGATAACCCCCAGTAGAATTGGTAAATCCTGTTACTGGCTGATAATTTTTGACAAAATATTGCCAAGCACCACGAGCATAAGTTTGTTCTTCAGGGGTGAGTGGGGCTGTAATATTGCTACAAATACTGGAATTTTGGGATAAGACTGGTGTCGGCATGTAAAACAACAATTGCAGAAATGTTCCTACTAAGAACAATGCAATCCATCTCAACAGCTTTTGTTGACGGGGTTTGTATATCATAATGCAAAGAAGGAGTTAGAAGCGTCATAGCCCGTCTGTACAGCTATATTCATAAATCGAGCTTTATTAGGTCTATTTTTTTCGTAATGCCTTTATCGATTCAGTCGAGTAGCGCCAGCGAACAACATCAAATCGCGCACTCATGATAGATTTTTTATGAGTCAAGCGGATTACGAACACCTTGACCACCACGCTTTGGAATATAGGTTTTCTCAGTATTGTATGAATAATGTTTAAAGCAAATTACATCGTGAACCTGTTTCATCAAATTCTTCGGGTGTTTTTCCATAGTTTGATATCCAGAAAAAATCTGTATAGTATCTGACTACAGGATGATAGTCGTAAAAATTCTAAATATCAGGGTGAATTATACGGAAATTTTCTATATTGTTTACTTAAACGGGGTCTGTATACGGAGAAAGTTTGTATATTGCCCAAAAAGAGATGTTATGGAGAAAGTTTCTATATATTTATGACGAATTGAGTAAATAAACTGAGAAAGATTAGTATATTTTACATAAAATACAAAGCTTCTGTATATTATGAAGTATGAGCTATACAGTCCAGTTAACGGAATAGTCAGTAATTATATATGTATAAATCGTCAGTATAATAACCAGTTCAACCGCTTTGTTTTAGTTGTTAAGGCGTATTTTGAGATTGTCAGTATAATGCCAGTATCAGATATATACAGATGCCTCATCCAAATGTAGGGTAAAGGTCATGCTTTTACAACATATGAATGCAGTTGAAGGGCACTTGCTAGAAATATCTAAAATTCCAGCAAACTCTGGACATCCTTTACACAAGGGAACACCCCGCGAAACATTTATTAGAGAGTTTTTAGAAAAACACTTAAATTCCACAGTTTCTCTTGGATCTGGAGAGATTATTGATTGTAACTCACAACCATGTGAATCGAGAAATCAGTACGACATCGTTATTTTTAAGCGTAATTATCCAAAGCTGGATTTTGGAGGTAGCATTAGCGGATTTCTTTCAGAGTCAGTTGTAGCAACAATTGAGGTTAAATCAAGTTTAGACAAAGCTGGCATTAAACAAGCTATTCAGGCTGCATATCGAGCAAAACAACTGTCGCGCAATATCATTAAAAGCTTTCACACAGGATATATTCCACCCGCTATTGTTTCCTATGTTGTGGCTTACGATGGTCCTGCAAAGATGGAAACAGTACATGGTTGGATTAAAGAGGTGTATCTAGAGCTTGAAATGATTGAGCCAATTTTTCAGGTTGGGCAGGACAGATCGGCAATGCCAAGCCCTTCGCTCGATGGGGTCTACATTCTCGGCAAAGGCTTCTGCAACTTCTGCAATATTCCTTACAGTTTCTTAACTCCTGAAATCCTAAGTCAGCAACCTACAATTCGATGGGAAATTGCAAATTGTTCACGGGGAAGCCTACTTTCGTTCTTTCTCAATCTGACTGTTATTACAAACAACGTTGAAGCAGCTTGGCTTGATCCACTTCCATATCTCACTCAGTTTCGTGTGGAGGCAATCAATTTTGCTTATTGAGTGGTCAAACTATTTTCTGCCATTCTATTCTTGCGGTTATGAGTTGATGCACACCTTGGACATTGCATAACGATGTCTACGACAGACTATTTGGCGTTGCTCGAATTCATACTTCTATGCAACGCCAGTTTTTTTATTGCTTTAGAATCTTAGCTGTAAGTTATGGTGTTGTGATAGCCCTTTCGGTTGACTTCTGGCTCCTGACTCCTGCCCACACAGTAAGTGGTTGTCCGACTTGCTTATACAGCAAGCTTTCTAAAATCACGCCATTATTATTGGCGGTAAGAGTCTTATTCGGCTGACGCAAGGATTCATAAAAGCCGTTGTACCAGCCGTCCTTAGAGTTAAGGTTAACTTGGACAAAATCAAATAACTGCTTGGTGTAAGTAGTATTGTAAAGCACATGCCAACCGATCGCAGCTTTGGCACTCAGGAATCGCAAATCATTGTGCTGTTGTCGGGTATCTGTGATGGTTGCCCAAGGTTCTCCATTGACAAACAAGCTGCTGTAAACAAAATATGGAGGACGATCCAAGTTGTCTTCGGTAACGGCAGTTAATTGTTTTGTCGCTTCATAACGCGCTGTTTGAGCGGCCAAAATCCGATCAGCATAAGCTTTAGGCAAAGATTGAAACCCAGTTTCGATACCATCTAAAATATAGGGTTCGCTAAGAACGTAGTTATTCGCTCCAGAGTTTTTATAGTCCCGTTGGTCGTAAGGAATTCCCTGTCCATAAAGATTAACAAAGGCAGTATGGGACTGATAATCCAAGGCTTGCTTAACATCCAAGCCCCAAAGCTTCAAACCATAGGCAGCATAATTTTCATACCCTAAGCGACCTTCTTGGTTATATTGTTCTTTGCCTTTAATAACGGCAATACCGTACATTTGTCCATTTTTGGTAAGACGGTTGACTTGCCAATGTTTCCAAACGTCTGTGGAAAGCGATCGCAACTGTGGATACTTTGCCTCAACAATTTTTAGCCAGATTGCCATCCGCCCCAAATCGATGGCTGACCAACCAATTTCTTCGCGTTTTTCTAGTTGACCATAATTAACTGGTATAAGGGTTTTTGCATTGTAGACCTTGTTGGGCAGTTCACCTTTGTATAAGGGCATAGATGCCAGTGTTTTCAACATTTTGCTCATTTTTGCTTCAAATTCAGGCGCAGGCACGATATTGAGTTCTCTAGCACTGACTAAGGCTGCGATCGCTGCTGCTTGATCCCACATCGTCACAGCCTTAAAACCATCGACAGAATTAACTAAGCCAGTTTCATCGTTCCAGTTACGCTGAAAGTACAACCAAGCCTGACGGCCAGTTGCAGTTTCCTCTGGAGTTAATGATCCGACTCCAGGAGCAACATAGGGAGTCTTAGCTTCTGTTAGTTGGCTCTTAGTAATAGGTGTCCCTTGCAAAACTAAAGATTTTGCATCAAGGCTGGCAGTTGATATTTTAGATTTTGCTATGGGAACGGTCCGAGAAAGTTGCTTAGACCAAAAATTTAAAATTGCGATCGCTATTACAGCGGTAACAACTCCTCCTACAGAAGCTAATATGGACAAACTCTTAGGTGGTGGTTGAAAATCAGAAGTCATTCGGATTAAAGCCTCATATTGTAAATTACTGTTATAGCAGTGGTCAGACAGCTTAGGAGATTAGTAAATCGAAGAGAGCAGATCTGACAGGTATTCATCGCAGACTTGTCCTAATCAGGATGGCAAGGGCTACACTTGCGTAGTTTCACCAAATACATTTTTCCCAACTTTTAAATCTAACTAACAATGACGTTCTATTTATTGATGAAGCCTGCCAGTATCTCGCTCACTTGCTCAAATTAAGACTATTTACCAAAAAGAGATTTCCCTGACTAATATCAGGTTCGGTTAAACACTTATAATATCTGTAGGTTGGGTTGAGGAACGAAACCCAACATTACAGCTATTTTCAGGTAAATAGACCACGCGGTAGGGGATCTTGCCCTTGCGCCCCTACGACAGATGTGGTTCAAATACTTGAATTCTGCTGTCACAAGAAGTAGATGCTGGGTTTCACTAGCGTACCCCTACGGGGATCTTGCTACAACCCAACCTACATTGATAGATTTTATTATAAGTAATCACCCGAACTTGATATAAGAAAGCTATGAAGCAAGTCGAGTCTAAATTACAGCGAAATCCACTTTTCCCCAAATGGGATATCTTGATTCAACCTACTTTAGCTGGTAATTTCTTTTTCAAAAATCACCTAAATTATTTTTTATCAGTTGTGAGAAATTCAAGCTAACATTACAATGCAGCCGACTGACATGAGATCCTAGTGGTGCATCAAAGACCTCAGTAGCCGCTGATTTGAGACGTTATACAGATGTCGCAAGAGGTCTACGTATGGACAAAGATCAACTTAAGCGGATTTTGACAGAGCGGATGGCAATCGGTCCTGGTCAGCCGTGGTTTGAGTCTAGGGTAGACCCCATCGACCAGTTTGTGCCTCCTGACTTCACGTTGAGCCAGATATTCTTCACACAACAAACCGCTTCCACGCTCGTGTGCGCGCTGGATGTATATGCGAATCCCTGTTGCCTTTGTACACCTCGGCTTGCAGCCGAATGGTTTCGACGAGGGCGTCGGGTCACGCTTCTAGACATCGACCCGAAATTTGCTGAATTCGCGGATTTCCTCCCTTATGATTTGCGGGAGCCGCAGCCGATTAACCGAGAATTTGATGTGATTGTCGTTGATCCCCCGTTCTTCATCCCTGAGCCAGTGTATCAGGCGATCAATGTTCTAACTGGCGATCGCAGACCGGATCTATTCTTGGTGTTCGCCGTCGAACACGAAGCAGAACTGCTGCGGCTTTTTGCCGAGTATCGACTCCAACCGACAGATTTCAATCTGCGGCATAGCAATGTAAAAGTTAGTCACCAGCCGTTATTTCGGTTGTACGGTAGTCAGCCCAATTTGGTCTGTAGGTGAGAACTATGCTGCTAAACCAGGTGCTGCACCTGACTAGGCCTGCCATATTAGTTTCGGCAGCATCAAGCTTTTGCGACGACCCAGCCCTTTCAGCGCGAACGGACGAACTAGTAATATCAAATTTGAAATCTTCTCCCGGTCTGCTATAGCAATCCTAAATGAGTTGTGAAAAATCACAGTTGTTGATAAAGTGAAT
>NZ_CALMFY010000157.1 GCF_937863485.1 uncultured Nostoc sp. | reverse complement strand
CTTATAAAGGGGGGAAACTTGAAATCTTGCCCCCTCCCCAACCCTCCCCGATGTGTTGGGGAGGGGTGATTCAAGGATTTTTGCAAGAGGTCTAATAAATCTTTTTCCCCCTGCTTTTCTTCTCCCCCTGCAACGCCAGCTCACCTTAATAGATAACTTTCTCTTTTCCGAACCGTATTGGCTGGTGCATCCTGTTTTTTCAAATCGGTATTAAGTACTTGAGCAGGCCACCCATTCCAAAAATAACCCCTCTTTACTTATGAAGAGGGGTTATTTTGGGGTTTAAGGAAATTAAAAGTGGTAAATCACCATTTGCAAATCGTGACTATTAATTAAGAACAGCAACTGCTGGACGGCTACCAGCGGCATGACGGTCAATAACTTGGTCAATCAAGCCATATTCCCTCGCTTCCTCTGGTGACATGAAGAAGTCACGTTCAGTATCTTCAGCAATCCGCTCAATTGGTTGACCTGTATGTTCGGCTAAATAGTTGTTTAGCCGTTGCTTGTGGTACAAAATTTCCCGCGCCTGAATTTCAATATCAGTCGCCTGTCCTTGAGCGCCACCTAGAGGTTGATGAATCATAATCCGAGAATGGGGTAAACTCATTCGCTTACCCTTAGCACCACCGCTGAGGAGGAAAGCGCCCATACTCGCCGCCAATCCGGTACAAATTGTACAGACATCAGGGCGAATGTGTTTCATAGTGTCAAAAATGCCCATGCCAGCCGTCACCGAACCACCGGGAGAATTGATATACATATAAATGTCTTTCTCCGAGTCTTCAGCATCCAAATACAGCAGTTGGGCAACAATCAAGTTAGCAATGTTGTTGTCAACTTGTTGTCCCAAAAAGATGATGCGCTCACGCAACAGCCGTGAGTAGATGTCAAAGGCGCGTTCACCTCGACCCGATTGTTCAATAACGATAGGAATCATGGAAGCGTGTTTGTGGCTACTTTAAATACATTTTATCGATGACGGCACGAAACTGGGGTTTATCTCTAGTGTTCCCAGGCAGATAAATTAAACCTTGCTGGTTTTTCTTTACCCAAAAAGAGGGCAAAAGGTGCTTATCTAATAGATTTAATCCTTAAGGGCACTTTTTAGCGGTAAAAAATGTCTAAGAGAATATCTCCATTTAAGGAAAAACAAATCAAAAAACTCCAATTATCGCCAACCTCATATCTCGGCTTTTGCTGGACTACCTTGGCGATGTGGTAATTAAACTGATAACCGAAATCCGGCTTGCTTAGGGAATTATGTTAAATATCCAGTAAAATTTTAAACATTTTCTTAGGATTTACCTCAGCAATTATTAAGTTATTTTTGTTAGATTCGGTAAATCGGTAGTACGAGGTGTATTTAGAATAACCAGTCTTACTTGAAATGCTATCCACACAGAGAGAGACGTGCCATGCTGGAAAAACTTGTACAAGCCGCCATCATCACCTTCTTGCTCCACCTGATAGTAGGACTTAGCCCAAATACTTTGATTCAGACAAAGACAGCATCACCTATGCCAGAAACGCCACCAAATATTGTTAGCTTGCTATTGCGACCTTTTCAGTAAGAATGTTTCACAAATTGCACAGGTGTCGGCGATATCAAAGACATGCACTACTACCTGTTAACTTAAGGGCTAACATTCCTGGGAACAGGATAGACTGAGCAAAGAAGGCAACTTACTTGCTATTTGATCATGACTAATCGCCTTGCTGAAGCTAAGAGCCTCTATCTCCGCAAACACGCCGAAAACCCAATTGATTGGTGGTCTTGGTGTGACGAAGCACTTGCAACTGCAAGGGCGCAAAATAAACCGATTTTTCTCTCCATTGGCTACTCTAGTTGCCACTGGTGTACTGTTATGGAAGGCGAGGCTTTTTCTGATACTGCGATCGCCCAGTACATGAATGCCAATTATCTTCCCATCAAAGTAGACAGGGAAGAAAGACCTGACCTCGATAGCATCTATATGCAGGCTTTGCAGATGATGAGCGGTCAAGGGGGTTGGCCTTTGAATATTTTTCTTTCCCCAGAAGATTTAGTGCCGTTTTACGCTGGTACTTATTTCCCTGTAGACCCGCGCTATGGTCGTCCTGGATTTTTGCAGGTGTTGCAATCGCTTCGCCGTTATTACGATACAGAAAAAGAAGACTTACAGCAACGCAAAGCCCTAATTATTGAGTCTTTGCTCACGTCTGCGGTGTTGCAATCCGGTACAACTACCGAGCTTGAAGACCGGGAATTACTCCGTCAAGGTTGGGAAACCAGCACAGGTGTAATTACTACTAGGCAATCTGGCAATAGCTTTCCGATGATTCCCTATACAGAATTAGCATTGCGGGGAACTCGATTTAATTTTGAATCTCAGTATGACGGCAACCAAGTTTCTACCCAGCGGGGACTAAACTTAACGCTGGGAGGCATTTATGACCATGTGGGTGGTGGTTTTCATCGCTATACTGTTGACCCTACTTGGACAGTACCCCACTTTGAAAAGATGCTCTACGACAATGGACAGATTATGGAGTATCTGGCTTCTTTGTGGAGTGCAGGAATACAAGAACCAGCCTTTGAAAGGGCAGTTGCTGGTACTGTACAATGGCTGAAGCGAGAAATGACCGCGCCTGAAGGTTACTTCTATGCTGCTCAAGATGCCGACAGCTTCACTGAACCCACGGCAGTAGAACCAGAAGAAGGAGCCTTTTATGTCTGGAGTTACAGCGAACTACAACAACTGTTAACACCTGAAGAACTTAGGGAATTACAACAACAGTTTACGGTGACGCCTAACGGTAACTTTGAAGGACGTAATGTCTTACAAAGAAAGAATTTAGGGCAACTGAGTGCAACGCTGGAAACGGCACTGAGCAAGCTTTTTACAGCCCGTTATGGCGTTAGTCTTGAGTCACTAGAAACTTTTCCCCCGGCTCGTAATAACCAGGAAGCAAAAACCACTAACTGGCTAGGTCGCATTCCTTCAGTGACAGATACAAAAATGATTGTCGCCTGGAATAGCTTGATGATTTCTGGGTTGGCTAAAGCTGCTGGGGTGTTCCAACAACCGTTATACCTGGAATTAGCAGCACAAGCGGCGAATTTTATCTGGGAAAATCAGTTTGTCGATGGGCGTTTCCACCGACTCAACTATCAAGGAGAACCGACCGTTTTAGCGCAGTCTGAAGATTATGCCTTTTTTATTAAAGCTCTCCTGGATTTACAAGCTTCCGACCCTGAGCATAAACAATGGTTAGAAAATGCGATCGCTATCCAAGATGAATTCAACGAATTTCTCTGGAGTGGAGAATTAGGTGGTTACCATAACACATCTAGTGATTCTAGTCAAGATTTAATTGTGCGGGAGCGTAGTTATGTTGATAATGCTACACCCTCAGCCAATGGAATTGCGATCGCTAACCTTGTCCGTCTGGCCTTACTCACTGATAATCTAGATTATTTAGATTTAGCTGAACATGGTTTGAAAGCTTTTAGAAGTGTAATGCATGACGCTCCTCAAGCTTGTCCCAGCTTATTTACAGCTTTGGATTGGTATCGTAATTCTACGTTGATTCGCAGCACAACTGAGCAAATTAACACTTTGATCCCCAAGTTTCTACCAGCGGCTGTGTTTGCTGTGGTATCTGATATACCAGAGGGAAGCGTTGGGTTAGTTTGCCAAGGCTTGAAGTGTCTTGCACCAGCAGAAAGTGTAGAACATTTGTTACAGCAAGTCCAGCAAAGTCAGGTGAGGGCGTGAAATCGCTCTCAAGAAGGGATTAAATACTCAATATTTTGATTGAGATCCTCAACCACCAGGGGTTATAAACCCCTGGCTAATAACTTAAGTCCTCTAAAAGACGACTAAACAAGAATTTCAGTCCATTTACAATGCACTTTGGCTATTAAGCTAGCGATTCAAATCGCTGGCGGGTGATGCACACAAGTGCAAGATATATTTTTACCCTCTATTTTTTTGACGAATGACTATTGACTCGCCTAGCAAATTAACCGCCATTGTATTAGCAGGCGGTAAAAGTTCTCGCATGGGTCAAGATAAAGCTTTGATTCCCATTCAAGGGGTGCCTTTGTTGCAGCGAGTTTGTGGTATTGCTCAAAGCTGTGCCGATACTGTTTATGTAGTAACTCCCTGGCCAGAACGCTATCAAGACTTGCTTTTGCCTGGTTGTCAGTTTATTCGGGAAGTACCTTTATCTAAGGAATCTCTAGCCCACGGGCCTTTAGTTGGTTTTTCCCAAGGACTAGCCGAAGTGCAAACAGAATGGGTGCTGTTGCTAGCTTGCGATTTGCCGAGGTTGCGGGTTGAGGTGTTGCAAGATTGGGTAACTAGACTTGATAGCGTGGGGGATAATGTGATCGCAGCTTTAGCCGATCATCCTAAAGGCTGGGAACCTCTATGTGGTTTCTATCGCCGTCGCTGTTTGCCACAACTTCTAGAGTTTATCAATGGAGGGGGGCGATCGTTTCAGCAGTGGCTTCGGCAATATCCTGTAGAAGTTTTGCCCTTAGCAGAACCCGAAATGCTGTTTAACTGTAATACCCCACAGGACTTGGCTTTACAGCAGAATTCAAGTATTTGAACCACATCTATCGTAGGGGCACAGCATTGCTGTGCCCGTAGAGCGTGGTCTATTTACCTAAAAATAGCTGTAAGTTAATTAAAGAATAATACAAAATACAGAATTCAGAATTAATTAGTGGGGGATGAGGGGAATTTTCCTTCTGAATTCTGACTCCTGAATTCTACTATTTAGCGAGTGCGACAAAATTTGCGATCGCTATCACTCTGAGGATATTGCCAAGAATAGGCAAAATGGCTAACTCCCTTGAGTTGGGGAGCGTATTGGCGAAGTGCTTGCATTTGCGCTTCTAGGGATGGACGATTACTGATGGATTTTCCCCACACACCAGCTAAAGCAGGGATTATCTGCGTACCAGGTTTTGCCATACTCAAAACCCGTTGCACTTGTGCCACAATACAACTGACATTACCGCAATTTCCATAAGACATAGGATGCCACTCTAATGTCGTGGGGAATCGATCCCAAGGTTGTAAGCGGGAATCATACCCTTGTCCTACAGTTTGGTTACCATCGGGGAAAAACACCACTCCTGTAGGAATTCCTTGCTTCTTTGCTGGGTAATTCGCTATGGTGACAAAATCTAGGATTCCTTGCATGGCGTGGGCAACGGCGAGCTGCCACAATTCCCATTGTAAAAGTACTTGTCTATCAATTACAGAGACGATTGATTTTTGGGCTGGTCGGGGAATGCGTCCTTGCCAGAGGGGTTCCCCTTCCTGGGGATAAAGTTTGTCAACTTCGGCGATATCTCCAGTGGTGACGTATCCTCGACTCAAAAAGCGGCGAATCAAGTCCAGCCCTTTGTAATTTTGTGCCCGTTTAAATAAAGCTTCTTGGGTTGCGGGACTAAATAGCCATAAATCTGAGACTTTAGTAGCTATGGAATCACTTCCTGCTTGTCGCGGATAGCGCACATAATCCAATAGCAAACCATCTGGACGACGGCGCAAAACTTGCTGTATTAATTGATAGTAATCGCGTTTTGCTTGCAAGTTGTAGGGGTCGATAAATACTTGAGAGCCGTTATCTACGACATATAGGCTGGTTTGACCCTTGCCATTACGAGCGATCGCTGGTTCTCTATCTTGGCGCTGGGCATAAGTATAGCCGAAATTTGTGGTAAACATCCAGGCGTAAACCTTCAAACCGCGTTGCCGACCTTTTTTTATAGCCGTGGCGAGTAAATCGGCGTTTTCTGATCCTGGAGTGCGAATCACAGAAGGCCAAACCGTCGGGTTAGCTGTTGCTGGTAATAATACCTGACCGTCGTAAAATACTTCTAAATAAACTTGGTTATAGCCACGGTTAACAGCCCGATCCATAATTTGATCAATTATTCCTGGCTGAATGTCACAAGGATACAAGCGCAACCAGACGGCTTGGATTTGTGGCCAAGTCTGAGCGCGGCACTCATGTAAATCCTGTGCTTGTGTTTCTACCAAGTTTTGGTAGCGCGTTTGAGCATCTTGCTTGCCTTTGAGGGCTGACAAACGTAAGTTTTCTTTTTCTTGCGCCGCCGCTGATGATAACTGACAATATTGGGTTACTTGCGCCCTTGCTGGTTCGCTTCCAAAGTTGGGGAGCAACGAACTACTAGTGAAAACAACAGCGAATAGCCGCCGCCAAAATAATCTTGATCTTGCAACGTTCAAGGGATGGTTAGACATACCTACCAGTAGATGGACACAATAATCATCGACCCCAATTTAGATAATTGTGGGCAACGTGTATCGAATTATATAGTTAAGTAGTAAGGGTTTTAAAACCTATTTTTTCAAGACTGCCAAAGCCCTATTTGTGTTGCTGCATTTTTTTATAAAGATGAGTATAGTTTTAGCTGCTTGCACGACTGCAATCACTCAGCAGCCACAAAAAAAGTCACAAACCCTACTGAGACTAAAAGAGAAATTCTCAGCAATTACCTAAAGGATCAGCAAAAAGAGTTGTTGCTCTTTCTTCTCTTTTTGCTGACATTATCTCTCGACTTGATCAAACAAAAGTTATCGGAATCACTGGTAGTAAATTATTTAAGAATGACTCAAGATTCAAGGATATTCTCCGTATTAGCAAAGGTCAAGCAATTTTGGGTTGACACTTCGGCAACTTTTAGAGACGCTCTTACGTTCGCTCAGTGCTGACCCTGAGCACAAGGTACGGGGCAATCAATTTTAGATTTTAAATTTTAGATTTTAGATTGGAAGAAAATATTTAGAGTCGCCGTGTTTTTATTTTAACAATTCTTCAATTCAAAATCCAAAATCGTTCGACTGAGCGTAGCCGTTCGCGTAGCGTTCCGCAGGAAAGTCCAAAATCTAAAATTGACGGGTGGCAATGCCAATGTATCCCTCTGCAATGCCAATGCGTCTCTCTGCAATGTCAATGTATCCCTCTACAATGTCAATGCGTCCCTCTACAATGTCAATGCGTCCCTCTGCAATGCCAATGCGTTCGTCTGCAATGCCAATGCGTCCCTCTACAATCTCAATGCGTTCGTCTGCAATGCCAATGCGTCCCTCTGCAATGCCAATGCGTCCCTCTGCATTTAAAAACGCTACGATTTTATGCAAAACTGTACTTAGCTCAATAAATATAATTTAAAATCTGATTTGCAGTTTCTACCTTGAATGATGAATAGGGTAGGCGGCAGCCCCCCAATAGGCATTCCCAGTCTCTGACTGGGAACGAGGCAAAAAATATAAAATTGACTGTGCTTTTAATCTTTCGCAGAACTAATTATTTTTGAGCAAAAGGGATATTCTTTTTACCTTCAGGAGAAGCACCTCCAAGGCTGCGGAAATACAGTCCTCCAATGATAAGTAAAAATGCCACGTATCCCACTGCTTGTACAAGATAGAGATTCTCTGTGTAACCAAATAAAGATTTGAGAATAATGCCAGGAAACTGTTCGTCAGGCAAGATTGTGGAAGTATTTGAAACTATTGGCCCCAAAATACAGGAGTGGACTTTAGTAAAACGTTCGTAATAGAAACAAAGGCTTTCTGTGGCACGACTGCTAAGGGCAAGGTTAGCTACAGCGTCGTCAAAATGTTTCAAGCCTGAAACTACCAACCCAGCGACAATCAACACTAATAAAATACCCATTACCTGGAAAAACTGGCGGATGTTAATTTTGACACCCCATTTAAATAGCAGCACCCCAATGGCGGATGCCGCTACCAAACCAGCAATAGCACCCAATGCTGGCATTAATCCCTGTTGAAAATTAGCAGCAACAAACAGAACAGTTTCAAAGCCTTCGCGGACAACGGCAACTAAAATTAAAGTAAAAACACCCCAACCAGCATTTGAGTTTTGTGTCAGTGCTTGTGTAACTGCTCCCTCAACTGTAGCTTTCATAAATCTGGCTTGTTTGGTCATCCAGATTAGCATCCAACTGAGCATGGCGATCGCTAATACACTAAACACACCTTCTAACCCTGGCTCAACTACGGAGGTATATTGAGGATTCACTGCTCCCAGTACTGGAATTATCCAACTGAATAACACACCGATTAAGGCACTGACGACAATGCCAACGCCGACACCAGCATACACCCAAGAGTTGAGTCGGGATTGTTTAGCTTTTTTCAGCAAAGCTAGGACAATGCCAACAACAAGGGCAGCTTCCACTCCTTCTCGAAGTGTTATTACAAAAGTAGGTAGAGCAGTACTAAAATTCATCTTTTATCCTTTGTCTTTTGTCCCTGTACCCCTTCTCTTAAGCAAGCTACGCGCAAGCGTTTCCCTTAGGAGAAGTTCTTATGGCCGGAAGCCAAAAATTGAAAAATCCAGAGCAGAGGAAACCTCCGCTCCAGTTTTTCGCTCTGTTCAGACTTCTATCTTTGTCATTAGTCCCTAGCCAATAATTAATGACTAATAACTATTGACCAAAATCACGTAGCATCTTTTTCAGTTCGAGATTATGCATCTCTTCTTGCCCAATCATGCCGCGAGCGAATTCTTCAAGATAAATGCTGGCATTGGTGACAGTTTCGAGCAAATCTTTATACAGATCCAATGCCTTTTTTTCATGAGACAAGCTTTCTGCCAAGATATCCTTGACTTTATGCTGGTAGGTTTCTTCCATTGGGGCAATTTTCAGGGAAGGATGCCCATCTAAACCGGTGAGAATTTCTCCCACTTGTTCGGCATGAAGTAAAGACTCACTTGCCTGTGCTTTGAAAAAAGCCACAATTGGAATACGGTTAGGACCAGTCACCATCAAAGAATAATGTGTATAGCGCACTACCCCTGCTAGTTCAAATTCCATGATGGCGTTCAGCAGGTCAATGGTCTTTTTCTGGTCAAGTTCTTGCATCAGTTGTTAGTTCAAGTAACGAATGGAGTGTAATGAGTTAGGAGTAAGTAATTCGTAATGACGCTCGCGGACTCGCTACCGCTACGCTAACGTAATTCGTAATTCTTAACTCCTAATGATTTCCTCATTTTAAACTCTTTACCCTACCCTTCCCATTAAATGAAAGTGTTATCGCTATGCTTTGGTATTAGATTTGTCAACCACTTTTTGAGAGTTTTCCTCAATGGTTTTCACTAGCTTGGTAACATCATTAGGAGTTTTGACTGCTTTTGCTGGTGGGATGGCGGCGGGCCAAACTTTTATTAGTTCAGCGAAACTACTGTCGATCGCTTTGTGTGCTTCGGGATCGGCTTGAGCTACTTGACTAGAAATTCCTTTGTATAAATCATTGGCGTAAACGACAAAACCACGAGAGTCTTGATACTCAATTGGCGCGGTTATTTTACCATCTGCGATCGCAGCGCCATATTCGGAGTTAGCTGAATCTAGCAATTCGTTAATTATCTGTAGCACAAATCCTGGTTTGGAGCGTTGATCTGCTGGCAAAGCTGCGATCGCTCCGTCAACTGATTGCATCGAAGAAGCAAAATTAGTTTTAACTTTACTATCTTTTGAATTAGATTTCACTAAATCTTGCAAACTCACCAAAGTTGTCTTAAATTCTTTAACTTTGCGCTCATTCAATTGTTCTTCTACGTCAACGTAAATCTCTTCAACTGGATGTCCTATATGAGGTTCTGCTTGTTTCGGCTGATTCTGATCCAGCAGTTCTTGTGCTACCAAAAGATGCCCTTTCATTAAGCCTAATTTAGACATATAGTCAACATCTTTTGCCTCACCTGTGAGTACCACTTCTTGAACACCAACCTGGTCTTTAATTTGGTCGAACTGCTCTTGAGTAATTACTTTTTTACTAACTAAATCTTCTGGGCTGCCATAGGGACGACCTGCCTGAATTTTGTTGGATAAAGCCGGGACACCTAACTTGGCTTCAAACTTATCCAATTCTGACAATATTGCACTGTTAATGTTAATTTTTTCTTTGCTACCGTGACCACTATGACTGTTTTCACTTACTGCCTCTGTAGCTTGAGGACTAATAACTGGCGCTGATGGATTTTCTGCGGTTGGTGTACTGCTACAGGAACTTAAGGTAACTATTGCCGCAGCTGCCACTGTTAAACAGATATAGCGAAATTTTTTCATTTCTGATCCTGGCACAATTTAAAAGGTATTGGTTCAAATGCTTCAAACTATTACTCAAACATAGTTTGTTTAAGAAATCGTCATAGATTTTACTTTCGCATATAATGATATTTTTTATCAACTATTTGATTTAAAATTTTATTAATTACCAATTGTGTACCTTGTACTTAGCTTGAATAAAAATTACTAATTATTTTGTCATGAATTGTTAACAGTCTTTTGAGATTTGCTTTGAGCAACTACTTCAAATTGACCCATGCAACCGTTTTCGGCGATCGCATCCTGATGGGGATGGAACATATACTTACCTGGGTAGCGAAAAGCAAATTCCAAAATGTGCCTTTCGGCCATACCCATCGTAATCACATCAGCTTTCTCGCTAGGAGTCATACTCATGCCATAGCGATAGACATCAAAGAAGTTGGCATGGAGGTGAAACGTCACTACCGGATCGTATTCAATGATGTTGAGAATATATAGCCGAATCAACTGATCTTGGTAAATAGGAATGGGATGATGCATGTAATGATGGGGCGAACCGTTGAAAGCATAATAATCATTATGGCCATCATCATTCACGTCATACCCAGCCATGACTAGTACAATCTCATCAGCCGGGGGACGGGGCGTAGGTGGATCGATGATAAACATCCCATACAGTCCCTTGGCGATGTGACGGGTAACTGGTTCAATATGGCAGTGGTACAAGTGTACTCCATAGGGTTCAGCATCAAATTCATAAATTGTGGCTTTGCCGTTGCTGATTGGGCGAACCCCATCCATTTCCGCCGGATGAACGCCATGAAAATGTAAAGAGTGAGAATGTCCTGCTTTGTTGAGAAAAAGCACTCGCACGCGATCGCCCTGTTTTGCCCGTAGCGTTGGCCCTGGTATGCGACCGTTTAAATCCCAGATGTTGTAAGATACAGCACTATTGAGTTTTATTATGGAAGTATCGGCAGTTAACTGAAATTCTCGGATAGTCCGCCCATTTTCTTGCTTTACCGTCCCATAATCAAAATCCCTTAACATCTTCATCGGGTTAGTACCGTCGTCTGGTGCTTCCATATCCAGTGGTGGCACTTTGACGATTGACTTATTTTGTAGATTTAGCATCTGCCAAAGTCCAGCTGCACCAATCACTCCAGCACCTGCTAGTCCTAGCTTCAAGAATTCACGGCGGCTCCACGGTTTTTCGTTACCTAGAGCGAAGTTGTTGGGCATGACATTTAGTTACGGTTAGCACCAAAAAAGAATTGTAAAAGATTTGCAATTGCTAAATAGAGGAATGAATAATTATTCTCAATAACTATATATTACATCAAAACTGCTAATTAAGTTGTTAAATCCAGAACAAGCGAGAATCAGTCTCGGAAGACTCTAGCAAAAGTTTCTGAATTTTAACGGTATTTATACGTGAATTTATGTATAAATCATATTCAGAGAAAACTAATTATTTTATGCCTATTTCTGATATGCTTATTGCTTTCGGAGTATTTGGAGAAACCTTAAATTTGAATGTTCAGGAAAATCCAATCAATATAAATATCTTGTTATTATAACAGCTATTTTATTATCACTTGGAGTGTTGGGTGGTTGGGTTATTGGTGGACAACAAGAACTACAACAAGGAGAAATTGCACCACATTCAGTGCGCCTTTTATTAAGTGGATTGACAGTATTGGCTAAAGTAACCCTATTAGTTATTAACATTAGTGCAGAAGTTGCAGAAGGTCATGACAGTGAACACTACTCAAATAGTACCGAAGCGATGTCTAGGATGGGCACAGCTGCGGCACCATCATCTCAAAAATCTTAGGGATTGGAAATTTCGGAAAACGTGCGAATTTAGCGTTACAGGTGGAAGATGCCACAATTGGACAACCTATTAGAGATGTAGTGTTGCAGGTGAAAGCGATCGCCACAGAAGATAATTTAACAGTGTTTGACTACAAAGGTATTCCCGACCAACAAGTTAAGTTAACATGGCTTGAACAATTTTTTGATGGTTCACCCCACAAAATTGAGGTGGAAACAACTCCTTTACCAGGATCTAACCATTGACGCCCACTTATTTAATAGGTCAAAATAGTTGTGGTAAAACCACAGTATTTTTTTAGATAGTAGTTTATGTAAACCAATAGGCTTGGGTTAAGCTTTTTTTTCCTTTGCTTCTCCTTCCTACCTTAAAAGATAAATTTCCTTAACTTGTTCTGAAGCAGCTTGCAACGGCTCTTGACTTTATTAATCCTAAACGTCTAAAAAACTGTACAAACTGCTGCTACTGTACCTTATGAACCTGTAATCAACGTTATAATTCGATATTTATGATAAACAGACAATCAGTATTTGCAAAATATTTTCCTCCTATTTGGCTACGATTTTTAATCATTATTTTGTTAATCTTAGGGATATTTTTTCGCTTTGCTTATCTGGATCGAAAAGTCTACTGGCATGATGAAGCTTATACCTCATTACGAATCTCTGGTTACACTAAGACAGAATTTGTTCAACAAGTGTTTAATGGGCGCGTGTTTGCTGTTAGAGATATACAAAAATATCAACAGCCTAATTCTGATAAAGGTTTAATCAATACAATCAACTCTTTGGCGGTGGAGGATGCTCAACATCCTCCACTTTATTACGTGATGCTTAGATTATGGATGCAATTTTTTGGCAATTCAGTAGCGACTACGAGAAGCTTGTCAGCCATAATTAGCCTGCTAGCCTTTCCTTGCATTTATTGGCTGTGCTTAGAATTATTTCAGTCACCCATAACGGCATGGATAAGCGTAGCTCTTCTAACAGTCTCGCCCTTCCATGTGCTGTACGCCCAAGAGGGAAGGGAGTTCGGTTTGTGGATGGTGACTACTTTGCTCGGGAGTGCTGTACTGCTGCGAGCAATAAGGCTAGGTAGCAAGCAGCTTTGGGGGATTTATGCAGTAACAGTGGCACTAGGATTGTACACCTTTTTGTTTTCTGGGTTGCTGGCGATCGCCCACGGTATTTATGTATTTGCCATTGAACGCTTTCGATTCACTAAAAGCGTTAAAGCTTATCTAATAGCAACTAGCGTCGGCTTTTTAGCTTTTGTTCCTTGGATTTTAACTGTTATTAATAGCTTGTCTGAAATTGATCGTACAACAACCAGCGCTCAAACCAGACAATCTCTGTCAGTTTTGGTTTCTGATTGGATTAAAAATATTAGCTATTTATTTGGTGATTTTTGGCGTTATGAAATATATTTTCCAGATTTGAATTTGCCAGTTTTACGCTGGGGTCGATTTTTAATTCCCTTAATACTAATCTTGGTAGTATATTCCTTCTTATTTATTTATAGTCATGCAGGAAAACGAGTTTGGTTATTTGTTTTTCTCTTAAGTGGAGTACCTGCTTTAGCTCTCATATTGCCTGATTTGATTATTGGAGGTAAGCTCAGTCTGCGACCTAGATATGTCATTCCGTGTTATCTAGGCATTCAGCTAGCTGTTGCTTACTTGCTGGCGACTCAAATTATTTCTTCTAAGTTAATAACCCGCAAATTTTGGCAATTAGTAATGGTAGTAATAATTTCCACTGGAGTTGTATCCTGTACCATCAGTTCTCAAGCCGAGACATGGTGGAATAAAGGTAGCCATGCCAACCCTCAAATAGCTCGGATCATCAATCAAGCTAATCACCCACTATTAATTAGTAGTAATTATTCTCTAAATATTGGTGAGCTAATGTCTCTCATTCATCTGCTAGATGAAAAAGTGCAGATGCAATTGGTAATTGAACCAAGTATACCAAATATTCCTGATAGTTTCAGCAATCTGTTTTTGTATAATCCTTCTAAAATATTTCGCTCTGAGCTTGAGAAGAAATACAAACTGGTCGATGTTTTGCAGTATAGTAGGCTGTGGCGGCTAGAACAAAAAAGCAGCTAAATTTCATATAGCGTTTCCCGGTCTTTTAAGGTACATTCGAGAGATAGGTTATGCATTTTAGTCAAATACAAATGAAGGCATATTAGCTTGACTTAAGTCAGAAAATCATCGATACATACTTTGAGGTAAAATAACGAGAGCGTCAGCTAGCAAAACGATTTCGAGTCCTCCTGAGTTTTGTTGAAAAATTCCTGAAACAATATCGATAGACCGCGAGTATTGCTCCCAAGGTTCGCATACAAGGCCAACAAAACTCTCGCAGAATTCAAAGTTTTGGCTTCAATTGTCTTGGATAATCCAACACCTCGTACTTCAATCAGTAGTATAAAATTGTAATTTTCCAATACTTAGTGTATTTATTAAGTAGAATTTTATTATTTGCAAGATCAGAAAATTAATATTTACTGAGAAATTAAGAAAGTAATGCTGACAAAAATTGCAGTTGAAAAAATTCTTGAACGTGCCTTGATGGGGTACGATTTATCTCTCGAAGAGGGAGTGGTATTGTTAGAACAAAGTGAGCCAGAAGCGATCGCCGCAATTCGTGCTACATCTGACACACTCCGCCACACTCAAGCAGGCGATACAGTTACATACGTAATTAATCGTAATATCAACTTTACTAATATTTGTGAGCAGCACTGTAGTTTTTGTGCTTTCCGTCAAGATGATGGTGATGTCGGTGCTTACTGGTTAGATTCGGCACAAATTTTGGAAAAGGCGACAGATGCGGTGCGGCGGGGTGCGACGGAAATCTGTATGCAGGGGGGATTAAATCCAGAAGCGCAGATAAATGGTAAATCTTTGTCCTATTATCTCAAGGTAGTAGAAACCATTAAACAAGAATTTCCTCAGATACATCTCCACGCTTTCTCTCCCCAGGAAGTGGAATTTATCGCCAGACTTGACGGACTTGAGTATGCTGATGTGATTATTGCTTTGCGCGATGCTGGTGTTGGCTCAATGCCGGGAACAGCAGCAGAAGTGTTGGACGATAAGGTAAGGCGGATACTCTGTCCAGAGAAGATTGACACAGCCACTTGGCTAGAAATTGTCAGCACAGCTCACAAATTAGGCTTGCATACTACTAGCACGATGTTATCTGGGCATATTGAAACCCACGAACAGCAAATCGGGCATTTAGAAAAATTGCGATCGCTCCAAAAAACCTCCATCAATCAGGGATATCCAGCAAGCATCACAGAGTTTATTTTATTACCGTTCGTTGGACAAGAAGCGCCCAAACCCTTACGTCGCCGTGTCGGACGCGATCAACCAGTTTTAACCGATGCACTCCTACTGGGGGCTGTGGCGCGGATTTACTTGGGTAATTGGATTCCCAACCATCAGCAGAGTTGGGTAAAACTGGGGCTTAGTGGTGCAACCGAAGCCTTAGTTTGGGGTTGCAACGATATCGGCGGCACATTAATGGAGGAGCATATTACCACAATGGCAGGTGCTTTGGGTGGTACATGTATGGAAGTGGAAACCTTACAAGCTGCGATCGCTTCTTTAGGAAGACCTTACCAACAACGGGATACTCTTTATCAAAAAGTTAGGAGTTAGGAGTCAAGTCAAAGACTCGTGGACGAGTATCTAAATTAGATGAACAGAGTTCTGAGGTGGATAAATGGAGTTTTCTAACTCCTCACTCCTCACTCCTGACTCAGCAATAAATTGATCCCCAAGTTACCAATCCAAGATAGGATGGACGTTGATTTACATATTCTTTTACTTAATGCATATGAAGCGCTATTGGTCGCGTTTGCTTGCGCTGGTTTTGGTTGTAGCTATCGGCTTAATGGGCTGTTCTGGCAGTCCAGATAGTTTGAGTGGGGATTATCGCCAAGACACCTTAGCTGTGGTCAATGTTATGAGACAAGCTCTGGATATATCACAAGATTCACCAGACAAAGCAGCAGTTCAAGCAGAAGCGCGTCAAAAAATTAATGACTTTTCAGCTCGCTATCAGCGGGTTAACTCTGTTTCTGGTCTTAGCTCCTTTACAACCATGCGAACAGCCCTCAACTCCCTAGCTGGACATTACAGTTCTTACCCAAATCGTTCTGTACCCGAAAAACTCAAAAATCGTTTAGAGAAGGAGTTAAAGCAAGTTGAAGCAGCGCTTCAGCGTGGCGCTTAACTCTTAACTATTGCCTGCTTCATCATCAAGAGTCAAGAGTCAATACTTTTGACTCTTGATTACTTTGTCAACTTGATGTATTTACTAATATCAATTTTCCACAAACTTGCACTTAATGATTTCTTCTTCCAACTCTTCTCTACCAGAGGCTGCGCCAAGGAGACGCTGCGCGTTGGCGAAAGCCTCTCGCAGAGATGGCGGTTCGTTTAATAAAATTAAGTGCATCTTCATAGCGAATTGCTATAAGACAAAAGTACTTTTATACCAACGTAATTGTCCGAATCCCCAGTCCCCAGTTCAACTTACTTCGTCTCCATCCAATTTTCACCGACACGCGCCTCCACCAGCAACGGCACACTCAACTGGACTGCATTTTCCATTACCGACTTAATTTGTGGTTGTAATTCTTCCCACTGCTGAGGGGGGATTTCAAACACTAATTCATCATGAACTTGCAACAACAAACGCGCCTGATAGTTCTTCAAAACCTCATGCAGTCTTACCATTGCAATTTTGATAATATCAGCGTTTGAACCTTGAATTGGTGCATTAGCAGCCGAGCGTAGTAAACCTGCATCGTAAGCACCTAAATTCTTTAATTTACTCAGATCAATATCTTCTGGGTTACTGCCTTTTAATTTGCGTAAACTATTATTAGTAAAATCAAAGTAACGACGACGACCGAGAATAGTTTCTACATAACCAAGAGATATCGCTTCTTTTTTGACTCGCTCCAAATATGCAAAGACTTTAGGATATCGTTCATTAAACCGCTTAATGAACTCATTGGCAATAGTCTTATCTATCCCAGTTGAGCGCGAAAACCTTAGAGAACCCATTCCATAAATCACGCCAAAATTGATAGTTTTTGCCATCCCTCGTTCTTCTGAGGTTATATTTTCTTTTTCAAAGACTAACCGCGCCGTAACAGTATGAACATCTTCATTTTGCTGATATGCTTGCACTAATATCGGCTCTTGACTCAAATGAGCCAAAATACGCAATTCAATTTGTGAGTAATCAGCAGCCACCATTAACCAACCAGGTTCTGGCAAAAACGCCTTGCGAATTTGGCGACTAAAAGCTGTCCGAATCGGGATATTTTGCAAATTCGGATTAGAAGAAGATAACCTACCAGTTGATGTCGCAGCTTGATTAAAATCAGTATGCACCCGCTGGGTATCTGGACGCACTAATGCAGGTAATGCATCAACATAAGTTGATTTTAATTTAGATAGGGTGCGATACTCAATTATCACCTCAACCAAACCAGTTTTATCATCTTCTTGGAGTCTTTCCAATGTTGCTGCATCTGTAGAGTAGCCTGTTTGAATTTTACGAGAATGTTTAGTGCTTAACCCCAACTTTTCAAACAAGATTTGACTCAATTGCTTAGGAGAACCCAAGTTAAAATTTTCCCCAGCTTTTTCAGTTGCTTCCTCTTTTAACCTGGCTAACTCAGTTTCTAAATGCTGCGAAAGTTCTTGTAAATAAGCTGAATTAATGCGGACACCTGTGTATTCCATTTGGGCTAAAACTGCTTCTAGTGGCTGTTCCACTTCCACTAAGAGCTTAGATAAAGCTGGAATTTTATCCAGTTCCTCACGTAATTTCGGCACTAAACCAAAGGTAGAATAAGCATCCATACCGCAGTAATCTGCTACGGCAGGAATATCTATATCAGCGATGGTTTTGCCTTTAGGAACTAAATCTAAGTAACTTTTTGCGATCAATCCCAAATATCGCTGCGCCAAATCCATCAAATTATGACTCGAATCTGGATTTAGAATGTAACTTGCCAGCATCGGATCAAACACTACTCCCGCCAAATTAATTCCTTGACACTTTAGAACTAAGCGGTCAAATTTGGCATTCTGTAAAGCTTTGGGATAATCGACACTTTCGAGAATTGGGCGTAGTGTTTCTAACGCAAAATCTTTATTCAAATTTTCCCCAGTTTTATGCCCCAGAGGAATATACGCTACCTCATCTGGTTTCGTTCCCCAACAGCAACCAATTCCTACTAACTCAGCGTCTCTTGGTTCTAAATCAGTGGTTTCAGTGTCCCAAGCAACGGGAGTCTTGGGGGTAGTGAATTTTTGCAAAAGTTTCACTAACTCAGTTAATTTGGCTTCAGTGTTGATGATGCGTGGTGTAATTGGGGAAGTAGATTCTTGTGAAAGTGCTGCTGTATCACTAGCACTGAAAAACCACAAATCATTATCTTCATTAGCGCTGAATTCTGAGTTAGCAAAGTTGGAATTAATTACCTCTTTTTTGGCTTCTTGTTTGTCTTCGACTTGGCCACCAAAACGTTGCTGGAGGTCGTTTATTTTACCTAAAAAAGACTTTAATTCTAATTTCTCTAAAATTGGTGATAAGATGCTTGTCTCAAAACCGTTTAATTTGCAATCTTCTAAATTAATTTCTATAGGAACATCCAAAACTATAGTTGCCAAATACTGTGACCTATCGGCATCTTCTTTACCACTTGCTAGTTTTTTCTGAGTTGCGCCTTTAATTTCATCTAACGCAGCATAAATATGCTCAAGGGAACCATAGGTATTTAGCAGCTGCACTGCTGTCTTTTCTCCAATTCCCTTGACCCCAGGAATATTATCCGATTTATCACCACAAAGAGCTTTGAAATCCACAATTTGTGAAGGTAAAACGCCCATCTTCTCTTTGACTTGTTCTGCTTCAAATTCCGTAATGCTATTTGTAGAGCGCTTTAGGGCATCTGGACTAAAATTCAGAACAGTGATTTCTTTGTCAGAGTCAATCAGTTGAAATAAATCGCGATCGCCAGTGAGAATCTTCACCCTATACCCAGCAGTAGTTACTCGCTGTGCTAAGGTTCCCAAAACATCATCTGCCTCGTAACCAGGGGCAGTGAAAATTGGTAGATTGAAGCCATTGAGCAACTCATGCAGGTTTGCGAAGTCGGGAATGAAGTCTTCTGGCGTTTCAGGACGATCGGCTTTATAAGTATCGTCGGCTTCGTGGCGAAAAGTTGCCTCGCCCAAATCAAAAGCGATCGCCATTGCTTGGGGCTGTTGTGTTGCCATTACCTCCAGCAGACACTTAACAAAACCAAAACATATACTGGTAGGAATCCCCGTTGTAGTCCGCAGTCCTCCATCTCGCCCTTTGGCGAAAGCAAAGTATGAACGATAAGCCAGGGAGTGCCCATCTACAAGGATGAACGTGGGGCGTGTTGCAGTTGCAGAAGTGATTTCAGACATAGCCCTATTTTAGCCAGAAGCTTTGTCAGATAGTTAGCAATTTCAGATGCTCGTTGAGTTAGTTTTTGCCTACCAATTGCTCCTGTACATAATTTAAGACAAACTGATGTCTACGTTATTTGCAGCTTTAGTACTCCCCACTGGTTTCTAGAGCCTGTTAACCTCTTACTGGAACTTAAAATCTAGGAAATTATGCACAAAGCATCTGCCACACATTTGGCATCTACTGATAATCAGGCTGCTGCAAAAGACATTAAACTACTAGTTTTGGATGTAGATGGCACGATCGCTGGACATTCTAACGCCATCAGTGCAGATGTAAAGCAAGCGATTGTTGCAGCCCAAGCCCGAGGAATTAAAGTGGCGATCGCTACAGGTCGAATGTATCGTTCAGCCTTACGCTTCCACCAAGACATTGGCTCTACCCTACCATTAATGGCCTATCAGGGAGCCTGGATTCAAGACCCGATCACCCAAAAAATTTATCGCCATTGGGCTGTTTCCAGGGAAATCGCCCACAAGCTAATCGACTATTTTGAGCAGCCTGAGTTGCGATCGCTCCTATCTGTCCACTTTTACATCAATGATCAGCTATACGTCCGTGAGTTAACTAGAGAAACCCAAATTTATGCAGAACGTTCTGGTGTTACCCCGATTCCTGTGGGTGATTTGCGCCAAGTCTTAACGAATGAACCAACAAAAATTCTCGCTTTGTGCGATGACACTGATGTGATTGATCAGCTATTGGGGAATATGCGCCGCCAATACACACCTGCTGAACTTTATCTCACAACATCTGTTGCTACATTTTTTGAAGCAACTAACGCCTCTGTGAATAAGGGAACTGCTGTGCGTTACCTAGCCGAAGAATTGCTGGGATTACAGACAGCCAACGTTATGGCGATTGGGGATAACTTCAATGATGTGGAAATGCTGAAATATGTTGGACTTGGTGTAGCTATGGGCAACGCACCAGCAGGAGTGCAAGCGATCGCTCAGTGGGTAGCTCCTAGCGTAGAGGAAGACGGAGCAGCAGTAGCAATTGAAAAGTTTTTGCTGTAATCATCAGGGCACTTTTTCAAAGTTAACCCATATAAATCAGAAAGGACACCGACGACTGGCCGTGTTTCGTCTCGGTGCCCTAGCTGGTTCGCTCCTCACACACCTGCTAATGTAGCCCAGGTCATGCATTCAGTCAATAGCTATTATAAAAGTTTTTATTTTCTACCTAAGCGACATTACCGATTTATAATTCCAAGGGCGCAAAAACACCTAAGTTTTCTTCTAGCACATATCTTAATACTGACTGAGTAGCCATAAGCAATCCAAGTCTGGCTTGGGCTAGCTCTGGTGAGGTAATTTTCACCTCACCCCAAATCCGGCAATTAGACCAGAAGTTTTCAAAAGCTTGGCTCAAATTCAGCGCTACTTTTTCCCATTTCACAGAACCGCTAACATCAGGGCACTCGATGTTATCTATCACTTGCACTAACTCAGCAATTAGACGACGCTCACCTGGGTGATTTAGCCGCAATGTTCTATCACAATTGAGCCAAGGTAAAGGGTTAGGGAAGATAACACTCCAAAAAGCTGGACTAGTATTTGGAACTGGTTCTCTAAGTTTAATCAATCCTTCTCGATGAGCCATCAGCACTAGCGAACAGCAACGTGCATGGGCATACTGAACAGCAAACAATGAATTAGGCATTGGGCACTTGTACTGAGCGGCGTCGTTGGCGCAGCCTCTCCTTGGCGCAGCCTCTCGTAGAGAAGAGTTGTATTGGGCATTAATTGTCCCCTGCTCCCCCTCTCCTTCTAAACTCCCCACAGCAAGACTTTGTAACCAAGCCGCTAAGGTAGAGTGAGTTAATTCAAAATGTATCCAGCCAGGGGGAACAATTTGGACGCTAAAAACGTCGCCACAAGTCTTCGATAAATCAGAGGCGATCGCACTGGCAAGCTCCATAGCTTTTCGATTCTGAGATTTTGATAGCCGCAGGGCCACACTTGAGATATATAAAACTCTACCTTCATCTCTATCTTTATATAGATGATTTTTTTCGTCTTTTACGCATATATTTTCTACTTTATAAGTATTAATGCTTATTACTTTTTCCAAGTAACTATATAATAGCTGTTTAATTGACGTATATTTCCTAACTAGTAATTTATAATGCACGTAGTTTTGTTTAAACACCCATGTAAAATATATTTACTGATTTTCTGTCATCTATCTTGCGAGATAAATATAATTTAGATGAAGAAAAATGAGAAGAGGATAAAATTTGATGAATAATCGATGAATAGTAAGTAACCTTTACTACCATCATTGTACAGTAGGAAGTATAACAAAAGAGTAGAGAGTAATTTGCTTTCTATTCTTTGGATTGGCTGGCGCTGTTAGGCGTTAAGCCTCGCCAACACAAAGACACTCCTTGCACCTTTTTATGACGTCTTTGTCTTCAGCCGAACGCTCTTTGTTACCTATGCAATCTCCATCCTCCTTTTCTGAGGCATCACGGCCTTTTTTAACTTGGCAACGAATTCTTGACTGGGCTCAAGAACACTACCGCTGCCGTACCTTTAGCAAAGATGAGCGCATTCCAGCCCGACCTGGATTGCTATATTTGGTGCAAAGGGGTGCGATCCGCATGGTAGGAACCGCCCAAGTGAGTGCGACTGCCAGTCAGCTAACGTCTCGACGAATCAACAGAACCCCAGAAGAAGCGTTCTTGGGTTTTGTGGGAGCGGGACAGCCATTTGAAATTGTTGCCCAGTCACCATTCACACTCCAGGCTTATGCCCATGTTGACCAAACTGCGGTGCTATGGATGTACTGGCATGACTTAGACAACTGGCCTCACTTCCGTCGCGAAGTTATGGATGCCTTTAGGTATCAGCACCAGCGTAAGCTGCTGTGGCTGAGTGCCCTGGGACAACGCCGCACAATTGACCGCCTCTTAGGATTTCTCACATTGTTAATTGAGGAATATGGAGAGCCAGCAATGAGCGACACTGATCCTGATGTGATTCGCGGTTATTGTCTGCCCTTCCCCCTCACCCATGCCCAAATTGGGAGCGCGATTGGTTCGACTCGTGTCACCGTCACCCGCTTAATGGGTAAGCTGCGTCAACGCGGCTTAATCCTCACCCAAGGGGATAATCTCATTTGCTTGCCAGCAGAATCGATTAATAGAGCTGGTTAAAGCACAGTTCAGAGCGGCGATTTCCGCCACTCTGTCTGAGTGCGCTGGGCTACGCCCCGCCGGATGCGATCGCTCATGTCAGCGAATTTTGACAAACCCAGCTTGGCTAATCAGTTCCTGTCCCTGCTCAGTTAGTAGTAAGTTGGCGTAAGCGACACCTGCTTGCTGCTCAGTTTGACCATTCTGTTTGACCACCACAAACAGATTGCGAGTAATGGGGTATTTTCCTGATTGGAAAGCCTCAGTGTTCAATTTGTTCCGTTTACCAGGACATTCAGACGGGAGGACAGAAGGTTCTTGGTATGGAGCAATGTATTGCCCTTGCGTCCGCCCCAACGGCAAGGCTTTGATTGAGCATTGAGGAATCACTTCTGGGGCAGAAGCGTAGTAGATGCTGCCAGGACTACCAGCCAATTTTTGCAAGGCTTGGGTGGTTGTGGAGATAAATTCCACATTGGAGCTGAAAGCTTGACCACCCAAGATGTCTTGAACAAAAAGTTCGACTGTACCGCCATCAACAATGCGGCGAGAATAGGGCTTAATCGGGATATTGGGGCCGCCCACCTGGCTCCAATTATTGATTTTGCCTGTATAAATTGACTTTAACTGTTCTATCGTTAGTCCTGGGATATTGAGGTTAGGGTTAACTGCGACTGCCAAACCATCAATTGCCACAGGAATTTGTTTCAAAGTGAACCCACGCTGCTGGGCACGGCTTAACTCCTGATCTAGAACTGGTCGGGAGGACTGGGCAAAAGCTAATTGACCGTCTATCAGTGACTGGATACCAGTACCAGAACCAGGAGATCCATTGCTGGGTTCTACATAGCGCAGCCGAAGTTCTGGTCGCGCCGCTTGAATTCCTGGATCAACTACCAGTCGAATCGGTGCCCAAGATGTACTGCCTCCGTAATTGAATAATCCTGTAGGAACATCTTGTACTGAGGCGAAAGTCTTGCCACTAGGTTGTTCTGATGCAGTTTGGGGCGTTTTGGTGCTACCAGAATTAATTGTATTTAGATCAAGACCAGACTTTCTGGTGAACCACCAAAAACCGCCAGCTATTAGCCCAACCGTGATTAGGATGGATAAAACAAGAATAGGTATTTCATTTTTTTGGGACATACTAAATTACCCGCGTCCATTCAATATAAGTGCTTGACTTGATAGGTGCTTGCTACTTGAGATTGTATTGGGAGGACAGGCATTTTGTTAACGAATTATGATAAATCCTAACTTCTGACTACTTTAAGGTTCTAAGTATTTTATTTGAATTATTTATTACTTCTCTACAAGGCTTAATTGCTGGTGAGGAAAAATTGCTAGTTGACACTACAATTTTTCCCGTAAAGCTTAATTTCTCATCTTGAGAGCTTTTTTAGGTTAACTATTGGTTAATTTTTAATTTTTTATTGCTGCTTATCGCACTGGTTCAAAGTCATAACCAGTGCCAGAGCGAGAACCAGGAACAATTTTTACAAGTTGGACTGGCGCATTGCGATCGCCTGATGCTAAAAACCGAATTGTACCAGAAGCGCCAGTGGCAGAAAAGTCAGAGGAGAAGAGTGCTTGTTGGACTCCTGATCGTGTGGGATTGCGTTTTAATGCCTCAATCAGGGCTACAGTGGCATCATAGCTGAGGGCGCTTCGCCAACTCACATCACCGCCCCATAACTGCCGTGATTTCTGGGGAAAATCTGACTTAGGATCACTATCAATATGCCAGGGAACTGCCAGTACCATCCCCGTAGCTTGTTCTCTGCCAATTTCTAAAGTTTTGACGGTGTAAACATCATCTCCCGCCAGCAGAGTTAACCGTTTCTGGTTAATCTGAACTACTTGCAGCCCTTTATCTAGAGTTTCAGTGTTAGCTGCTAACATCAACACTTCTGCACCTTGCTTAGTTGCTTGTTCTAGGCTTTTAGCCGCGCTAAAATCCACCTTGGATAAGTCAAATTCGCTGGATACTTGTCCACCCTCTAAGGAAACAGATGAAACAAACTCAGACTTTAAAGACTGGCTATAGTTACTTTGAGAATTAAAGAAAACCACTGCATTTTTTTTCTGCAAGGTTTTCACCATATAGTTAGCTAAACTTCTAGCAGCCATAAAATCACTGGGAACCGTGCGAAAAACGTAGTGGCTAAAGTTAGAAATTTTTACAGATGTGCTGGTAGGGGAAATTGCTACAAGTTGTCCAGAATTATAAATAGTACCTGCTGCTAAGGTGGAATCACTAGTATTAGGCCCAACTACACCTAATACTTCTGAATTGCTGACTAGGCTGGAAGCTATTTGCTTCGATATTTCTGGCTTGTCGTCATCGTTAGCTATCCCTACCTTCAACGGTACTCCCTTGACTCCTCCAGAGCGATTAATTTGATTTTGGGCTTGGGCGATGCCACGTAAAATTTCTAAGGAAGCATTGGGGTCAGTGCCGAATGGTACAGAAGCCACAATGGTGTAGCTCTTGGAACCGATGCGGGCATTGTTAAGAAAGATTAATGCTTCTGGATCGTTACGGTTGAGTTTTAGGGCAGCGGTGAAATTGGCGATCGCTTTATCATAACTTTTAGCAGCGATCGCCTGTACTCCTTCTTTTTTTGCAGGAGAAATGTCACCTGGAGTCAAAGTTTTTTCCCCAAAACTAATCCGGTTTTCTAGGGATGGATTGCTGCCTGTTTCTTGATTTGAAATGATGGTATTACCAATTTTGAACCCAGTGCCATTAGTAAACCACCACACGCCACTGCCAACTATTCCAACTGTCAGCAACAGAGCCAAGGCTAAAATTGTGGTTTCATTCTTTTGTGACATAAACAAATTTGAATAAAATAAAAATGTTTATTATTTGATTATTTTGCTAAATCTAACCACTTTAATCATTTAATTCTGACAAATCCAGCCTTTTGGATCAGTTCTTGACCCTGAGGTGTCAGCAGCCAATTTGCATAAGCTTCGCCAGCTTGCTGATCCGTTTGACTATTCTGTTTAACTATTACAAATAAATTGCGGGTAATTGCATAGTCCCCGCTACGAAACGCCTGAGTATTCAACTGATTACGCTTAGTGGGACATTCAGACGGAGGTACAAAGGGTTCTTGGTAGGGAGGCACAAATTGACCGCTTGTGCGCCCTAGTGGCAGGGATTTTATCATACATTGGGGTACAATCTCTGGGGCAGAAGCATAGTAAATTCCACCAGGACTTGCAGCTACTTTTCGTACTGCTTCAGTGGTCGTGTTAATATAACTAACGTTAGTACCAAAATTCTCTTTATTTAGAATATTTTCGACAAAGAATTCCACTGTACCCCCAGCTTCTTTGGTGCGAGAATAAACTGTAATGGGTAAATTTGGGCCACCCACCTGTTGCCAATTAGTAATCTTGCCCGTGTAGATATCTTTGAGTTGGGCGACAGTTAAACCAGGAATGTTGAGATTGAGGTTAACTGCGATCGCAATTCCATCAATCGCCACTGGAATTTCTTTGAAACTAAATCCTTTTTGTTTAGCTTCTGTATTTTCTTCAGCCTTAACCGAGCGAGAAGATTGAGAAAAAGCTAGTTGATTGTCTATCAACATCCGAATGCCAGTTCCAGATCCTGATTCACCTGACGGAGGTTGAGTATAGCGTAAAATAAACTGAGAGCATTGGCTTTGGAGTACGGAGTCTACGTCTTTACGAATAGGTGCCCAGGTTGTGCTACCACCATAGTTAAATGTCCCCTCTGGGAGATTTGGCACGTCACATTTGCTGATGGTATTACTTGTCTTGCCAGTCTCTATAGGCTTAGGAACAGAAATGGCATCTCTGGGATTGTTATTCTCCGACTGGTTCGCAACAAGTTTATTTAATTGCGCCCACCGTGCCATAAAAAACCATAAGCCACCAAAGATTAAGCCAATGGTAATGACTACGGCTAAGAAAAGGCTAAGTGTTTCGTTTTTCTGAGACATAGGTGGCTGTTAACACCAGGACTTTTTAAAGTAATAGAGATAATAATTTATAAATAAGTCGAAATACGGCTGTTAGTGAAATGGCTACTAAGCCTGCTGCAACTGATAAAAAAACTACTGTTTGAATGCCAAGACCCCCTTGTAAAAAGGGAAGAAAATAAATAATCGCAAAAGTAATTGTCGGAATAATTAATAAATCGAACTTTTCAATCCACCGCCTGGTTTGGGCAAATATCAGTATCCCCAAAATTACACATGCAACAATGAAAGTAGCTATTGGTGATTTTACTAGACTAAAGAGGGCGATCGCGATCAATGCCCCCTCAAATCCACTAAATGCCGCCCCACCCAATAATTCCACTGTAGAAAACGCTGGTTGAGTTGGTGGACGGCGGGGGACGACGGGACTGGAACTTTTAGGCGGTTGTGTTGGGAGTGTTACAGAAGGCGAATTAAGTTGTATCGGGGCTAGAGGCTGTGAGTTAAGTGCATCTAGAACCTCCTGGGCTGATTGGAAGCGCTGATTAGCAGCAGGTAGCAGCATTTTGTCTAAAATATCAGCAAGGCGAGGGTTGATAGTCACTTGCGATCGCCATTTCCACTGATTGCTGTAGGCATCAAATAGTTGAATTGCTTCCTGATTTGTCAACAAAGTAATAAGAGTTATAGCTAAGGCGTATAAATCTGTAGATGGAAATACTTGACCTCCAGCCATCTGCTCAGGTGGTGCAAATCCCATAGAATAAATTCCCGTGGAAGAAGCAGCAGAACCAGATGCAGCGTTTGTCACAAGCTTTACTGCGCCAAAATCTAGCAGAAAAAGTTTACCATCACGACGGCGCATGATGTTAGACGGTTTAATATCTCTGTGGATAATGCCTCTATGATGGACAAACTTTAGCACCTTCAGGATTTCTTGCAGCACCTTCAACACTTGCTGTTCAGAAAATTTACCCTGTTGAACTAATTCTTCCTCTAGGTTTTGCCCATCAATATACTCTTGTACCAAATAAAAAAACTGGTCTTGCTGTCCTGGCTGCAAACTGTTAACTATCACTGGAAAGAAGGCAAACAAGTCAGGAATTTGCTCGTGATCGTTACCAAGCTGTGCTAAAACTTCTGCCTCTCTCTCAAACATTATCTGTGCTTGTTGCAGTTGATTTAAAGTTAAATTACCCGCTGGTTGAAACTGCTTAACTACGCATTGACGCATTCCTGGAATTCGGCGATCGCGTGCCAAAAATGCTGCTCCAAACCCCCCTCTTCCCAGCAGCTTAATTGTCACATATCGACCATCTAGCAGCAGTGGCATACCACAGGTAGTACAGTACTTTTGCTGCGTTGTTTTCAGCGTCGTAATATCATCTAAATCGGCAAAATAGTTTTGTGGGCGTGGGCAACGTGGACGAGTACAGTAAACTTCCATTTTCCTGATTAGTCATTAGTCAAAATAATTCGTAATTGATAATACTCGCCTCTGGCGAGAAGCAAGCTATGTAATTCGTAATTCATTCAGGTTACAGAGCGACTAAATTTATTTATAAAGAACAAGAAACTTTTTTCCTGATGTCAAACCCCTAGCTTGCTATGCTACGCTGCGCGAACAGCTATGAGGTAATAATTACGAATTACGTAAGCGCAGCCTTCCCGTAGGGGATTACGAATTATTTGGTCATTGGTCATTTACAAAAAAAACAAAGAACAAATGACAAAAAAAGAAGTATGAGTGCCGACTGATGGCGATAGCGCAGCCTCAACTCTACCAGAGGCTCTGCCAACGTAGTCCGCGTAGAGAGCGTGTCTGGTAGAAAGGGTCTGGTTACTATTCCCGGAACCCTACTCAAAAGCCAAGCTACGCGCAGCGGCGACCTCAAAACAAGGGTAGAGAACTTCAAAGACTAATCGCCAGATTTTAGTCTTCGCCGGAGGTGGGCGTTCCTATATCTAATGTAGTTACCACTATGTTTTTTTGTGGCAATGTTAACACATCTTGATTCCATCCAGGATTAGCAAACTGAGGTAAAATTTCCCGACTAAAAGCTTCTGCGGCCTTGGATCTATAGCGATTGGGATTAAAAATCAGCCACAGTGTCCGTTTGACGACGACGCCTTCAATGTTGGCACAGTGCAGAACACCCATTTGTAACTCTTTAGCGATCGCGCTAGTTGAAACAAAGGCAGCCCCCAAACCAGATTGCACAGCATTTTTAATTGCTTCAATGGAATTTAGTTCCATTTCAACTCTAAAACGTCTTGTATCAATCTCACAGCGTCCTAGCACTTGGTCAATTACTTTGCGGATAGTCGATTGGGAATCTAGGGCAATGAATTGTAATTTGTATAGCTCTTCTTTTTGGATTTTTTCATGTTTGGCTAAGGGATGAAATACAGGTAGAATTAGCGCTAGTTCGTCTTCAGCGTAAGGAAGAACTTCTAAAGATTCTGATAGTTCACCCGGAATTTCACCGCCGATAATTGCCAGATCAACTTGTCCGTTAGCGACACTCCAAGCAGTTCGCCTAGTGGAGTGGACGTGTAATTGCACTGCCACATCTGGATATTTGTGTCGGAACATCCCAATCATTTTGGGCAAAAGATAAGTGCCAGTGGTTTGAGAAGCACCGACAATCAAAGTACCGCCTTGGAGATTTTGTAAATCCTCGATCGCGCGGCAGGTTTCCTGACACAGGCTGAGGATTTTTTCACCGTAACTAAGGAGTAGATGCCCTGCTTCGGTTAATTGGGCGCGTCGTCCGCCACGGTCAAATAAGGGGACATCCAGCTGTCGTTCGAGATTTTGGACTTGCAAGCTGACGGCAGGTTGGGAGACGTAAAGACTATCAGCGGCGCGCTTGAAGCTTCCTTCTTGGGCGATCGCTATTAAAATACGTAACTGATCTAAAGTGAAAGGAAGGTCAGACATAAGGCTCAACCCACAAACTTTGAAAGGAGCGGATGCACACAATAAATCAGGTTTGGCAGCAATCAGCTAGGCATGATTTGTTGCATATTAAACTTGAAGGCTTAATTTGAAAAAGACAGTAGCACAACATCTTGACTCAAGTCCCCTTTTTAACACTTTGTGGTATTGGTTGTACTGAATTCAATTTTCTTTAAATTACTTCACCCGTGTATATGTTGCTGATTTCTTGGTTGACACCTAGTCATTTTGTCATACTGGGGTTACAAATAGTTTTTGCGATCGCTCATAGTGGAGGCGCTGCTTTGCGCCCTTGGGCAGAAAAATACATTGGCCCAAGGCTTTATCGCATTCTCTTTGCATTAGTCAGCCTAACGTTGGCTGTGATATTAATTATTTACTTTTTTGGGCACCGCTATGATGGTTTGCAACTTTGGCAGGTACAAGGGGTGCCAGGAGTGCGAGAATTTGTTTGGCTGCTGTCAGCGATCTCGTTCTTGTTTTTATATCCTGCTACCTTCAATCTACTAGAAGTTGCTGCCATTCAAAAGCCCCAAGTTCATCTCTACGAAACAGGAATTATTCGGATTACCCGTCATCCTCAAATGGTAGGACAAATAATTTGGTGTGTTGCCCATACTCTGTGGCTGGGTACTACCTTTACCCTTGTGACTTCCATTGGATTGGTGTTACATCACTTGTTTGGAGTTTGGCACGGGGATCGCCGTCTGAGCGATCGCTATGGGGAATCCTTTGAAATTGCCAAACAACGGACTTCAATTATTCCTTTCAAAGCAATTATTGACGGCCGTCAATCTATCAAATGGCAGGAATTTATCCGCCCTGCCTATTTGGGAGTCACTATTTTTATAGTTTTGCTATGGTGGTCGCACCCTCTGTTGCTGGAAGCAACTAGTAGGATCAGATGGGAAATTTAGCTTAAAGAGCAGAAGCCTCTCGCCTACCCGTTCGCGGTAGCCTTCCGCAGGAAAGGGAGGTGATGAGACGGTAGTCACTCATGGGATTTCCCCAAGACCCTTACGGGTGATGCTGGTGACGCAAGGGTAGCCCAGCTAAGGCGACTGTGCGTAGCGTCTGACTGGCCTTAGCTGCGCTAACGCCAGTCGCTTCTCCTAAGGGAGACGCGCAAGGGACAAGTCGGGAAACCCCCTGTTAGGGTCTGGCTCACCGCACTGCTCCATTTAATGCGCCTGAGACGACGATTCCACCCCCCGAATGAATCAACAAGCGTAGCTCTTGACAATCAAGGAGGTGGATGAGGAGATGAACAAATGTCTTGATTGTTGGCGGAAGAGATATTATCATGGTGACTCAAGCGTAATCAGGTCGATTCATGTTGAGAGCGGTCAAAGTCAGATTTTACCTAACAACAGCCCAGCAAGCTCATTTGGTACAAGCCTATAGCTGTGTTCGCTGGGTTTGGAATCAGTCTCTAAGTGTAGTCTCAGACTTACAAAGAGGCGGGTAAGGGCTTGTCAGCTTACGACATGAAGAAACAGATTCTAGTTTGGAAAGTTGAGTATAAATGGCTCAAAGAACGTTATTCCTAATCTTTGCAGCAATCCTGTTTAAATCTGTCTCAAGCTTTTATCAACTTCTTTGATGGTCTGACTAAATACCCAACCTTTAAAACTAGGCACGGTAGACAGTCTCTTCAATATCCAGCTAACGTCAAAATCATCTCTATTCTAATAGCTTATTGCCAATTCCTAAGATGGACTCAGGTGTGCGTTCTTTCCTTTGTCCTCACTGCAATACACACCATGACAGAGATGTGAATGCGGCAATTCTTATCAGAAATGAAGGCTTGCGGATCTTGTCGTTGGGAACCAACGATACTGCCCTTGGAGGCAACGTCAGACCAAAGCGTTATGGGCACAAGTCTACTACTGCCGAGGCTGTTGCCAATGAATTGGGAAACCTACATTTCCCGCTTGCCCAAATGTAGGTAGTTCACGCGATCCCCAGTGTCAGCATAAAATCCAAAATAGATGGGAATTTTACCTTATCAATTGCCCCGAATCAATGTACGATCAGTTCAAACAGCTATTCAGTGGAGGTGCGTTCAGTTAGTTTGAGATTTTATATTGGTAGTTGGTCAGTTGCTTTTCCTCGGGAATAAATGGCAATTCAGTGAAATTCACAGGTGGAGACGGCAATCAGGAGTCTAACATCCAAAAAAGCCACCGTGAGAGTCGCGCTGGTTTTTTTGTCAGAGACACATCAACGCGCTCAATTTTTGCCTAATTATTCTGTGTCCTGAGATTTGGTTCCTGAAAGCATCTATCGACAGTTAACGACTTACCAATCCTTCACTTCAGTGCTGATAGGTAGTTTAATATAAAAACCTTATAATCCAAGAGGCGTCATGGTGTTGTCGGTTAGTGAGCAGACATTTACTCAAGAAGTTTTAGAATCTCCTATTCCTGTTTTAGTTAACTTTGAAGCACCTTGGTGTGGCTTGTGTCGGATTATCCACCCGCTATTGTTGCAATTTCAAGCCCAATGTGGGGAAGAAATTAAATTAGTTGGGATTAATGCCGATCAAAATTTTAAATTGTCTACTACTTATAGGCTAAAGTCACTACCAACCTTACTATTGATTGAAAATGGCACTCTTCGGCATCGTTTGGAAAGCTTTGGCGGCAGAGAAGATTTACGTCTAGCTTTAGAAGACATTAAAGCTAGTTACAGGAGTTGCCCAGAAATCTACAAAAGTCCGAAAACAGCTGACTTAGAGTATCGGTCTGCTTGATTGGCATTGAGCATTAGGACTAACGTTCTTTTATGTCTCTGAGTAGAGAAAAAGTAAGAGGCTGACCTGGAATCTTTTTCAAAGCCTTGCTTGATAAGCATTGCCAAAAAATCCTTGTTTGGAACCAAGCACGGAGAAACAATGTTTTAAATATTCTCTAATGAGAGTAAAAAAAGAGCGCTAATGACCAATGACCAGTGACGAAATCTAAAACCATGCTTAACACCCCACCCAATCACTCTTGGGTGGGTTATTTTATCCTAAAGGGTGTGTGTCACAATTATTAACAGTTCCGACACGCTAGTCATGAATTCTAAAAGTAGGCGTCAGTGATGGAAGTAATCTATCAGTATGCCTGGCTGATTCCGGTGTTACCTCTTTTTGGGGCAATGCTGGTCGGTCTAGGGTTAATCTCGTTGAATCAGGTGACAAACCGCCTACGGCAGCTTAACGCTGTGGTGATTATCTCCCTAATGGGAGCAGCGATGGGGCTGTCGTTTGCCTTGCTATGGAGTCAAATTCAAGGACACGCGCCTTATATCCGCACCTTGGAGTGGGCGGCAGCAGGTAATTTTCACCTGAACATGGGCTACACTATTGACCACCTGACAGCCCTAATGCTGGTGATTGTGACAACGGTAGCCTTGTTAGTCATGGTTTACACCGATGGCTACATGGCTCACGATCCAGGTTACGTGAGGTTTTACGCATATCTCAGTTTGTTTGGCTCCTCAATGTTAGGTCTGGTGGTTAGTCCCAACCTAGTACAGATTTATATATTCTGGGAACTGGTAGGGATGTGTTCCTACTTGCTGGTCGGCTTTTGGTACGATCGCAAGTCAGCAGCAGATGCCGCTCAAAAAGCGTTTGTGACCAACCGCGTGGGCGACTTTGGTCTTTTACTCGGCATTTTGGGGCTGTTCTGGGCAACAGGAAGCTTTGATTTTAATGTCATGGGCGATCGCCTCGCCCAACTTGTCGAATCAGGTTCTATCAGCAATTTTCTCGCTGTCCTGTTTGCGATTTTAGTTTTCTTAGGGCCAGTGGCGAAATCAGCCCAATTCCCCCTCCATGTCTGGCTACCAGATGCAATGGAAGGCCCCACCCCCATTTCTGCCTTGATTCACGCGGCAACGATGGTGGCAGCGGGTGTTTTCCTGATTGCCCGAATGTACCCAGTATTTGAACACGTCCCAGCCGCAATGAACGTCATTGCCTTTACTGGGGCGTTTACGGCGTTTTTGGGGGCAACCATTGCGATTACCCAAAACGACATCAAAAAGGGCTTGGCTTACTCCACCATTTCCCAACTCGGTTACATGGTGATGGCAATGGGAATAGGTTCCTACAGTGCTGGACTATTCCACCTGATGACCCACGCCTATTTCAAGGCGATGCTATTCTTGGGTTCAGGTTCAGTAATTCACGGCATGGAAGGTGTCGTCGGTCACGACCCCGCTTTAGCGCAAGATATGCGGCTAATGGGTGGACTGCGGAAGTACATGCCGATCACGTCAATTACCTTTTTGATTGGTTGCTTGGCAATTTCTGGTATTCCGCCCTTTGCTGGCTTCTGGTCAAAAGATGAAATTCTGGGGAAGGCTTTTGAGGCTAACCCACTTCTCTGGTTTATCGGCTGGCTAACTGCCGGGATTACTGCTTTCTATATGTTTAGGATGTATTTCTCGACATTTGAAGGCGAATTCCGGGGTAATGACGAGAAAATCAAGCAAAAACTCAAGAAGGCTGCGGCGACAATTGTCCTGGAATTAGAGTCAGAAGAACCAGTCCCGAATTTTGGGCCTGGGGCGATGAAGAAAGGAGAATTGGCGGCAACTGGTGAGCATCATGACTCTCATGACTCTCATGACTCCCACGGGCATCACAGCGACTCCCCCCACGAGTCGCCGTGGACGATGACACTGCCGTTGGCACTGTTGGCTGTGCCTTCGATTTTGATTGGTTTGGTGGGAACTCCCTACGCCAATTATTTTGAAGAGTTTATCTTTCCTCCTAGCGAAACTCTCTCCGAAGTTATAGAAAAGGCTTCCGAGTTCAATCCGACGGAATTCTATATTATGGCGGGTGCCTCAGTCGGAATTTCTTTGATTGCGATTACTTTGGCTTCGCTGATGTATTTGCGCCATAAGATTGACCCGGCTGCGATCGCGGCTAAAATCCAACCACTTTACGAATTATCCCTCAATAAGTGGTACTTTGATGACATTTACCATCGGGTTTTTGTCCTCGGCTTGCGTCGCCTAGCTAGACAAGTTATGGAAGTTGACTTCCGCGTTGTCGATGGTGCTGTTAACCTCACAGGCTTTTTCACCCTTGTCAGTGGTGAAGGTCTGAAGTACCTAGAAAACGGTCGCGCTCAATTCTATGCCTTGATTGTGTTTGGGGCGGTTTTGGGCTTAGTGATTGTCTTTGGTGTTACCTGATTTTCATAGGGGTGGGCGATCGTCCGCCCCTAAGTTTTTTAAGAGTCTAATTTAGACTCCTTTTTTTAGCTTGAATTCCTCAGCAGTGTTAACTGTTGAGGTTTTATGGTTTGTACTTCCAGTAAAATAAGAGGTACTGTACTAGAGAGTTTAGGTACTCACTATGACCCTTGAACAGCTTGAAGCCGAAGTTCTTGCACTTCCAAAAGATTCTCAAGTGATTTTATTAGCAAGATTACTGGAAAGATTGGGTCAAGAAAGTGGAATAGATCAAGAAATTGCGGCTAGTTGGGCTGAAGAAGCCCAGAAGCGTGATGAAGATATGAACACCAATCAAATTACTGGTATTCCGGCTGAAGAATTGTTTCAACGAGTTCGTGCATCTTTACAATGAAAAGAATTGTATTTCATCCATTGGCAGAGCAAGAACTGGTTGATGTCGCAAGTTATTACGAGGAACAAAATCAGGGGCTAGGGCTAGATTACTTGACAGAAGTAGAAGGTGCAATCAATCTCCTTATGCGTTATCCTGCTGCTGGTGTAGTAGTTCGAGGATTTGTTCGTCGGCTGATTCTGCCTAAATTTCCTTATTCACTTCTATACCGTGTTGTTGATGATGATTTAATTCGGATTCTAGCTATAGCACATCACAAACGTAAGCCTGTGTACTGGATTGGTCGAGAATAGAATTCAGAAATCAATTAGTAGGGGATTTAAACCCCCTAAATTTTGTTAAATATTCAAGTCTTCTTTTACATCATTTGGTGGTTCAAACATAATCTCAAAACCTCCATTGGGAATAGTTCGACGCAATAAATCTTAAATGGTCGTCTGCATCTTGATAGATGGTTTGTCAACGTAAGCAACAGCATTGTTTGAAATTTGAAGTTTGCGAATTTGTCCTTTTAATATTTCACTGTCAAGCATCACGGCAACATAGAAAGGATTATGTTCTTTTTTTACTTGAAAACGAAAAATAGTTCCATTAACTATTGTGTTTGATAAATTTTCTTCAACAAAAGCTACTGATTTCTTAGAAGCAATTGATGCTCCTTTTATAGCTAAAATAACATCATGTTTTTGAAGACGTGCTCGTTTATGACGATAATATTCTTCAGGAACTTTAACTGACTCTTTAAAGTTAATCTGCATATTTTCGCGCATATCAGTAACACGAATATAAGTTATGGGATGTTCATAAGAATAAACATCTCCAGGTGTTAATATTCCATAAGAATCATCTTCAATTATTTTTCCTAAAGGAATTAAATTAAACTCTTTTGAAAAGCCATCAAAGAAAGCTAGAGTATGAAAAGTATGGTATAAAACATCAAACCTTTGTCTTATCAAATTAGTGCTTGGAATAATGAACTGTTTTACATCCTCAATTTGTGACAAATTCACACCAAGTGTATGTAAAACATAATCTTTAGCATTTGCTTCTAGTTGTTGAGCCTCTTTTAATCTATTTCGATATGTGTTGTGAGCATCCTGCATGATTTGAGCAATACGGTCTTGAATAGGTCTAGGAGGAAGAGGAATTTTAAGTCGTCTGATATCTTCCAAATGAATATGAGTTATTGAAGAACCTTTAATTTGTTGATCTATTTGTAGTTGACCTAGTTCGCTATTCAAGAAGGCAGAAAAATATTGCGGATCTAAAATCGAAAGCGGTCGTATCTTTATTAGACTGAAGAATATATTAAACTCTGGTAGATAGTCGGGTACTACAGATGCAACTCCAATTGTTCCATCTTTAGTTACAAGAACATCTCCAGGCTCAGGTTTACACCTAATTATTTTTTTGTGTTCCTCTTGGGTTATGTACGCGACATTATCCAAATTAATCTCAAAAGGTCTAATATTCCTGGCCATTAGAAAGAGAACACCAGAACTATCTGTATATTTGGGTGTAATATGAGTCCCATCAATAACTTGTTCAGTAATTTGCTTTATGGAATAAAGCGGATAAGAACTTTTTTTTAATTTATTTTCTAAATCACTAAACTTTTTTTGATGAAATCGATAGTCCCAACGTTTAGATTGATTTAGACTATACACAAGTTTAACAATCTGTTCCATGACCACTACTTCATGCGTTCCGTAAAATTAGTAATTATATCTTGAGTTTCGTCTAAGTTTGTTGGCAAGCCTCTAGCGTCATAACCAATATCATCAATTCGTGCCATGTAAACTTTATAATCCTCATCAGATTCCGTAACTTCCTGACCAAGTTCTAGCTGACCTTCGGCTATCAAAGGTATCTCGCGCTTCTGTAGAACAACTACGCTAGTTTTCACACCCGCACCATAAGGCGCGAATGTAGCTTGTGGTAAACTAATAATTGCCTTCAATCTAGCCCAGCGTAAAATCCAATCTCTAACATCCTGCATTGAACTGTTTGCCAACACTCCATCGGGTAAAACAATTGCTAACTTTCCATTTGGTGCAAGATATTCCAAACAACGATTTAAAAAAGCTACTTCTTGCAGAACAGTTTTAACAACCTTGCCTTTTTTTTTTGTCACCCCATCTCGTCCAGCAAAGTCCTTCAAAACACTTTCATTTGTTAATTTAGAACCAAATGGAGGATTAGTTAAAATCATCGTCAACCCTCCCAGATAAAACCCAGGACGTTCTGGAAGCCCCTCTGTAATTCCTCCTGTAATGCTACCCAATCGCTCCAGCGAATCCATTACCTTCAAATCGGCATATTGTGCGCCATTCATTAAAGTATTAACTCGCGCTATGTGCATCACATTTCGAGAATATTCAGCACCAAATAAATGATTATCTCGAAACTTGATAAACTCTTCTGTTGGTTCTTCAGGATTAAGACCTTCAGGATTACCACCATTATTTGCTATTGCTTTTGCATACTCCTGCTTACGCACATAATCCAAAACGTGCGTCAACATCCGCGCTGAACCGCAAGCAGGATCACCTACATAATCATTTACTGTAGGTTGCAAAATTCCCACCATTAAATTAATTACTGGTGTAGGTGTGAAATATTGCCCCAAATCATCGCGGAAAGTCTTACTCAAAAAATCCTCAAACACTCCACCTTTGACATCTGCTGAAGATTTTCGCAAACTCCAAGGCTGTAAACGCTTGACGATTTCCATTGTGGTGTGAGGCTTGAATTGCAGCACATCAGCCTCATTAAAAGCCAAACGCACACCCAAATCATCACCAAATTTTTTCGCTAGTGTTTCTCGTTCCCACTGCTTCGCTTTTTCAAAAGTGTCTCTTACTTGAACTAATAAACGTTCTGGGTCAGTTTCATTACTAACACTAAATACATAAGCCCGTGATTCTCCTGTTTGCTTTACCAAGTCAATTGTTGCCTGTTCGTCATACCACTTAGCAAACAAGAATTTAACCATTGCATCAACGGCTTCTTGTGGCTGCAAACCCTCGTTATCTCTCAGAATTGAGTGACAACCAGAACGCGTATCTCCCAAAACCTCCCGAAACCTATCACGGGTTAGGGGCGTGAGTCCTGTTTGAATCCCATCTGGTTCACTGGGATTAAGGATTACAGTATAAAAACTGTGCTTTGCGGCTTCACGGGCGCTTTCATACTTCTGTAAATCACCAATTATTTCTAACTTTCTTGGATATTCAAGGTCACGACGATAAATTACTGTATGTTTACCACTGGTTAAAATGGCATAACGGGCAGATGGTGAAGCACTCATGTAAGCATTGAGTCGGTTAAGATGATCAACCCAACCTTCGCCCTCAGTCCCGCCAACTTTTTTACTTGGTTCCATAGCCTCCACCATAATGAAGGCTACATCCAAATTACCTACAGAATCAGCATAACGGTCATCGTAAACTACAAGGTCTGCCCGTCCTTGATAGCGTCGCCCACTTTGATAAGTTCCCTCGGCAAAATCTGAATTTAGTTCTAGTTCCATTGCCTCTAGTGGAACACCGTACTCTTCTACTAAAATCTGAAGTGCCCACATCGTTACAGGGTCTTCTGCTGGACGCACATAAGAACCATCAGCTTTAAATAACTTCTGTAGATTTATATGCTGGCGATACTTCTGTGGTATGTTAGCCGGATTTTGGTAAGGATTAGTGAAATCGGAGAAAGGCATGAAGTTATTGCTATGGGAGACAGACTACACAGTAGATAAATGATATGCGATCACGAGCGATCGCGCCTTCTCTATTAAAAAGCGAAGACAAGTTATGGAAGCTGACTTCCGCGTTCTCAATGATGCCGTTAACCTCACAGGTTTTTGCACCCTTGTCAGAAGTGAAGGTCTAAAATACCTAGAAAACGGTCGCGCTCAATTCTATTACATTATTTATTGAATTGACATTTAAGGATTTTCAGGATCAAGAAAAACTACTAATATTTAAAATATGGAACTTTCTTATAAGTGGTAAATAAAATAGCGATCATGTTATGAGAAAAAACTCTCATAATCGTCATGGCTACCTATCCAGAACCATGTAACTGTATCACCCTCCAAAACCCCAATTGCTCGATAATTACGAGTTATTCTGACAGACCAAATATTCTCCTCGTTATTTATACATTTGAAATGCAAAGACGGATAAAAAGGATTTTCTCTCCATAACTGATAAGCTTTTCTTGCACTCTGTCTAACTTGCTTGTCAAGACACTGATATTTATCCCAAAAAGAAGGAAGACTTGCAGACTTCATAACTTTTCATAGTTCATTGGTTTTGCAAGTCCTTCTGCAATCTCTCTTTTAGCAGATTGGGCAGATGCAATCAGTTGTTGTTGAGTTTTCTTAAATGATTTATTCCATTTTAATTCATCTTGCAAATCTTCCAGGTACTCTCGGAGATGTTCTGCAACTCTTTCTTGCACATCTTCAGATAAAGATTCCATCATCTTAATTACAGTAGCGATCGCTGGAGATGACATAATCGAATTTCCTTTATCAACTTTCTCTGTCTATTTTACTAAAAAAACTCAATCAAATCGCCTACTGTAGTCCCAAAGCCTGAAACTGGGAAAGTTTGTCCTACTGCTGCTTGTCGCACTGACTCTTGCAGTTCGGCTAATATTTGTGCTTTTGACTCTTGTTCATCAATCCAAGCTAAACCACTGACGTTATCAGAATTTATGGAACTTATAAGCTGTTGCCAAAGTTCTACAGGGACGAGTACATCTGTTGTTTCTCCATCTATGTTGGTGACATAACGAATTTGACTTTCAATTTGTGCGATTATCATTATGGTTATTTCTCCTGTGATGCTTTTTTGCACCAAATTGCTTTTTTCAACAACCACCAAACAGCATCGTGTATTTTTAGCGATAGGTTGGGCTATGCGATCGCATCGCTAAAATTCTAATCTAGCGGCTTTTTTAGGGTAAATTTTTGACTTGACTGGGAGTATCACAACCCACATTCCGCACCCGCAACTGTTAAAAAAGATTCTCAAGAGAAAAAATGGGAGATTGCCAATTTAATTAAATCAACCTAACGAGGAAGACGAAATCCCGAAAAAGCTGTTAGTTAATAACTAGTGACTTTTTGCTAAACATGATTTTGATAGCAGACGAATTGTGATGAATACAGCTAATTTTCCGTGGCTGACGACGATTATTCTGTTTCCGATAGCGGCGTCGCTACTTCTTCCCATCATTCCTGATAAAGAAGGCAAAACAGTGCGCTGGTACTCCCTGATCGTAGGGCTGATAGATTTTGCACTAATTGTTTATGCTTTTTATACTAGGTATGATTTCTCCAATCCAGGTTTGCAGTTGGTGGAGAGTTACCCCTGGGTACCCCAACTAGATTTGAATTGGTCAGTAGGGGCAGATGGCTTATCCATGCCCCTAATTATTTTGACTGGATTCATTACCACGCTGGCGATTTTAGCAGCTTGGCCTATTACCTTCAAGCCCAAGCTATTTTACTTCTTGATTTTGGCGATGTATGGCGGTCAGATTGCCGTGTTCGCTGTCCAGGACATGCTGTTATTTTTCCTGGTGTGGGAACTGGAACTGGTGCCGATATACTTTCTGCTGTCGATTTGGGGAGGTAAAAGGCGGCAATATGCAGCGACCAAATTTATTTTATACACCGCTGGCGGTTCGCTGTTTATTTTGCTGTCTGCCTTGACAATGGGATTTTACGGCGATACGGTGACGTTCGACATGCGATCGCTCGCCTTAAAAGACTTCGCCCTGAATTTCCAACTTGCCCTCTATGCTGGCTTCCTGATTGCCTACGCCGTCAAGTTGCCGATTATTCCCTTGCACACCTGGCTACCTGATGCCCACGGTGAAGCTACAGCCCCTGTGCATATGTTATTGGCAGGTATTCTCCTGAAAATGGGTGGTTACGCCTTAATTCGGATGAATGCCCAAATGCTCCCCGATGCCCACGCTTTTTTTGCACCAGTATTGGTGGTTTTGGGGGTAGTTAATATCATCTACGCTGCCTTGACATCCTTTGCCCAGCGCAACCTGAAGCGAAAAATTGCCTACTCCTCAATTTCTCACATGGGCTTTGTGATGATTGGTATCGCCTCCTTCACCGATTTGGGTTTAAGTGGGGCAGTGTTGCAAATGGTTTCCCACGGGTTAATTGGGGCGAGTTTATTCTTCCTGGTTGGCGCAACTTATGATCGCACACACACCCTGATGTTGGATGAAATGGGTGGTGTCGGTAAGAGAATGCCGAAGGTTTTCGCCATGTTCACCACCTGTTCAATGGCTTCTTTGGCATTGCCAGGAATGAGCGGTTTTGTGGCAGAATTAATGGTGTTTGTCGGTTTTGCTACTAGCGATGCTTATAGCTCTACCTTCAAAGTCATTGTGGTGTTCTTGATGGCAGTGGGAGTAATTTTAACTCCAATTTATCTGCTGTCGATGTTGCGGGAAATTTTCTACGGAGAAGAGAATAAGGAATTAGTTTCTCACCAAGCTTTGATAGATGCTGAACCCCGCGAAGTATTTATCATTGCCTGTTTGTTAGTGCCAATTATTGGTATTGGTTTCTATCCGAAGTTGCTGACTCAAATGTACGACGCCACAACTGTACAATTGACAGCAAGATTGCGTGATTCCGTGCCGACATTAGCACAGCAAAAAGACGAAACACTAAAGGTTTCTTTGAGTGCGCCGTCAATTGGTAATTAAGTTGCGATCGCTAATTTAGTTGAAATATTTATTACTTTGAGGGCGGGTTTTCTACCTGCCCTTTTTTGATGTACATTGCTTGGAGGCGATCGCTAATACCAATTCTGTATGAAGATGCACCAAACTATATGAGGAACGAACCACATACTTCTACGGAGAAGCAAGCTACGCGCAGCGTCTCGTAGAGAAGAACGCAAAGCACAGAAAGAAAAAAATTTTGAGCAGCCTCACAAATAAATGACATAAGTCAATTTTTTAGTTTAAATCTTCAAAATCCTTCTATTTTTTTCTAATGCTAAGAAGGTTTACTCACCTTTTTAGACAATATTAATTTGGTCTCAAAACACATCATCAATAGCCAAAAACTTTTTTCATTCTATCTCTTCAAATTCGTAACTACCTATTATTTTAGAAGTATTTTTCTCCTAGTAGGTATGGATAGTCAGCCCAGCCACCAGATTCACCATGAAATTGAATACTCTGTGACTTCTGAAATGTTTGATTTGAACAATATTCCGCACTTTTTTGCTATTGTCAGTTAGAGACTCTGGTAGTCAGTACCGAAAAATCATGACTTTAATGTAAAATTTTGCAATCACAAGTCTGTGAATACTGAGAAAAGATCCACAGGCGATGTCTACGACGGGCTATGACGCTCGTTCGCGCTTGGCGTCTCCCCTTGGGAGAAGACTCGCTAACGCTTCTCTACGAGACGCTGCGCGTAGCTTGCTTCCCCGTAGGGGTACGCTATCGGCGTCGCTAAAAATGGTTCTTTATTCTGGCGCTGCGATCGCACATCAATAGATTACCTACAATCTATCTAAAATAAGATTTGGCAAAACCGCTCATGTTAAACTACAATCCGCTACATTGTTTGCCATCTTCCGAAGAATTACCCGACTCAGATGATACCGCTGTGGATAATGAACTCCAAAATTTAATTCCCGGCTTGCTGAAAACGACACTGGCTTTGGTTTGGTGTGATCGCTGGGATTGGTTCTTTGGTGTTGAGATGGGTATTTATTATAACCCAGATAAACCAGCCATTGTCCCTGATGGGTTTCTCAGCTTAGGAGTTAAACGCTTCATTGATGAGGACTTGCGCCTGAGTTATGTGCTGTGGGAAGAAAATAAACTGCCGATTTTAGCACTAGAAGTTGTTTCCCAAATATATCGGGAAGAATATAGCAGCAAGAAAGAATTGTATGCCAAAGAATTAGGAATTTTGTACTACGTTGTATATAGTCCCTTTCGGCGTAAAAAGCCGCCTTTGGAGGTGTATCGCCTAGTTGATGGGGAATATATTTTAATGTCAGGAAATCCTATTTGGCTACCAGAGATTGGTTTAGGAATTGGACGAGAACGGGGAATTTATCAAGGTATAGTGCGGGAGTGGCTGTACTGGTATGACGAGGAAGGGCAAAAATTGTTGACACCAGAAGAACGCATCAGGGAAGCGGAAGAACGCACAGCTTTTGAAGAACAGCGACGTGTGGAAGCAGAACAACAGGTAAAAATGTTAATTGAAAAGTTGAATGCGCTAGGTGTTGATCCTGGAAGTTTGGGTTGAAATTTTATCAAGTAAACTTTAAAAAAACAGTGCTTTTTTGCCCAAACTTGGCAATTATTTTTGCTGAAAAAACTGTCAGGAGTATTGATTGATTAATATACTCAGTTGCAGATTTTATTTCTGACAGTTTCCTTAACTCTGCTAAAGCCAAATCTTTGGCATAAGTTTGTAACACATAAAAAATCCTTTAAATTTTATGAATACTACTAATCTTTTGAGAGAAATACAAATTGAGTTCATTCAAAGACTCAATACAAATCAGGATGATGAATTGTTATGTTCTAGATATGAAGGAAATTATAGTGAATTAAAAATTATTTTATTGGATGAATTAAGAGATGCTAGAGAGTTTGCTTGGAAAATGGTTGATAAATTTAAACATCAGAGTAATAATGCTCGTGTGAATTTCTCTAATCATCTAAAAGGAAAGTTGGGGGAAATTGCTGTAAAGCACTCTCTTGGAAACTATATAACTTCAGTAAGTTATGAAATTCTCCCTAACGGCGATGGGAGAGTTGATTTTAAGATTAATTCAAATAAAAATATTGGAATGCAAGTTAAAACTCGATATGGCAACATTAATGCTCAATGGAAGTTTTCTAAAGATGAAATAGAAAAAAACAAGGTTTTGGCATGTGTCTTGATTCATGAAAAACATTGGGAAATTCCAATTTTTAATGAGTTTGAATCGAAATATAGACTTGTGATGGCAGGATTTATTACTACAGAAATTATTAAAGATAAAATTAATGCAAATGAAATTCATTTCCAGTTCGATAAATACGGAGATTTTATTACTATTAAAATAGAGGACTTACTTCATGGTAGTGGTTTAAAGAATTGCCTGAAACACTTAGAATTTATAAACAATTTGCAGTGGAAAGAGTATAAAATTCACGCTCAAGGTGGAGATATATGCAGTCTTATAATTAGCGGAACTAACAAAACACTCGTAACAGGCGATAGTTGCCATTACATCAATTTTTGGGATTTGGAAAATCAAACTTTGCAATATTTTGTTACAAGTACTAGAAGACAAACTGGTGATGGACATAGCGGAGATGTTACTGCTCTTGCTTTAAGCGCTGATAATAATTTTTTTGCTTCCGGAAGTGATGATAAAACTATTAAAATCTGGGACTCTACTACAAAAAGTCTACTTAAGACCTTAACAGGGCACTCAAAATCTGTATATTCTTTAGTTTATAGCTTTGATAGTAAGCGGATTTTCAGTGGTAGTTCAGATCAAACGGTCAAGGCTTGGAAACTACCTGACTGTGAAATAGAGTTCACTATAGATGTCAAAACTAATCTCAATTCAATTAAAATTCATCCTAGAGGTGAAATTTTAGCTACTGCGGGAAAAGATAACAATATTAGTTTTTGGAGAATATCAAATCAGTATTTATTATGTAAATTGTCAGCACATGAAGAACAAATTATGGATATCTGTTTTTCTAGCAATGGGTTGATTTTGGCAAGTTGTAGTAACGATAAAACAATAAAAGTATGGAATACATCTCATGAAAATTTAATAAATGCATTAAAACCGCATTTAAAATTTATAAAGTTACACGATAAGAAGATTGATGCAATTACAATTAGTCCTGACTGTAAGTTACTTGCGAGCATAGATGAAAACGGGACTGTATATCTATATGAGACTGAAACAGGACAAATGATTTGCAAATATCCAAAACAACTTCAATCTCGTCATAGTAGAACTCATGCAATAGCATTCAGCCAAGACGGAAAACTTTTAGTTGCAGTAGCAAATAGTCTTATTAGAGTTTGGCAATGGGTTAATTAATATGGACATTACCAAATATCGCTTGCTTCCGGTAGCCAGTCTTCATCCAACACTAACTCTACAGAATATGGGCACTCTACTGGAAACACGGATAAAAGTATCCCTGTTTGCTTGGCTGCTTGGCGACGTGCCCTTTGATAGCTTTCCTCAAGCTGCTCTGTAAGATAGCTTTTAAGACTAGGACTATCGAGTATAGCTAACTCAATTTGGGTGCGAGAATCAGTAATGGAATCCAGCCAACTATCTGAGCGACGCTGAGGTTGATATTGCCATTTGAGCAGATGCAACAGTAGGCGAGTTAGTTGACTAGCAATACCCCGCCGTTCACTTTCGCCCAAACTTTCAACCTCTTCAATCAGATGTTCCACATCAATTTCATGCCAGCGATGCGATCGCAATAGTTGGGCTGTCTGTTCAATCCACAAATTAAAATCTGCTGTATAAGTTTCACTCATAGCCGTTCTCGATCAGCTGCATAGCTTAGGCAAGCCAAAATATCCTTTTGTGTCAAATAAGGAAAGTCATCAAGCACTTCTTGGGAGGTCATGCCAGAAGCAAGATAAGATAAAACATCGTATAGAGTAATTCGCATTCCTCGAATACAAGGCTTACTTCCTCGTTTTCCTGGTTCGATTGTAATAATGTTTTGGTGCTGCACAGCTATTCAGTCCTCAAAAATCTTCATCGTCAACAAAAAATTCGGCATCCTCTTCCAATCGAGAATTACGCTGGCCAAAACTAGCAAGTCCCCAGAGAGGTTGCAGCAGTGCCATGCCAATTAACCCTATACCGGCACTGAAAGCTAGCACTAAACCCATTGGTATCTGAATCGATTGGAATGTTAAGAATTTTAACGATACGGGTGTGGCATTTTGGACTGAAATAATTGCGATCGCTATTACCCAAACAACTACAACTAGAGATGTCAAAAAAGGAGCAATTTTCATACTTTGATAAAAGTAGACGCGAAAAATCTTTGTCTGTACAGGAGTTAGAAGTGAGGAGTTATTAATTCACATTTTGCTCGAAGTTATAAATTAGGAGTTAAGAATTGCTAATTTACAACTCTTAACTCCTAACTCATAACTCTGACTTCTAACTCTGAGTGATTAAACTACTGCTTCTAATTTAGCAATGACACTCTCTAACTCTTGCGCGATTTGGGTGAGTTTTTCGGGAGTGTTGGTTTCTAGGTAGACGCGCACCAGTGGTTCTGTACCAGAAGGACGCAGTAAAACCCAGCTACCTTCTTCTAAATACAGCTTAATACCGTCTTTACGCCCGACTTCCTTGACTTTAATTCCTGCTACCTCTGTAGGTGGATTTTTAGTAAAGGAATCGATGACGGCGGTTTTGTGCGCCTCTGTGAGGTGCAAATCAAGACGGTTGTTGTAAAGTGGACCATCGGCTTCAGCGATCGCTTCTTTGACAAGTTGACTCAGAGGTTTGCCTTCATAGGCGATCGCTTCTGCCACCAGCATATCGGCTAAAACCCCGTCTTTTTCGGGAATATGCCCGATAATACTCAAACCGCCTGATTCTTCTCCACCAATTAATACAGCAGTTTCCCGCATTTTTTCGCCGATGTATTTAAAACCAACTGCTGTTTCGTAAATTTGCAGCCCATTTTTAGCAGCGAAATTATCCAGCAGGTGGGTTGTAGCGACAGTGCGGACGATAGCGCCGGTTTTACCTTTGTTTTTGATTAAATGACGTGCTAGGAGTAGCAGCACAGTATTAGGAGTAAGGACGTTTCCTTGTTCATCAACGATACCAAAGCGATCGCTATCTCCATCCGTTGCCAAGCCCAAATCAGCTTGATCGCGAATTACTGCTTCCACTAACTCAACTAATTGTTCTCCTTTGGGTTCTGGCATCCCACCCCCAAATAAAACATCCCTCCAATCGTGGAAACTTTCTAACTGAACGCCACTATGTTGCAAAACTTCATCTAAATAGCCGCGAGAGGTAGAATAGAGCGCATCGTACTTTACCTTTAAATTAGCACTTTTAATCCGTTCTACATCAAGTAGGGTGTAGATAAATTGCAGGTAATCTGGTTTGGGATCGAAAATAGAAATTGAACCCGATGGGTTGCTCCCAGGCAACTCATCCGATGCACTTTCGATATTTGCCACAATAGTATCAGTAATCTCTGGAGTGGCAGGCCCAGCATAATCGGGTATATATTTAATTCCACAGTAGGGTGCTGGATTATGGCTAGCAGTAAACATCAACGCCCCAGCGGAATTTAGGTGGCGGGCGTTGTAGGCAATTACTGGTGTAGGGCAATCCCGATCAGTAATTTTAACAGTCCAACCCAAGTCTGCCAGGACTTGGGCCGCTGTTTGGGCAAACTCGTCAGCTAAAAAGCGAGTATCGTAGGCAATAAGTACTGGTCTATCTTTTGTGTAGGCTGTTTCTAAGTAAGTGGCGATTGCCCTTGTTACTTTCCGCACATTGGGAAAAGTAAAGTCATCGGCAATAATCCCTCGCCATCCATCGGTGCCAAATTTTATTTTGCTGGACATTTTTGCCACTTGCTCCCGTACATTATCAGTACTATTAAAGCTTCTCGCAAAGCGTCTGTAGCAGCAAGTATTCTCCGAAGTTCTTTTCTAAGGAAGCCCTTAGGTTAAACTTCTCCCCATCGTATTTTCTCTCACTGTTTCTGAGCAATGTCAACCCCCGATCGACCTTTTGCCAGTTATCACCTTTGGTCTCTAGTTGCCCCAGCAACCGGGCAAGAACGCTGGCATTGCCAGATGAGACGGGGGTTTATCAAAGCACGGCAACACGAACCACAGGTCAAAGCGCTGTTAGCGCAAGCCACCGCACCCCAGCGGATTGGGATACTCGCCCAAAAAGGTGTTTATGAGTTTCATCATCACAGGCATCTGTTGAAGCAAGCAGATGGTGTAGAAAGAGTTGCACAGTTACTGAAATTAGGCAACTCAAGCAATCAAGTCCAGCAACGCGTCTTGCAAATTTTGAAAAAATATCACGATGCTCCGTTGCTTTTGGATAAAGATATTATCCAATTAACTCCAGGCGATGAAGGCTTTCCTAAACCAATAGTAATTGAACAAGAAGATTATTGCTTTCGCTTATATGCGGCTATGGACTGCGTTTTCATTGAATCTGATCGTACTTTACATATTTTAGATTTCAAAACTGGTAAGTCGGCTTTTGACCGACGACAGGCATTAGTTTATTTATTAGCTGCTCGTTATCTTTATCCAGGACGGCAAGCGGTTGCATCATTTTATAATTTAGAAATATGTAAAAAGTCAGAGTTAATTAGCATCAATAATAGTGAATTAGAATCCTTAAAATTAGAGTTAGCTAATGTTGCCCACAAGCATCAGCACGATTTGCAAAAGTATCAGGAAGAAACTACTAATTTCAGTAAAATTTTTCCTCCCAATCCTGGCTCTCACTGCCGCTTTTGCCCATTTAACTCAATCTGTGACTTTGCCGATTTTAAGCAAACTCAATCATATCCACTGCCAAGTTTAAGAGTTAATAGCTAATTGTTTTACCTTTTTATCTTGGTTCAATCTTTAAAAAATAGCTGCTAAATCTTCGTATTTTTACTGTCCTTACTCTCGACTCCTATCAGACAAGCTAGATGTAAACTGCACCTATTTTAGTTTGGGCTGTAAGGAGTTAAAACTAATGCGATTAACGATAAATCTTTTTTTAAATCAGTTGGATATTTGGTAATCAAATACCTGGAACACACAGTACTGGAGAAATGGTGAGTAATTAATATGCCGGACGATTATCATTTACTTAAACTTGGTGGTTTGACATCGCTAATTACAAGTGTAAATATGTCTTTATGGGGAAACAAAGTATCAGTTGAATGTGTGTATGATCCTACCGAGGATCGTTTGCCTTATGTGCTAGTTTTTCAGGACTGTCATGACATAAGGTGGAGTGTGCATGACTCAGAGGAAGTACATGAACTAGAAGCTGATCTCATCGGCTTTTCTATCGGTGCAGAATCCCATAAGAAAGCTGCTGTAATTACCACAGACATCTTTGAACTATCTATAATTTACGGCAGTTTTGTTCTTCAAAAAAATCGGTAATAAGCAGAGAGTATTAAGATGCCGTACCCTCAGGCATAACACACCCTACTCGCTAAATTCAATTGGAGTCATCAATATGAGTAATGTTACTAGACTGCTTCAAGATATTAAAGATAATCCAGTCATGTATTTAGAGAAGCTATCAATTACTAGTCTTGATTCATTCTTAATCGGGTATTTAAGTACTCGCTCTGAGATGGGATTAGATAGAGAAGGTTCTGAAATTGAAGGTTTTCAAGAGTGGATACAAAAAAGAGAAAAAACTGATGTTTCACAATCATGGGCTAGAATACTTATATTTTCCTGTGGGAGTGAGAGAAATGCTTTCTATAGTTTTTTTGAACTGTTTGAAAGGTTTTTAAAAGATGACGAGGGTTCAAAAAAAGATGAGAAGGGAAGAAGTCTTAACTATTTTGGGAATGATTTGATAATTTCTGTACGCCCTCTCTATGAGCTTCTGGGTAGTATCAAGAAAAGACCTGGAATGTACTTAGGTAATAATTCTATTACTAAGCTAAATATGCTTCTACGAGGATACAGTCTAGCTCAAAGAGAGGTTGGCGTACTCCCAACCGAGCAGGAAAGGGAATTTGAAGGTTTTCAATCATGGATTGAAGAAAAATATGGAATTAACTCAGGTCAGTCATGGTCTAAAATAATTCTTTTCTATTCTGTAGACGAGCATGAGGCACTAGAGAAATTTTTTGAATTGTTTGAAGAATACTTAAATAGGAATAAGAATTTAGAAGTAGACGAAAATAGTGGTTAAGTAGAGAGTATTAATAAGCTGCGTTAGCCTACGGCATAACACAGCCTACTTGCTAAATTCAATTGGGGTAATCAATATGAGGAATCTATCTAGACTTCTCCAAGAGATTAAAGATAACCCAGTCATGTATCTAGACAAGCCATCAATTATTTGTCTTCATTCATTCTTAAATGGATATTTAGATGGTCGAGTGGATCTAGGATTGGATCGAGAAGGTTCTGGAATGGAAGGATTTCAAGATTGGATACAAAAAAGAGCAAAAACTAATGTGAGTCAATCTTGGGCTGGGATAATTCTCTTTGGTTCGGGAACTGAGAGAATTGCTTTCTATAGGTTCTTTGAAGAATTTGATCAGTTCTTAAAGCAGAAAAATAGTTCAAAAAGTAAAGAAAGTGAAGACGTTTTAAGGCTTCGTCAAGATTTGAGTTTCCGTAAATTTGATATCTACAACGAGATTCTAAGTGGTCTAAAGAAAAGGCCAGGAATGTATTTAGGCAGTAGTTCAATTACTAAACTTGATATGGTTTTGCGAGGATACAGTCTAGCCCGAAAAGAGGTTGGTGTTCCCCCAACAGAGCCAGAAAGGGAATTTGAAGAATTTCAATCATGGGTTCAAGAAAAATATGGAATTAACTCAGGTCAGTCATGGTCTAAAATAATTCTTTTCTATTCTGTTGACGAGTATGAGGCACTAGAGAAATTTTTTGAATTGTTTGAAGAATACTTGAATAAGAACAAGAGTTCAGAAGTATACCAAAATAGTGGTTAAGTAGCGAGTAAGGTGTGTTATGCCGTAGGCTAACATACCCGACTCGCTAAATTCAATTGGAGTAATCAATATGAGGAATCTATCTAGACTTCTCCAAGAGGTTAAAGATAACCCAGTCATATACATAGATAAGCCATCAATTACTTGCCTTGATTTTTTTATAGCTGGGTATTTAAATCAATTAAGTGACTTAGGATTAACTCCAGAAGGCTACCCAATGGAAGGATTTGACAAGTGGATGCAAGAAAGAGCAAAAACTAATACGACTCCATCTTGGGCTGTGATAATTCTATTTCTTTGTCGTACTGAAAGAAATGCCTTCTATGAATTTTTTGACCTCTTTGAAAAGTTCACAAAACAGAAATATGATTCAAAAATTCAAGAAAGTGAAGACGTTTTTAGGCTTCGTCAGTTTGATATTTACAGCGAGATTCTAAGGGGAGCATCCCAGTTTTTTGCAAAGAGGACGAAAATCAGTCAGGATAAGTA
>NZ_CALMFY010000156.1:32702-48592 GCF_937863485.1 uncultured Nostoc sp. | reverse complement strand
GCTGTGGGCGATCGCTCTGGTGAAGCCACTACTCTCAATAACATCGGTCTAGTCTACGACGATTTAGGAGAAAAGCAAAAAGCACTCGATTTTTACAACCAAGCTTTGCCTCTTTGGCGGGCTGTGGGCGATCGCTCTGGTGAAGCTGTCACTTTGGGTAATATTGGTGTACTCTTCCAAAGTACAAATCGACCGACTGAAGCCATTACTAATTTAGAGCAATCTCTCCAAATAAGCTTAGAAATGCGTCGGGGTTTACAACGGGAAAATCGCCAAAAGTTTTTACAGGAAAACGATGTATATGCTACTGCTTTAGTCGATGTCCTTATTAATCAAAAGAAATATAATCAAGCCTTTGAATGGGTTAACCTATTCACTACAGCCGACCTTGCTGATTATACTCGCCTGATTAATGCCAAAGTTGCCAACCCAGAAGCACAGCAGAGCCTTGATGACTGGAGTAAAAAAAATCAACAATTGGAATCCCTGCGACAACAACTGCAAAGCGATCAATCCGAAAGCCTACCCCAACAAATTCGGCAATTAGAAGTACAAGTTTACTCACAAGCCGAAAATATTTCTCGCCGTTTCCCTGAAGTCGCAGAACTATTTGAAACTACACCAGCAGATATTAAAAACCTGACATCTTCCATTCCCACAGGAACGGTCGTAGTTCAACCTGTATTGTTGACTAATGTAAGAAATATGCCCAACAACATCGCCTTTTTTATCTTCACCAAAGGCGATTTTAACGTTATTAAAAAATCTATTGATCCCACTGAATTTAATAAACTTCTTACCCAATATTTGAAAGAAGTACAAGATGATAGTGATTCTACCTACGTTGAAACTGGCGGCAAACTTTATGATATTCTTATTCGTCCTATAGAAAACAAAATTAAGACTTTATCCCCCAAAGAACTGAGTATTATTGCTACTGATCAACTGCGCCATTTACCTTTTGAAACTCTTTACGACAGTAAAACCAAGCAATTTTTGATCCAGAAATATCCTGTCAACTATCTCACTCGCATTTCTAATAATTCCCTAAAATCTCCAGGTGTGCAAAATGCCCTACCCCCCAAACTACAAGCTGTTTTAGCATTTGGTAATCCTGTACCTCATGACCCGCAAAATCTCCCAGGTGCAGAGACTGAAGTTAGAAATATTAAAGAAATACTCCCAAACAGTGAAGTTTATATCCATAATGAAGCTACCCTGGAAAAGTTTAGATCCCAAGCATTGCACTTTTCATTTTTGCACTTAGCAACTCACGGCTGTTTCCAAACTGAAGACTGCAAAAAAGTGAATTTACTAAATAATAGATTACTATTTGCTGATAAATCCTTAGACATTGCCAATGCTGCTCTTTTAGGGCTACAAGGCACACAACTAATTACTCTCAGTGCTTGTCAAACTGCTGTAGACACTAATTTGAATGGTGCAGGAATTGCAGGAGTTGCTTATATATTTGAGCGGGCTGGCGCTAAAGCTGTGATGGCAAGTTTATGGGCGGTTGATGATGAAGCAACTCAGCAATTGATGGTTTATTTTTATCAAAATCTTAAGCAGGGTATGACCAAAGGTGAAGCTTTGCAACAGGCTAAGTTGAAGCTAATTGCAGACCATCGTCATCCTTTTTATTGGTCGCCATTTGTACTAATTGGCGATGCACGTTAAAGTAATTTGTAATATATGGAATATGTGGTAAAGGCACATATCTGTATGTCGTCACCACATAAACACTAATTTTTTAGCACGGACAACTAATTTAATTGACACCTAAGACTTGGTTTGCTGTGTCTGTGCGTCGATAATTACACTCCAGTCATCGTTTTCCACAGCAGCTTCAAGTTGACGCTGACGTTCGGTTATACTCGCATCTATTGTTTCTGACTCTTTAGAGAGGGTTGTGTCAGCCATTGCTTTCCGCAGTTTTAGCTTTTTCTCCTCGTAGGTTTGACGTTCCGCCTCTGACATTACCGCCTTCGCAGCTTCCCCTACCGTGCTAGCCCACATTTCGCGATCAGTTGCATTACCAGAGGGTGTGCTTTCGAGTTCTGCTATCCACGCATCTCGTAAATCTTCCATTTCTTGACGCTTGGGGAACTTGAATGCTTGCACGCGCACAAAAGCACACTTTTGCTCACCATTTTGGCTGACATGACCGTTTAGGGAAAGCAACACATTGCGAGAATAGCCAATGTACTGCACACGGCGTTCTGCGTCCAATACTGCGTAAACACCTGCAATTTTAGCGTTCTGAGCGGCTGCACTCCAAACCTCAAGGTCAATGATTTCAGTACCATTGTTTGCTAGTTCAGGGGTTATACTCACCTCAGTGGCGGTGTGTTCCTCATCAGAACTGTACAAAAAGTCATGTAGTCCACGGTGGTTTATGGGAACATTTTGATGTTCAATTGGCGGGTTGTGCTGAGTTTCCATCGCAGTTGATCTCCGAGTTATTAATTAGCGCTACGCAAATATATGCCTTTAGAATATTGAAGCTTAAATCTACTCACATCCCCAAATTATTGCTGACAAAGCGAAAACAACTATTAGACCTTATATGAATCAATTGACGCCTAAAAATTGGATATTCATCAAACAGTGGCTAACTCCTTATTTATTTTTACTACCCGCCTTACTTCTTTTGGGGTTAACAGTCTTTTGGCCTGCACTGCAAGCATTTTACCTCAGCTTTACTAGGTATGAAGATATTGCCCAACCGCCACAATGGATAGGTTTCGCCAACTTCCTCAAGCTTTGGAAGGATGCAGTTTTTTGGAAAACCTTGGAAAACACTTTTTTATATCTTGTGGGTGTAGTCCCAATTTTAGTAATTGCTCCCTTAGTGCTGGCAATTTTGGTAAATCAGAAACTGCGGGGGATGAATTGGTTTAGAGCAGCCTACTACACCCCAGTGGTAATTTCAATGGTGGTTGCGGGAATAGCTTGGAAATGGCTGTATGCAGAAAACGGATTACTGAATCAGTTACTGAAAGCTTTGGGCCTTTTCCCAGAAGGTATTCCTTGGCTAACTAGCCCAGCGAAAATTTTTGGCATTGTACCAATTTCTCTTGCCAGCGTCATGGCTGTCACTGTGTGGAAGGGATTAGGTTACTACATGGTGATTTATTTAGCGGGGTTGCAATCGATTCCTGGTGATGTGTACGAAGCCGCTGCGATCGATGGCTCTGATGGTATTAGCAAACATTGGGATATTACTATACCTTTGATGAAGCCGTATCTAGCACTAGTGGCGGTGATTTCGGCTATTTCTGCGACCAAAGTGTTTGAAGAAGTATATATTATGACCCAAGGGGGCCCACTCAGTAGCTCGAAAACAATTGTTTATTATCTATACGAGCAAGCTTTTAACAATTTGGAAATTAGCTACGCTTGCACAATTGGGCTAGTGTTATTTTTGATAATTTTGGGTTTATCAATTTTACGATTAGTTATTAATCAGCAGGGGGACGAGAGTATTACAATCTGATATTCACTTAATTTAAATATTGCAATCCTAAATCATTCGTGAAAAGTTAGATCCCCGACTTATTTAATAAGTCGGGGATATGGACTCCGCATAGTTTTAGATAAGAATTTAAAACCGTGTTTGATACTCTACTACTGCACGACTATCATCAGTTAAATTAGTGGAAGCACGCACACGAAATTCATTGTTTATCCGGTAATTAATACCCCATTGGAAGGGGTCACTTGTTGTTAAAATTTTGATACTGGAAACGGATATTTTGGAAGAAATATCAACCCCAGCTTCTCCTGCCAATTCCAACGTTGAACTGCTCCTTCCCGCTTCCGGATTATCAGAAATAATCGTAGGAAATATCCGCAGTTCACTTAAGCCAAAGGTACTCCCAATCTGGTTAAAAGCTGACTGAAAATTGTTGAACACAGCGGAGCCTGCGATGTTAATCAAACCCAAAGTACTGTCACCACGTCCTTGGGTGTCTACAAATCCACCTCCTAAAAGAGCAACAATTTCAGTTTGACTACGTGACGGACTGCTTGTTAGCTCTAAATTTTTATCTAGTTTGCTGGCGAGACCGTTGATAGTGGCTTCGACTCGAATACTCTCTAAGGCTGATAAACCTGTGGTATTTATCCGACTGAAATCATTACTTTGAATGACATCTAGTACCTTAGCAAATAGCCGAATATCTAACTCAGGATCGCGGGGTTGAGAGGGACTAAAAGTTGCGGTGTGTGTATAGCCACGAGCAAGGTTAAATTGGGTAGTAAATAAATTCACCCCACCTTGTTCTAACCGGATAGTGCCATCGGGTACAGGCTGATTGATTGAGCCGTTAACTATGAGATTACCAGTTGCACGGAAGCTGAGAATAGGGGGACGGGTAATTTGGACGTTTTTGCCTAGTTCCAAATCTAGATTATTAAATCTGGCAATCGCATTTCCCGTCCCATTTTCAATTTCAGATTTGCTCTGCTTATTGGCTTTGGTGGGTGATACACCGAGACTACTATTTGCAGATGAAGTGGCATCGGTAGATTCTGCCAGCAATATCTGACCATCAAATAAATTTACTTGACCGCCAATTACTGGGTTAAGGGCAGAACCAGTAATCTGTAAATTGCCGCTAGCACCTCCCAGGTAAAGTCCCTTTAGAGTTAACGCCAGCCGATCGAGATTAACAGTCAGGGGATTATTGATAGTGTTGTCATTGTTGAAAATGGGTATTTCTCCAGCAGCTTCTACCTTTCCATCGCTAAATCTACCCTGAAGATTTTCTACTAAGATGCTGTCAAAATTAAACAGCACTTTACCTGTGACATCTTCCAACTTACCTGGCAAAGCCTGGGCTGAAAAAATAGCATTATTAATAGTAGCAGTTCCATCTACTTCGGGTTTTTGTAATGTTCCGCGCACCTTGAGGTCTACTTCTCCTTCACCTTTCTCAAATACCACCTGCTTAGTCAATGCGTTTAACAGCGCCAATCCCTCATTTTCCAACTTCATATCTAAACTGATTTGCTCACTGTCTGGTGCCACCGAAGCAAAAGGCAATTTATAAGGTATGCTGCCAGTAATATCAACAGGTTTTGGCCCAGGAACTGCTACAGTACTACTAAAGTTTAAGCGTCCGTTGGCATAGCTGAAACTTGCTGTTGCTGACTCTATTTTGTTCTGATTTAGTTTTCCTTCTGTAACTTGCAATTCCCCTCTACTTTGAGGATTAGCAATGCTGCCTGCTAAAGCTGCTGTACCGTTAAGATTACCTGTGATTCCAACTGGCAGTTTGACAAAATTATTCAGTACTTGTACCGGAAAATTATTCACCCGCAGCTGACCAGATTGTTCATCACCACCAATGTTACCCGTGAAGGCAATCAGTCTGTTTTTAGATTCGAGCCGTAAAGGTCGCAAACTCAAAACACCGTTTTCAAAGTTGCCTTCGGCAATCACTTGGTCAGCAGTATAAAAACGATTCCGTTCTTCCTTTTTACCCCAGGCAAAGTTTTGTCCATTCAAATTAAAATCTACTGATAATCCATTGGCTGTAGCTGTATTTACAGCCACTTCCCCATTGAAAGTCCCCTTTAAGTCTGCCAAATCTGGTATTGGAGTGGAATTAAGTCGCTGTTGCTCCTGTTCTGCTACCAAAGCTTGAATTTCAGAAAACCGTTGGATTTGGGTTAATAAGGGTTGATTTTGCACTCCTTGGGGGTTGGTAGTCAGATCCGCTGCTGTGCCGTAGATTGGTGCTGAACCACTTTGCAAATTTTGTAAATCATATACCTGTGCTATGGCTAGAACATCTTGGATCTCTCCCTGGTTGACGTTCAGTTTACCTTGTAGTTGAAGACCTTTAGGGGTTTGAGCAAAAGTACCGACAAGAGCGTAGCTACTTTTACCTTTAACAAATTCACTACTGGCGAGTGTGGCTTTACCGTTACCGTAGCGGAATTGAGCAGCTATTCGATCGCCTTTAACTCGGCCAATTTGCGGATTGGCGATCGCTAAATTCCCTGTTGCTGCCAATGTCTGCTGATTAAACAGCAAATCCCCAGTTAACAACCCAGCTATCTTACCAGCACCCAGTCGAGTAATTGGTGGTGGAGTCAAATTCAATATTTGTAAAGGGAAATTTGCGACTTTGAGTGCCCAATCATTCCCTTGAACATTACCTGTGGCTGATGCTTGCTGCCATTTTACTAAGAAAGATTTAGGGCGATTATTAGCATCTAAATTGAAGGCCAGGCGATCGCTATTTCCTGCCAAGTTCAAATTTAAACCGCGTCCCAGTGCTGAATCGATGTTTCCAGTTAACAACGGCTCAAAAGCAATATCTTGAACAACCAAGTCTCGTAAATTAATTTGCCCTATCACATTTGGCAAGGGCAGCTTACCAGTTATTTGACCATTAAAATCTACTCTTCCCGCCACAGCAACCTGATTAGGAAGATTGATGGGTAACTGTTTTAAGTTGTAATTCTGGGCTTGGACGTTGAGATTTAGGGCAGTAATTTCCGGTATACCTGCTCCCTGAGCATTGGCTAATATGTTACCAGTAACATTTAAACCGGGAGCAGTTGCTCGTTCAATGGTAAGCCTTTCACCACTCCAAGCGATCGCAGCCCTCAGAGGTCGCTCAAGACCAGGGATACCTTGGGATAATTGCACCTGTCCAGCGGCACGCACATCAGCTAATTTGGATGATCCTAGCGTGCCAGCTAATTGCAACTGACCGCCAAACTGACCTCGCAATTGCTGATTTAACCGATTTAATTCCACACCTGAAGCATTAACTACAGCTTGATAGCGACCATTAGCCACTTGGATATTAGAGGCTGCGATCGTTCCACCTGCAACATCTAGCCGTCCCTGACCACTAGCTTGGATAGTTTGCGGTTGGAACGACTCAACAGAACCCGCGACGTTTAACTGACCATTTAACGCTCCCTGAAACTGCTTTGGAACTGTTGCCAACTGCTGCAACGGTACATTATTTGCTTGAACTTGTGTTTGATATACACCATTGGCCACTTGGATATTAGAGGCTGTAATAGTCCCACCTGCAACATTTACCCGCGCCTGACCACTGGCTTGAATAGTTTGCAGTTTAAAAGAATCAACAGAACCCGCGACGTTTAACTGACCATTTAACGCTCCTTGGAACTGCTTTGGTACTGTTGCCAACTGCTGCACAGGCACATTCTTAGCCTGAACTTGCGCCTGATATACACCATTAGCCACTTGAATATTTTTAGCTGTAACCGTTCCACCGCCAATAGCAAGGCTACCTTCACCACTGCCACGCAGGGTTTTCAGGCTGAAATTATCTCTGTTGCCTGCTATTTGGAACGTACCCGCCAATGGATTATTTAAAGCTGGGGGAGACTGTTTCAATATTTGTCCCAACCGCACACCATTAGCTACAAGTTGAGCAGAGAAGCCTTGGTCTTGCAGTTGGACATTAGAAACTGCAACTGTGCCGCCACCAATTTGAACTCCTGCACCATCAGTGCGAATCGTAGCAATTTCAAATGGTGCTGTGCTTCCTGAAAGGATGAGACGACCATTGAACTGTGCCCCCGCCAAAGAGACATTTTGCAGTTGACTTTTGTCTACAAAGGGTTCCAATTTTACCCCAGAGGCAACAGCCACAGCTTGCCAACGCTGATTGGCATAACTACCAGTTGCCCGTACCGTACCACCACTTACGTTAAGAGCCACATTGCGGAAGGAGACAGTGCGATTTGGAGCGATTGCAACTTCACCAGTTCCGGGGTAAGTTCCATTAGGAGCTTGAAACTGTACCACGGTTTGGACATTGGTAGAAGTGCCGATTAATTGGGCTGTAGCTGAGACATTGCCGATTTGGAAGGCGGGTGTTGTTTGATAAACTTTTGCGATCGCATCCCCTGGAACATTCTTGGCGGCGAAATTTAAATCTAGTCGCGGGGTTTTGCCAAGTTGAATTGTGCCAGCGCCTGTAATTTCACCACCAACTTTGGCTTTACCTTGAATATCTTTTAGGGTAATTAAAGAGGAACTAGTAACAAGCTCAAACTTACTACTGATGCTATCAAAATCAACTTTATCAATCCGGGCAGTTTGGATCGTGGCAACTGAACCTGAGAGAATTGGCTCTTTAGTTGATCCAGTAATCTGCAAAGAAGCTTGTACTTGTCCAGCGATCGGCACAGGTAGTTTTACCTTCAGAGTCTCTTGAGCATTAGCCAAACTCACCGCATTTACACGCCCCGCCAACTTAAAACCTGCTTGAGTGTCGATGATTCCCGTAGCCACTAGGGGAATTTTGCCATAGTTGGTATTAACATTGTTTAACTGCAACTCCGTTCCCTGGAAGCGGAGGTTTCCTTGGCTATTGCTCAACAGTTGCGGGACTTTGGGTATTTGAAGTGTTATCCCTTGCACAGCAGCGCTGCCAAACAATAAAGTCCGCTGTCCTGGTATCAACCGAACTAACAAGTCGCCATTGGCTCGACCCGCCTGTAAGCTCAGTGGTAACTTAATCAACCGAGTAATATCCTCAGCCAGGAAGTCTTGTGCTCGCAACTGGAAGTTGCCTGCTAGCACCTTGGAACGTGTCTCTCCCTGAATGGAAATACTGCCACCACTGTCTGCTTGACCTCCGACATCAAACCTGATCAACCGGTTGTTTGCTAAAAGTTGGGCAGAACCGTTGATTTGAGAAAATCCTACGGGTAAATGCTGAGTTTTGTTCGCGGATAGCTGTTGTTTAGCCCGTGCTGAGTTAGAAGTTGGGTATTCTCCTTTGCCCCCCTGGTTACTGAGCGTCTCGCCCTGAGCGGCGTTGAAGGGAGTCGAAGTATGCCCCTCTGCTCCCCTGTTCTGCGGCATCAACGCCAGCTTGGCATTACGAAACCGTAGTTTGTCCAAATCGGTTTTAATGGCGCCGCCTTCACCTGACGACACGATGTTAGTGGAAAGCCAGCGCCCTTTGTCATCCTGTTGAATGTAAATATCTGGATTGACTAAGGTGACATCTAGCTTTAAGTGGTGATTAAAGATTAGTTGTAACAGGTCAAAACCCACCTCTACAACTTCGACTGTGGCCCGATCTGGATCTGTGGGTGTCGCTGGGATAGCTGAAGCTCCAAACTCCACTTCCGTCAACGAAAATTGTGTGACTCTTCCCAGTTTTACTGGACGGTTGAGTGTAGTCGTGAGACTTTGTTGTGCCAACGGCGTTAACTCTGTTTGGACAAAAGTCCACAACCGCCAAATACCAACAATAATTCCTAACAGTAAAAGTCCGCCCAAGGCAATGCTACCGCGACTCAACACCAGCAACCATAGACGCTTGCGGATCGGGGACGGTAAATGAATATCTTGATTGGGAGATTTAGTCATTTGCTTTCACTGTATTAACTGCCGGATATCGCTGGCACACACAAGCATTAACTGGCACATTGATTCAGTATGCCATTTCCAGAATACGCCAACTAAACCCAAGACCTGATTGTTGAGTTACGGTATTTCCTTGATCCAATACTTATGCTTATAATATTGGCGTTTTCAGGAAAATCTGAATAGAGTGAAAATAAATTGTTCCTGTGACTTTCGCTAAGGCACAACCTAGAACTTTAATATTAATAGACCTTAAAAAAGACAGATGATTACACCAATGCGTCTTTTTGTGTTAATTTTTAATGCTCGAACGGAAAATGAGGGAATTCATACGATTCGGGAGGGCGATCGCAATAAAATTCTGATGTTCGAGTCAGAAGACGACGCCACGCGCTTTGCCCTGATGTTGGAAGCTCAGGATTTCCCCTCACCTACACCAGAGCCAATCGATGCTGAGGAAATCAAGGAATTTTGCGAAAGTGCTGGATATGAATGGGAAATCATCCCAGAAAACAGCAATTTAGTTGTCACTCCCCCAGAACTGAACGTCGAAGAAACCGACTGGCAAGCAAACGCCCAGAAGGAGGATACTGTTGAAGACACCTTCCCCCTCAATCAACAGCCACTAGAAGAACCAGAATTATCTGATTCTGAACTAGAGAAGATGCGTCGCAAATTGGAAGGATTGTTGTAATTAATCATTAGTCATTAGTCAGTTGCTAATGACTAATGACTAAGGAAAAAGGACAAATGACAGAGGACAAATGACAAACTTGCAGGAACGCGGGCATCTTTTAACCGAGCTGGTAAATCCTAACAGTCTGAACTTAGACCAGCTCAGTTCTCTAGAATTGGTGGAGCTGTTTAATAGCGAAGACCAAAAAGCAGTCGCGGCGGTGGCGGCAGTGAAAGTTCAGTTGGCAGAGGCTATTGATAGCACCGCAGAGCGTTTGCGCCACGGCGGACGCCTATTTTATATCGGTGCCGGCACAAGTGGCAGGTTAGGGGTGTTAGACGCTGCTGAGTGTCCACCTACTTTTTGTACGCCCCCAGAGTTGGTACAGGGGATTATTGCTGGTGGTGCAGGTGCGCTGGTACGCAGCTCGGAGGATTTAGAAGACAGCATCGAAGATGGTGAGGCGGCGATCGCTGGGCGACACATTACCCAGCTAGATGTAGTAGTTGGTATTACCGCTGGTGGTACAACGCCATTTGTCCACGGTGCGCTTCATGCTGCTCGTCAGCGGGGAGCCACTACTATTTTTATCGCCTGTGTTCCAGCTGAACAAGTTAGCTTTGATGCTGATATTGACATTCGCCTATTGACAGGGGCAGAAATAATAGCTGGCTCAACTCGCCTGAAAGCTGGTACAGCGACGAAATTAGCTTTAAATATCCTTTCCACTGGGGTGATGGTCAAGTTGGGTAAGGTATATGGTAATCGGATGGTAGATGTGGCGGTAACAAATCAAAAGTTACGCGATCGCGCTTTGCGAATTTTGCAAGACCTCACAGGCTTAAGTCGGGAAGCTGCTGGTTTTTTATTAGAACGTAGTGGCAAGTGGGTTAAGCTAGCGTTATTAATGCACTGGACTGGTTTGGAAAAAGACGAGGGCGATCGGCTTCTTTCAGAACACCAAAGTAATCTTAGGGCTGCTGTTGTGAGCTACAAAAACGACAAGCAACCTTGAAAAATTTTTCCTAAATAAATACTCTCTATATGGCTGCTACTTGTCTTAGTAGTACGCCTTTTTTTTAAGAATAATATTCCCTAGAACAGCTGACATTAGCTGGTATACTTAAGAATAGTAAATTTAAATAAATATTTTTAAGATTTAATTGTCAATCTCAATAACTAAAGCAGAAATCTCTAGAGACTGCTAATTTTTTAAACAAAAATTCAGAACTTATACGGATAGGATTTCCTAATAAAATTCTTAGAATAATATATTAATACTGAATTTATCATGAGGTGTACTATAGCAACCTACTGGAGTGATTAAATGTTAGCATAAAAGTAAAGTTTGCCAATAATAAACTCTGTGCTAGATGACTTATTTACTAGCAGGAATTTTGCTATCTTCCCATCTTGCTTGCTTTTAATAATCTTGATTTAGACTGCTATATACCAAATACCGAATGTCTTTGCACTTATTAACATATTTGCTGACCACTATACAGCTAGTGTGGGTTTTTCAAGGGTTGGCTTTTTAATAAAAGGAACAAACTATGTCCCACCGGGAAATTATTTCAAATAATTTAGTAAATCAATTTAAAACTTGTACTCAGCTACAATATAATGGCAAATTAAATATTAAGAGTTCAAAGGGCAGCCAATGGACTTTTTACTATCGGCTGGGACGGATAGTTTGGGCAACAGGGGGAACTCATCCCTTCCGACGCTGGCGTAGACATATGGCTCAATATTGTCCCCAGATTGATGTTGATAAGTTGCAGTTGTGTTTGCAAGACTTATCAATCGATTACTGGGATTATCGCCTTCTAGAAATCTTCTATAAAAAACAGAAAATCCAGCGGGAACAGATTAACTCTATTGTCGATAACACGATAGCAGAACTATTATTTGACCTAGCTATGCAAGGAAATTTTGCCTCTATAAGTTGCAATCGTAGCCAAGAAGTTATCTTAGAAACCCCAATGAGCTTCACGAGTGCAGAAATGTCTGTAAAGCATATGCAAAACTCGTGGAAAATTTGGTCAGAAGCTGGTTTAGCAAATTTTTCTCCTGACTTGGCACCAGTTCTACGGCGACCAGAACAACTCGAGCAGATGGTAAGTCCATCTGTCTACAAAAACTTTGTCAATTTAATCAACGGCAAATTTACTCTGCGAGATTTAGCCGTGAAAATGAAGCAGAGTGTACTGCCACTCACCCGTTCCTTGCTTCCCTATATCCTTAAAGGAATCATTGAATTGGTAGAAGTACCTGACTTGCCCTTAGGAGTTACTGAAGTCAATAATAACTCTACCAACACACAACCAAAGAAGCGGGCTGCTCCACTAGTGGCTTGCGTCGATGATAGCCCTCAGGTATGTAAAATGCTAGAGGATATTATCACTTCCAATGGATTGAGATTTGTCAAGATTCAAGATGCTGTACAAGCTCTACCAATCCTCATTCAGGATAAACCAGACCTGATTTTCTTGGATTTGATTATGCCAGTCGCCAATGGTTATGAAATTTGCACTCAGCTACGAAGAATATCTGCCTTTGCCAATACACCAGTAATTATCTTAACAGGCAGCGATGGTTTTTTAGATAGAGTTCGTGCCAAGGTCGTTGGTTCTACAGATTTTCTCACTAAACCTGTAGTGGCTGATAAGGTGATGGCTATAGTACGTAAATATTTACCTACACCGAGTGTATCCATCGATAAGAATAAATCTAATTTAGAGATTTATAATTAGGGAATTAAAGGCTATTTATAAACAAAATATTAAGTGTAGGGTGTGTGGTAGTGTTACGTTGATACTGGAAGTAAAAAAAATAAACGAAAATGCTGCCATGCAGCATGCTTTTTTGGTACATTACACTCCGCTTTAACACACCCTACAAGTTTAATATATTACTTTACAAATGCTCTCTTATTAATTTTATTTAATGATTAGTGATCAGAGAATTTGATTAACTTGAAAACTTCATTTATCTATATTAGTTTATCAAGAATAACAATAACAAAATTATTATAATTTCTAGAGTTTTCCACCTCAGCAAAAATTAAATTTTTAAGGTTATAAAAATATTTAAAATTCATATATTTATATTAAATTATATTTTTTACGTACTTCTTCTGAGGTTAATACATAAAGATTGAATCAAAATTAGACAAATACAATTTTTTGTATTTATACCAGTCCTATTTGAGTTGTGAAATAGTGGTTAGGGCAAAAGGGTTAGGGCTAGTACACTGTGGTGGAAGTTTACCTACCTTGAACAAGGGGCTTAAGCAAGTTATCTGGCTAATTGAGATGGTGCCTGCATTTCCACCGTGCTGCTGTACTAGTCTCTTACATGTCTTTGTCGAGGAATCATTTAGGATTTGTATGTCTAATTTGTTTACATTCTGATAAAAGTTTAACGAGTAATTGCCATGAATACTGTTTTAGTTGTTGAAGATGGCTTAACCGATATGGAAATAATCAGCTGTTACTTGCAACAGGCAGGTTATTCTGTGATTAGCGCCACAAGCAGTGAAGAGGCTCAAGACAAAATAGATAAAAATAAGCCAGACTTAATATTTCTCGATGTAATTTTACCGGGGAAAAGTGGCTTTGAAATTTGCCGGGAATTGAAAAATAACCCCAACACTAGCAAAATACCTGTGGTTTTTTGCTCTACCAAAAATACTGATGTAGATAAAATTTGGGGTAATATGTTGGGCGCTGATGGTTATTTATCAAAACCGATTAATCGAGAGGAATTAGTGATAATTTTAAAGCGGTTGATTAATAATTAATAATCCAATCAATAGTCAATAAAAGTCACTCCTTCTAAATTAAATAATAACTGCAAATAGTGGCTAAAGATAAATCATCAAGGACAAAGGATCAAGAATTTGGAAACCCAGGAAAAATTTTTAAGTTTCAATTTGGGAGTAAGGGATACAGCCGTAATTTCGTTACAACACATCACAGAAGTTTTGCAAGTATCATTATCAGAAATATGTGGGGTTCCTCAAATGCCCAGTAGCGTCTTAGGTATTTATAACTGGCGCGGTGAGATGCTTTGGTTGGTAGATTTAGAGGCAATGTTAGGTTATCCTCCAATTTCGCAAGGAACAAATTTACTTTCAAGAATGATGGGGATTGTTCTGGAAAGCAAGGGTAAGTATTTGGGACTATTGGTGCGACAGCTTATAGATATTGAATGGCTGGATACTAAGCAAATGAAACCCGCTACTACTGAATTATTTTATCCTAAAATCTCACCTTTCTTACAAGGATACTTTATTAATGATTCCGAGGAGATGATTTTTAATTTGGATGCGATAACGATTATCCAAGCTCCCATGTGGGAGATTCATAATTGAACGTTTGAGAATGGGTGATTAGGCATAGTATTTTGACAATTCCTAATCCTTAATGACCAAATACCAGATCATTCTTACCTGCCAAATATCAAATTATTACCGATCACCAGTTTTGAGGTTAATCAAATGACATTTTTGTATAATAATAGCCAGGCAAATGAGCATCTAATCTCTGAGGTAGAAAATATTAATGGTGACGCTAATATAGCGAATATTGCTAGTAATGAAATATCTTTATTAAATGCGATCGCTCAGGAATTTAAAATTTGGCGGCGACAGTTGCAAGACATTGCAACTCATATGCGCCAAGCGCCAAACCTTGATACACTACTCAAAATCACTGTAGCGCAGATTAGAGAAAAAATTGGCTGCGATCGCGCCTTGATTTATCAGTTTACTTCCCTGGAATCAGGTAAAATTTTAGCAGAATCCAGAACACTAGGTTGGACACCGACTTTAGGCGAAAATATTCCAGGAATTATTTTTGGATTATATACCAATCAAGACTATATAGAACCTGTAGTTATTGACGATATCAATCAGATTCAACTTACTCCTTATCAAAAACAGCTGCTAGAAAAATTTCAAATTAAAGCTAGTTTAAGTTTACCGATTGTAGTAGAAGGTAAAGTATGGGGGTTATTGGCAGTAAATAATTGCTACTCAACGCGGCAGTGGCAAGAGGTAGAAATCAGCCTATTATCTCAAATTACAACAGAACTTACATACAGATTGCAGAGCTTTGAATTTAAAAAAGAACTACAAAATCAAACACAGGCAAAAAAATCAGTAGCTAAAGTTATTGAAAAAATTCTCCACGTATCAAGTCTTGATAAGATTTTCCAAACAACCACTCAAGAAGTACGTCAATTACTAAAATGCGATCGCGTCGGCGTTTATCGCTTCAAACCTGACTGGAGTGGCGAGTTTGTGGCTGAGTCAGTGGGTAATGGCTGGATAAAAATGGTAGGCCCTGATTTTTACATGGTCTGGGAAGATACCCACTTACAAGACACTCAAGGAGGACGTTATGCCAAGGGTGAAAGCTTTGTGGTCAATGACATTTATCAAATGGGCCATGCTCAATGTCATATTGACATTTTAGAACAGTATGAAATGAAGGCTTACATGATTGCGCCGATATTTTCTGGAGAGAAATTATGGGGTTTGCTGGCAGCTTATCAAAATTCCGGACCGCGTGATTGGCAACCTTGGGAAGAAACCTTTTTAACTCAGATTGGCTTGCAATTTGGTGTGGCTATCTCACAAGGGGAATATCTGGAACAAGTGCAGACAAAATCTGACCAACTAGCTCAAATAGTTGAACAAGAGAAAGCTTTCACTAAGATAGTCAACCGCATCAGACAATCTTTAGATGTAGATAGCGTCTTCAAAACAACCACCCAAGAAGTGCGTCAATCACTGCAATGCGATCGCGTCGTAGTCTATCGATTTAA
>NZ_CALMFY010000156.1:16450-32602 GCF_937863485.1 uncultured Nostoc sp. | reverse complement strand
ATCTATCAAGTAGGGCTTGCTCCCTGCCACATTGAGATTTTAGAGCAGTTTGAAGCCAAAGCTTACATAATTGTTCCTATATTCTTCGGGGAGAAATTGTGGGGCTTGCTGGCAGCGTACCAAAATTCCAGCACTCGTGACTGGCAAACCTGGGAAGTTAACTTTTTGGTTCAGACTAGTTTGCAATTTAGCCTAGCTAAATCACAGATAGACTATCTAGAATTAGTGCGGGTAAAATCTGAGAAACTAGCTCAGATAGCGGAACAAGAGAAAGCTTTCACAAAGATCAGCAACCGCATCCGGCAAATCTTCGATGTTGAAGATATTTTCAAGATAACCACTCAAGAAGTACGGCAATTACTGCGATGCGATCGCGTCGCTGTCTATCGCTTTAATCCCGACTGGAGTGGCGAATTTGTGTCTGAGTCAGTAGCTTATGGTTGGGTAAGACTGGTAGGCCCCGATATCAAAACCGTCTGGGAAGATACCCACTTACAAGAAACTCAGGGAGGTCGATATGTTCAAGGAGAAAACTTTGTTGTAAATGACATCTACCAGATGGGTCATTTCCCCTGCCACATTGAGATGTTAGAACAGTTTGAAGTCAAAGCTTATATGATTGTTCCTGTATTTGCTGGGGAACAATTGTGGGGATTGCTGGCAGCTTATCAAAATTCTGGAACTCGTGATTGGGAAGAATCGGAAGTCACCTTATTAGCACGCATTGGTAATCAGTTAGGACTGGCATTACAACAGACTGAATATTTGCAACAAGTACAAGCGCAGTCAGCAAAATTAGCAGAAGCAGCAGCACGAGAAAAGGCAGCCAAGGAGTTACTACAACAACGATCTATTCAACTTCTAACAGCCCTAAGACCCGCCCTCAACGGCGACTTAACAGTACGCGCACCGATTACAGAAGACGAGCTAGGCACGATCGCCGATGCTTACAATAATACTCTGCAAGCGCTGTGGCAAATAGTTATTCAAGTACAGGGGGCTGCTCAACAAGTTGCCCAAACTTCTAGCAATAGCGACGCTTCACTGGCGGGACTGACTAATCTGGCGCAACAACAATCTGAGGAAATTACCGCAGCCTTAGGTGAAATTCAACATATGGTGGACTCTACTCAAGCTGTAGTGGCGAATGCTGAATTAGTGCAACTAGCAGTGCAACAAGCCAATCAAACTGTAGAGTCTGGCGATACCGCCATGAACCTGACTGTAAAAGCAATCCAAGGAATTCGCGAAACCGTTGCTCAAACCAGCAAAAAGATTAAACGCCTCAGCGAATCCTCGCAAAAAATCTCCAAAGTGGTGAATTTGATTGGTAATTTTGCCACACAGACAAACGTATTGGCTTTGAATGCAGCCATTGAAGCTACTCGTGCCGGTGAATATGGCAAAGGCTTTGCAGTTGTAGCTGATGAAGTCCGTTCTTTATCTCGCCAATCAGCAGCAGCAACCATCGAAATAGAAAAATTAGTCCAGGAGATTCAAGCAGAAACCGGAGAAGTTGCAGTAGCGATGGAAACTGGTATTCAGCAGGTGGTAGAAGGTACAAATCTTGTCAGTGACACTCGCCAAAACTTAAATGCGATCGTTTCTGCAACTGCCGAAATTAGTCAGCTAATCGAGCGAATTACCGCAGCGACTCAAAAACAAATGACCCAATCTGTAACAGTAACTAAATCAATGCAAGATGTAGCAGAAATTGCTAATAAAACTTTTGCTGAATCTCAACAAATTGCTACTGTGTTCCAAGATTTATCAGGGATGGCGCAAGAGCTATTAACAACTGCTAGTAAGTTTAAAGTGAATTGAGAAAAAGTTAGCAGGTTGGAGTTAGGAGTTAAAAGTTAAAAGTTAAGAATTAGGAGTTAGGAGTTATTGGGTCAAAGCATTAGTTAGATAAATCATGATATGATTCGCAAATTTGAAAATGCTTTAACCTTAATTAATTCTAATTTTTGAGTTGAAAATAGGAGAAGATTAATTGGCAGAAAGTATTATTTAAAAGAAGAATTTTAAATTTGCTTTGGAAATTATTCACCTGTATATTAAACTGCAAGAGCAACGGGAATATGTACTTTCTAAGCAATTATTACGCAATGGAACAAGTATTGGCGCAAATGTCGAAGAAGCTAGTGGAGGTCAGAGTAGAAAGAATTTATTGGCAAAAATGTATATTGCTTATAAAGAAGCTAGAGAAACTAAATACTAGCTACGTTTACTACAACAGTCTAATTTAGTAAATATTGATTTAACAAATGAATTAATCTATGCAGATGAAATCATTCGGATTTTGAGTTCAATAGTCAAGACAACTGAAAAATCAATTGGTTAATCAACTCTCAACTCCCAACTCTTAACTCTAAACTCCTAATTCCTAACTATGATTACAGATAACGAAATTCGCGAACAAGGATACATCTACTTTCTGGCTGAAGCTCCAGAATTAGTCAAAATTATTGAACAAGAACTATTTAGCTTATCAGAAGGTTATAGCACTGCCAAAGTTCACAACTTAATGCGGGCCACTCATACAATTAAAGGTGGAGCCGCTAATGTTGGGCTAGAACTAATTAAGATGATAGCCCATTATTTAGAAGATGTATTTAAAGCTCTATATAATCCAAAAGTGGTAGTTGATGCCGAATTACAAACACTTTTGTTACAAGCTTATGAGTGTCTTAGCATAGCATTAAATACCGAGCTAATAGGTAGTACTGTTAATGATGAAGAACTGCTCCATCGAGCAACTTCAGTGTTTGCACAGTTGCAAGAGAAACTGGGTGATGCATTTGGTGCTGAATCTCATATTCCTACTTCTGAAGAATTGGGATTTGATATTGTGCAGTCCGTTTTTGAAGTGGGAGTAGAGCAACGTCTAAACAGTATTGCTGACGCTGTTAATAATCCACCAAATAGTGACGAATTTATCGAGTTCTTACACTCTCAAGCTGAAGTGTTTTTCGGCTTGGCAGAATCTCTAAATTTACCTGGATTGGGAGAAATTGCCCAAACAATTCTGTCAGCGCTGCAAGCAAATCCCACCCAGGTGCAGCAAATTGCAGAAATTGCCCTTGTAGATTTGCAACAAGCACAAAAATTGGTACTAGCAGGCGATCGCACATCTGGTGGAGAAACTTCTCCAGGTTTGCAAAAACTCATGACAGTGGCAAGTAATGAGTTATCTGGAGAATTGCAAAATAATTCATCTGCTAGCGCATTTATTATCAATGAAGAACAATTTTACCAGTTTCTCACTACATCCGATAACAATAAAAACGAATCCGTCAACCCAACAACTGCAAAGTTTTATTTAAAAGTAATTCGCTACATTTTTGGCTGGTTTAATCATAAGATGGAAATCCCAGAGCCAGATATCAGTTTGAATTTACTTGTTCCCACATTAGAAAGAAAAAGTCTACTTAATTATATAGAAAACTGGCTGAAAAAGTTTCTTGATTTTGTCCAAGATGAAGAAGATAGTCAAAGTCTTTATATTTATCGACATGGTATCATCTTAATCATCCTCTTTGCAGTTGCAAAATTTCAATATTATATTAAACCATCTGACAGCTATTTCTCAGTAATTAAAATATTACAAAACCGAATTCATTCCGTAGCACAAGAATATAAAAATTATCCTCCTGTTACTAGCAAAGAGAAAAATTGGCTTGATAGCCCCAAATTACAAACACTGTTAGTTCTTAAAGAAATATCTAAATCTCTATCTTCTCAAACAACTGATAACCTACTAGAAGCAATATGGGGAGAAGAAGCTAGCCAAAACTTTGCTGTTGAAATCGTGACGATCCAGACTAATGATTCTTCAGATTCATTAACTGTCAGTGAGCAGGTAGTTATAGATGTTTCTGAAACAGCTATTGAAGTCATCCCTGATTTAACTACACAAATCAATAAAGAAATAGAAGATAAATCACAGTATGTTCAAACTAAAAATTTTCGCCAACCTTCATTTATTCGAGTGGATACAGAGAGGCTGCAACACCTCAATTATCTAGCAGGAGAATTGCTGATTTCCCAAAAACGGCGTAGTTTGCAAGATGAACAAGTCAAAGAAATAATTGAGCAATTAATACGGCAACTAACTAGACACCAAACAACTTTAAATGAATTACGTGATTTACCATTACAAGTACAAAATATTACCTCACAACAAACGCAAAATTTTGCAGTCAAGTTTGACTCTTTAGAAATGGATATATATACAGAATTTCATATGACATTGCATGAAGCAATAGAAGAGACACTGCAACTACAAGAAACCACTGAATCTCTTGACTTGCTCGTGACGCAAGCTGCTCAAATTAGTGACAAAAAAGAGAATTTAACTCTTAATATTATAGATAGCTTAGTAGAAGCACGAATGTCGCCTTTGGGCAATATCCTGAATCGCTTTCCCCACATGGTAAATAAGTTGGGGAATGTTCATGCCAAACTTGTAGAATTGAAACTTACTGGTACTGAGGTACTAGTAGATAAAGCGATCGCAGAAAAGCTTTACGATCCCTTATTACACTTAGTGCGTAATGCTTTTGACCACGGTATTGAAGCACCACAGGTTCGCCGAGAGCTTGGTAAACTAGAACAAGGTTTAATCGAAATCTGTGCCTATCATCAGGGTAGCCAAACTATTATCGAAGTTCGGGATGATGGTCAGGGATTGAATTTAGACAGAATTCGCAGAAAAGCTGCTGAATTTTATCCCCTACAAACTGAAGAAAAAACTAGAAGCTCTGCTTCTAATTTGGCTGAACCTGAACTTTTAGATTTGATATTTTCGCCTGGATTTTCTACTGCCAATAAAGTGAGTGAAATTTCTGGGCGTGGTATGGGTTTAGATATTGTGCGTACTCAGATGCACGCACTCAACGGCTCAATTTCAGTTCAATCCTTACCCAACCAAGGGACAATATTCATACTCAAAATTCCTTTTTCTATGACTACAGAAAAATTAATGCTAGTTCAAGCTAAAGGTGTTGTTTATGCCCTTCTTTTGGACAGTATCGAAAAAATATTGATTCCCTCCGATCAACAGATTAAAGAAATTGAAGGGAAAAAAGTCTTGCATTGGAACACAGACAATGATGAGACTATGGTCAGTCTCTGTCAGCTTTCAAAGTTGATTGATTATAATGGTTCATTCTTTAATAGTGGTACTCTATACAACACATCAAATATTCATGACCCAAGCATAGCGAAAAATCCGGTGCTTTTGCTACGACGAAATCAGGGAACATTTGCTTTGGAAGTTGACCAAATCATTGGTGAACAAGAACTAGTAATTAGACCTTTAGGAAATGCGATCGCACCGCCAAAATATATTTATGGTTGTAGTAGTTTAGCCAATGGTAACCTTGTCTTAGTGATTGATGCTTCATTGCTGGTAAAGTCTAGCGAGATCCAACAAACAACACTTGATATCATGGCGCTACCGATAGCTTCTTCCTCAAATAAAAAAGCCTTGCCGATATCAGGACATACTTTTTCATCTACACCATTACTTGCTGCATCTATTTCCACAACAACTATAGAAACCCAACCCAGTTATTCTCAAGAGCCACATAATAAATCACCAAAAGTTGTTTTAGTAGTAGATGACGCAATTAGTCTCCGGCAAACTCTCTCTCTGACTTTGCAAAAATCTGGCTATCAAGTAATACAAGCTCAAAATGGTGTTGAAGCTCTAGAAAAATTGCACTTACATCCAGAAATACAAGTTGTCGTCTCCGATTTAGAGATGCCACGAATGAATGGTTTTGAGTTGTTGAGCAATTTCCGTCAATACCCCAATTTAGCAAAAATACCTGTTGTAATTCTTACTTCTCGCAGTGCTGAAAAACATCGTCAGCTTGCCCAAGAATTGGGTGCAAGGGCTTACTTGACTAAGCCTTATTTAGAGCATGAGTTTCTCTCTACAATTAAGGGTTTAATTAACAGTAATACAGATGATTTTAAGCCTTTACTTCTGGTGGCAAATCATTGATAATTTGGGAAATGCTATTGCCTTAATTACCAGGTAGATTATTTGGATCTACACCTAGAGAACGTAAATACTGCGCTAACTTTTCAGCTTCTAATGTGAATATTGGAACTATCCCATTTTCTTCCCAAACCGCGTAACTTTTGCGTGATTTGCCACCCTTTTTTCGTTCTACTCCCACACTTAAAAAAGCATCTGGCACTACAGGTACTCTAGGATTTACTCCTGTGGTGTGATATACTTCCATATCTACTCCGAAGTACCAATCCATGCGATTTGCCCAAATAGAGTTGAGTAAGAAGAGTAAAATGTTGGGCAAAAAATTTTGGTCTAGGCTTCGCCAAGCCCTTCAGTCTATGTTATCCACTGGCGTATCGTCTGAACAAGGAAGTTCGTCAGTAGTTGGTAACGCATTTTTGAGATCAGGTAAGAGCATAACCGTTGTCTCGCTGGTGTTTGATGCCCTTATTATAAGTGAGTGACGAAAAGTTTAGCGTTTGGGTGCAGGTTCGCCAAACTTAATCAAAAGCGCGATCGCAATACTAACAAGCAAAATTAACGTCATACTCAAGGCTGAACCAAATCCCCAATTTTGCGTTGCTCCAAGAAACTGGTTATAAACTAACCGCGCCGCCGTCATACTAGAAGCACCACCAAGTAATTCTGGATCGACGAAATCCCCCAAGCCTGTGATGAATACAAGCATAGAAGCAGCCGCAATTCCAGGCAAAATTTGCGGTACGGTTACTTGGCAAAAAGTTTCCACCGGATTTGCACCTAAATCAGCCGCTGCTTCTAGCAACCGCTTGTCTAGCTTTTCGAGAGAAGCATATAAAATCAAAACCATATAGGGTAACAAGCTGTAACTCATGCCAATAAATACAGCTTGACTTTGGTTAAGTAATTCCAAAGTAGGCAAGCCGAAATTGCTGAGTAAACTGTTCAATAAACCAGTAGGACGAAGAATTGTAATCCAAGCATAGGAGCGAAGTAACGAGGAAGTCCACAAAGGTAATATAAAGCCTAATAGCAGCAAATTTCGCCAACGCTGTGGCGCTATCTGAGCAATCCAATAGGCGACAGGGAAGCCCAAAATTAAACAAATTATTGTAGTACCAAACGCAAAAAATAGCGATCGCCCAATTACTTGCACATAAAGCGGATCAAATATTCGGATATAGTTTTTGAATCCGTTGGGATTGACCAAATCTCCCGGCCGGATGTCTGCAACCAAACTTAACTCGAAAATTATCAAAGTTGGCAGCACCAACAAAAGTAATAACCAAATCCCAGATGGTGCAAGTAATACCAAAGGTTGGAGCCAGTTTCCTGGCAGGCGATGCAATTCTTCTATTTTGGAAATCTCATTTTTTTCAAAATTCATCACTTATAACTCTATCAATTTTAAATTTTAAATCGCACCAAAGGTGTGCTTACAGCGCAACTTGGATTTTGGATTGAATTAAAAATATCAAATCAATCCAAACTTTATTTAGCTGCTAGTTAATTGAGTCCAATAGCGATCGTAAACCTCTTCAAATTCTCCTACAGGAGTAACACGTTCACAATTTGCTAAAAAAGACTCTGATGGAAATAAATTAGCATTGTTTTGGATTGTTTTTGGCAATTGCTCAAATCCAGCACTATTAGGCGTAGAAATACTCAGACGCTGACTGATTTTGGCCGCTAATTCTGGTTGCAGAATCATGTTAATCCAAGCATAAGCTCCAGCTAAATTGGGGGCTGCTTTGGGAATAACAATAGTGTCTGTCCATAATGAAGAACCGCTGCGAGGAATCACATATTTTAGTTTAGGATTTTCTTTAGAGATTTTCACTGCATCTGCTGAATAGCACATTGCCAATAGTAAATCTCCTGCTAAAATTTGATTTTGCCAAGCATCGGTGTCAAAACGTGCGATCGCAGGTTTTAGCACCTTCAACTTTTCATAAGCTTGTTTGATTTGTTGTTCATTTTTTGAGTTGTAAGAATAACCTAGCATCCGTAACGTCGCACCCATAACTTCTCGAACATCATTGAGCAAGGTCATCCGCTGATTAAGTTGCTTTTGGTTTTGCCAAAGGTAATCCCAGTCTTGTGGTGCATCTTTGATTTTTTCGGAATTATAAAGGAAACCTGTTGTTCCCCAGTTAAAAGGGATACTATATCGGTTATTGGGGTCATAACTAGGATTCTGAAACCGGGGAAATAAATTCTCTAAACCGATTAAGCTATCGTGATTTATTTCTGTTAACAAACCTTTCTTTACCATCTTCTGCACCATATAATCAGATGGATAGATGATGCTGTAAGTCCCACCGCCTCCAGCTTGCAACTTAGCCAGCATCACATCATTGGAATCATATACATCTGCTAGCACTTTCATGCCAGTTTGGGTGCTAAAAGTTTTCAGTAATTGGTTGTCAGTATATTGCGTCCAGGTAAAGATATAAAGTTGGTCACGTTGACCAGAAGTATTAGAATTAGCACGGACTTCACCCAGCCTCCAGCCACAACTAGCTAAAGATAAGCTAGAAAGCGCTGCTGCCCCTTTTACAAATTGCCGTCTGTTAGTCATTAAGTTAGAAGTCATTCATCGACAACTTCTAGATTACGGTATACCTCATAGCCCCTGACGTGATTTTCTCGGGTAAATGTATCATTCTTCACACTTACCAAACGCACCCTTTCCTTCTCCTATGGTCGCCCACTACGCGAATGTACGCTCTGCGAACGGGTAAGATGTGGGGCTTCTGTCGGAGTTAGCTAAAGACTTTATTTTACTTTCGGACTTGGTTAATTTATGATGGTTGTCCTCCCTGAAGGAGATCCCTGCATGAAAGGAGTTTTTCAGCATATGGATATCAGTGGGACAACAAACCAGAAGTTTTTGCAGATGAAATTATGCAGATTTTGACTATATGGCTTAAACTAGTAGGTTTATAATCATATTTCTTATAGCTTCAATCAATAGGCTGTTATGCTCTTCCCAAGAAAGCCAAACAAGTTTGTAGAGAATTGCGGCACAAAGTAGTTAAATATGTTGTTAAACATTTGTAAACTGTTAGCAGCCGAGTAGCCGCGTGTCACATCTTGTTAAGGAATTATTATGAGACAACTTGTTATCGTTGAGCGCGTATGCCTCATTGGTCATATCGTGTCAAAAGCCTTTGGACTGGTAGGGATGCTACTGGTCGTACCTAATGCCGAAATAATTTTAAACTTATCGCAGGTTGGCGAAACTGCCATACAGTTAAGTATGGCTGGCGGTGGTGTAGTTGATATCATCTTGGGGACAATAGCTGTCTCTATTTATGCCTACCGGACGTTGGGATTAGGAACCTGGCTAGCATTTATGCTACCGGCTATGTTTATCTCTTTGGGAAGTGAACTACTGGGAACCAGTACAGGTTTTCCATTTGGTGATTATAGCTACTTGAGTGGCTTGGGTTATAAGATTGCGGGGCTAGTTCCTTTCACAATTCCTTTATCTTGGTTCTATGTTGGGCTGTCGTCTTATTTAATTGCAAGAGCTGGTTTGAAAGTGGCTCAAAAACCCAGTTGGGGACGCCATATTACTGCTATAGCCGTTGGTGCTTTGCTCTTTACTTGCTGGGATTTTGCCCTTGAGCCAGCTATGAGTCAATCTTCTTTGCCCTTCTGGTATTGGGAACAACCAGGAGCTTTCTTTGGGACACCTTACCAGAATTATGCAGGTTGGTTTGGCACTAGCGCCCTGTTTATGAGTGTGGCAGGATTGTTGTGGAGAAATACATCGATTAAATTAGAGCGATCGCAACTCAATCTCCCCTTAGTCGTTTATTTAACTAACTTTGCTTTCGCCGCCGGACTAAGTTTGGCTGCTGGGTTCTCCATCCCTGTATTGCTCGGTTTATTGCTTGGTGTGGCTCCCGCCGTGGCGCTGTGGTTAAGGAGTTCAACCACACCGACTCCAGTTGCAGTCGAATCAGCAAGCAAGGAAGTATCAGTAGCAAAGGTTGAAGTTGCCTTGAAATAGCCTAGAGATTGGGGAGTGGGGAGTTATGAGTTAGGAGTTAGAAGTTAGGAGTTAGGAGTTAGGAGTTAAAAGTTAGGAGTGGAAGGCAATAACTAATGCCCCATGCCCCATGCCTAATACAACTCTTCTCTACGAGAGGCTGCGCCCTAAGCGTAGCTATGCCGCAGGCTTTACGGCAACTCTTAGAGACGCTCTTGCGGTTCGCTCAGTACAAGTGCCCAATGCCCAATGACTAATAACTAATGACTAATGACAACGCTTTGATAGTAGAAAGCGCCATCTCCCTTTTATTGCTACTTATCCAAGTACCAGCAACGGCGATTCTGTTTTCGCGCCTGCTAAAGGGGCCAAGACGCTTTCCCCCAATAGAACCGCAACAGCCGACGCCGGAGCTTTTGGGTAAGGTTAGCGTCGTTGTTCCCACACTGAACGAGGCGCTTCGCATTAGCCCTCTGTTGGCTGGTTTAAGTCAACAAAGCTACGAAATTCGGGAAATTATTGTTGTAGATAGCAAGTCTGGTGATGGCACCCCCGACTTGGTAAAAGCGAAACAGCAGAAAGATCCGCGCTTTCGGGTGATCACAGATGACCCCTTACCCTCTGGTTGGGTGGGGCGTCCTTGGGCGTTGCATAACGGTTTTCTATATAGCTCTGAGGCTAGTCAGTGGTTTCTGGGGCTGGATGCTGATATCCAACCCCATCCTGGTTTGGTTGCTGGTTTGGTGAAGACGGCCGAAGCACAAGGCTATGATCTGGTTTCCCTTTCACCCCAGTTTATCCTCAAATATCCAGGAGAGTGCTGGCTACAACCGGCTTTGTTGATGACTTTGCTTTACCGATTTGACCCCGCTGGGATCAATACAGAGCAGCCAGAACGGGTGATGGCAAATGGGCAGTGTTTTTTGTGTCGTCGCTCGGTTTTAGCTGCTGTGGGTGGCTATAGCAGTGCGAGTAGTTCTTTTTGTGATGATGTCACTTTGGCACGAAAGATTGCTGCTCAAGGGTATAAAGTGGGCTTTTTAGATGGTGCAAAGGTGCTAAAGGTACGGATGTATGAAGGGGCGATGGAGACGTGGAAGGAATGGGGGCGGAGTCTCGATCTTAAAGATGCAACTTCTCGTTCGCAGTTGTGGGGAGATTTATGGCTACTCACATCTGTTCAGGGTCTACCCCTTTTAATTATCCTCACTTTTTTGTTGATTTCTCCGCCACTCGGATACTTGCTACAGACGCGATTAATCGCGTCTCTACCCACTCCCCCACTCCTCCTGGTGGGACTGAATTTATTCTTGGTGGTGATTCGCTTTGCTATGCTAATTGCGATCGCCCCTTCCTACGATCGCAAAAGCGCCAAAGGCAGCTGGTTATTCTGGCTTTCCCCTTTGGCTGATCCCTTAGCTGTGTTGCGAATCTTCTTATCTGCGTTCCATACCCCGCGCGAGTGGCGAGGACGCAAATACAGTGCTGAATTATGAGTTATGAATTATGAATTTTCAACTCCTAACTCCTCACTCCTCTTCACCTCCTACTTGATCCCCGCGTTCCAGTTCCCAAAGAATTTGATTTCCTTCACGACGTACCCGTGACACTATCCAGTTTCGCCAGCGCCATTGATCTCCCCGGCTGGTAACAGCGCTGGCGTGGACATCCATCAAGTCTGCTAACTCAGAACTGGTGATTAAGTAGCCTTTTTCAGAAATTTCGTCAGCGATACGTAGAGTTTCGACCAAGCTGCGGAGTTGCGAAACCCTCATTTCTGGCGGTTTCTCGTCGGTTGCGGCCGCAATTGGCCCAGTTGATGGTTCCATAAGAGTTATTTCTGGTGCAGAAGTACTGACTTGTTGTCTACTTTGGTTAATTACTCTAGAGTTTTTCTCAGAATCAGCTACTTTTGCTACATTTAGTTCATTTGTAAAAGGTAAAGATTTATAAAAATTTGTCGGAGTTAATTGTTGTAGCGAAGGGATTTTGCCACTAGCATAGGTGCGAGCGATCACATCACAACGTTCGTTACCTATGTTACCAGAATGTCCCCTGACGTGTTGCCATTTCACCTGTTGGGTATTGAGTTGATCGAGAGTTTCCAAAAGGTCTTGGTTTTGAACGGGTTTACCATCTGACTTTTTCCAGCCTTTATTTTTCCAGCCTTTCACCCACTTGGTAACGCAGTTAATCAGGTATTCGCTATCGGTATGAAGGGTGATGGCTTGGGCTTGTTGAGATGTTTGCAGGAATTGTAAGGCTGCGATCGCAGCTTGCATTTCCATTTTATTATTAGTGGTATGAGGAGATGCATCGCCCATTTCGTGGATTGAGCCATCGCTGAAGTAGACAACTACTCCCCAACCGCCAGGGCCAGGGTTCCCGGTGCAAGCACCATCGGTGTATATGCTTTGGATTGTGGGTTGAGTGGACATGGTTTAGGATATCGAACTGCAAAAAAGAGGCAGCGCATTGCTTTGGTTCCCAAAGTTGTAGCGACTGCGGGTTTTTAGGGCGAAAAGGAGACGCAGAACCAGGTATTAAGAGGATTTCAGGACTTACGCATGGGTCATGGAAGAACGTAGACGCAAAGCGGCTTGCCGCAGGCTACCACTCCAGACACAGAGAAGCCAGTGCGCCCTTCTCCCAAGGGGAGACGCCAAGGGCGATGCGGTTCCCCGACTTGTACCCCTACGGGGAAGCAAGCTACGCGCAGCGTCTCCCTTAGGAGAAGCAACTGGCGTGACACGGAGGAATGAGAGTTTGAGAGGTTTTTTGCGTAAGTCCTAGATTTGTCTAGGGCTAAGACGTTTAGACGACATTGCCTCAACTTGGAAATTGATTCATTCACATTCCCTAACTTCTGTTTTGAGTTAACCACCGCATTTTCAAATCTAATTTGTCATCCAGTCAAGCAGTTTTAGATTTTAGATTGCCGATAGCGTAGCGTAAAGCCTGCGGCATGGCAACTCTTAAAGACGCTCTTGCGTTCGCTTAGAGCGAGTTTGCGTACCCCTACGGGGATTTTGCTAGCAAGAGCGTCTCGTAGAGAGCGTCTTTTGGATTGACCCGGCCCATAAGGGTACGGGGCAAGCGGAATTTTAGATTTTGGATTTGTTTTGCCCACGCTTAGGCGAAGCATGAACGGAAATAATTTTTAATTCTTTAATCTAAAATCCAAAATCTAAAATCTAAAATTGGCATTGCCCAATTAAGCTAAGATATTCTGATTATATGAATGTATTTGTGTTAGATAGGTTTTCCGTAGAGTTAAAGTGGTGCTTTGAAGTTATTTATTAATATGTATATCCTGAATAGGGACTTTGAGTTATGAAGGTTAGCTTGCAGCCTGCCTTGAATGATGGTAATTTGGACGCGAATCAACTGAATAGTCAACGTCAGTTGGGAATTTCGATTTCGGCGATCGCAGAAAATCAAGACCGCAATGTGCCACTGAATTTATGCTTAATTCTCGATCATAGTGGTTCTATGAATGGGCGATCGCTAGAAACAGTCAAAAAAGCAGCAAATCGTCTGGTAGATAGACTCAATCCTGGCGATCGCCTCAGTATTGTAGTTTTCGATCACCGCGCCAAAGTCTTAGTACCTAGTCAAAGTGTCGAAGATCCAGAGAAAATCAAACAGCAGATTAACCGCTTATCTGCTGATGGTGGGACTGCGATTGATGAAGGATTGCGCTTGGGGATTGAGGAGTTGGCGAAGGGCAAAAAAGATAGTGTTTCCCAAGCCTTCTTATTAACCGACGGGGAAAATGAACACGGTGATAACAATCGCTGTTTGAAATTCGCCCAATTGGCTGCTAGCTATAATTTGACTTTGAACACTTTAGGATTTGGTGACAACTGGAACCAAGATGTTTTAGAAAAAATTGCTGATGCTGGTTTGGGGACTTTATCTTATATTCAAAAACCCGAACAGGCAGTGGATGAGTTTAATCGCCTGTTCAGCCGCATTCAAACAGTGGGATTGACTAATGCTTATCTGCTATTCTCCTTGATGCCCAATGTCCGGCTAGCGGAACTCAAACCTGTTGCCCAAGTTTCCCCAGACACAATTGAGTTACCACTGCAACAAGAAACTGATGGACGTTTCGCTGTACGGTTGGGAGATTTAATGAAAGATGCGGAACGGGTGATTTTAGCTAATATTTATTTGGGACAATTGCCAACAGGTGAACAAGCGATCGCTAATGTGCAAGTCCGCTATGATGATCCAGCCGCCAACCAGGTAGGTTTATTTACACCAAATATCCCAGTTTATGCCCATGTAGTCAAAAATTACCAAGCAGACCCGAATCCCCAGGTGCAACAGTCTATTTTAGCATTAGCTAAGTATCGCCAAACTCAGCTAGCAGAGACGAAATTACAACAGGGCGATCGCACTGGTGCAGCGACGATGCTACAAACGGCTGCTAAAACTGCCCTACAAATGGGAGATACTGGTGCAGCGACGGTGTTGCAAACTTCTGCCACCCAGCTACAATCTGGTGAAGATTTATCCGAAAGCGATCGCAAGAAAACCAGGATGGTCTCCAAAACAGTTTTGCAAGATACCCCTCCGCAATGAAAGTTAAATTGCTATCGGCGTTAAATGACAATAATGTTGATGTGGCTCAAACAAGTAGCCAACGTCAACTGGCAATGACAATTTTTGCGATCGCTGGTGAGTTTGACCAAAATCTGCCCCTTAACCTCTGCTTGATTTTGGATAGAAGTGGTTCCATGCATGGACAACCAATTAAAACGGTGATCCAGGCGGTGGAAAGATTAATAGATCGGTTGAAAGTAGGCGATCGCATCTCAGTTGTGGCTTTTTCTGGTTCTGCGGAAGTCATTATCCCCAACCAAGAGATCCAAGACCCTGAAAGCATCAAATCTCAAATTAAAAGTAAACTCAGTGCTAGCGGCGGTACTGTAATCGCTGACGGTTTGGAACTGGGAATTACAGAACTGATGAAAGGCACAAGAGGCGCTGTTTCCCAGGCGTTTCTGTTGACGGATGGACATGGTGAAAGCGGTTTGCGGATTTGGAAGTGGGATATTGGGCGAGATGACAACAAGCGCTGTCTTGCACTTGCACAAAAGGCTGCCAAGTTGAACCTAACTATCAACACTTTCGGATTTGGCAATAGCTGGAATCAGGATTTACTGGAAAAAATTGCCGATGTCGGTGGTGGGACTCTAGCCCATATTGAACGTCCTGAGCAAGCTGTGGATCAGTTTAGCCGACTGTTTGGACGGATTCAGTCGATTGGGCTAACTAATGCCTACTTGCTGTTATCTCTAGTGCCTAATGTCCGATTAGCAGAATTGAAACCCATTGCCCAAGTTGCCCCAGACACAATCGAGTTACCAGTGGAACCAGAAGCTGATGGTAGCTTTGCTGTGCGTTTGGGAGATTTGATGCAGGATGTAGAACGGGTAGTTTTGGCTAATATTTATTTGGGACAATTGCCAGAAGGTAAACAAGCGATCGGGCATCTGCAAATCCGTTACGATGACCCGTTGGTTAAGGAACAAGGCTTACTTACGCCCCTTGTGGCAGTGTATGCAGATGTAGTGCGGGCGTATCAATCGGCATCTAATCCGCAGGTGCAACAATCTATTTTAGCATTAGCGAAGTATCGTCAAACCCAGTTAGCCGAGGCGAAATTGCAACAAGGCGATCGCACTGGTGCAGCAACGATGTTACAAACAGCAGCTAAAACCGCTTTACAAATAGGAGATAAAGGTGCAGCGACAGTATTGCAAACTTCTGCCACTCGCTTGCAAGCTGGCGAAGAACTGTCGGAAGCAGACCTGAAGAAAACTAGAATTGTATCAAAAACCGTTTTACAGGAATAGTAAAAATTCAGCGTTGCTGATTAACGGGATGAAAGTTTCGCGCCAAGGCAAGGCAGCGCGTTGGGCGGGTTTCCCGACTTGTTCGCGCAGCGTCTCCCTTAGGAGAAGCGACTGCCGCGCAAAGTGAGAAAAAATATTTGATTCCTCATCACCTACGACAAAGCCTTCCAGACTGGACTGATTCAGGTAATTCCTGACCTCAAGTAAAGCCAAGTATCGCCAAACCCAGTTAGCTGAGGCGAAATTGCAACAAGGCGATCGCACTGGTGCAGCCA
>NZ_CALMFY010000156.1:0-16350 GCF_937863485.1 uncultured Nostoc sp. | reverse complement strand
GAGGCGAAATTGCAACAAGGCGATCGCACTGGTGCAGCCACAATGCTGCAAACAGCAGCCAAAACTGCCTATTTAATTAATAAATTATCCCTTATGCTGCTAATTCCTTCATTACCAGGCTACTCAAGCTCTTGGCAATCGCCTCTGGAGTCAGAACAAAATCTACTTTCCCGGTGTCAATAGCTGCTGAAGGCATATCGAAGTACTCCGAAGTAGTTTCATCTTGAGCAATCGTTGTGCCGCCATACTTTTTGATTGCCATCACTCCTAAAGCACCATCTCTGCCAAACCCACTTAGGATAACAGCAATTGCCCGCATTCCGTAATTAAGTCCTACCGACATGAATAGTTTATCCACTGAGGGGCGAACAAAGTTCATTTTTGGCGACTCTAACAGAGACAGCTTACCGTTAGCACCGACTACTAAATGCCGATCTGGAACATAAGTGTAAACTGTCCCTGGACGCATTATCTCCCCTGATTTTGCCTGCTCTACCCGCAACGCTGTATGGCCACTGAGGATATGTGCCAGATGACTAGGGTAGAGAGGATTCATGTGCTGAACTACAATAATCGCCGCCGCGAAATCTGCTGGTAAAGCCGACAAAATTTGGATGATTGGTTTTTGCCCGCCCGCAGAAGCTCCGATCGCCACTATGTTATAAGCAATATTGGGGAAGTGTGACAGAATTCGGTGTCGTTGTTGTAACGCCATTTTTTCTTTGCGAATGTTTAGCGCTCAGTAGCGATCATCTAATTAGTGCTATAGCAGTCTGACAAGTTACTCTGCTATGTTAGCTCACTAACATATAATTATTCTATGTTATTTAGACAACAAATACAAACTGTTGACAATAGATAAACCTTTTGCTAGAGGTTCTTGATTGCTGCTGGTTATTTAATACAGATAAGACTGGCTTAAACAGCTTCGTGCTATCTCTGTTTCAAAAATCCTGCACTTGTGAAAAACCAACTTCTAGCTGCTCTACCCTCTAAGGAATACTCTCGTCTTGTTGCTTATATGGAGGTTGTCCCGCTAGAGATAAAACAACACCTTTACATACGTAACCAACCAATTGAGTACGTCTATTTCCTCAACTATGGCGTAGCCTCTATGCTCACCGTTTTGACGGACGGTTCGGCAATCGAAGTGGCTACGGTGGGCAATGAAGGAATGGTGGGTCTTCCAGTATTCCTGGGAGCCGATAGGATTCCGGGCGAGTGTTTTATACAAGTCCCTGGCTCTGGTTTGAGGATGAGAGTAGATACATTTAAAACTCATGTCACCGCAAGTAGTCCGTTGCACGATCTGCTCCAACGATACACGCAAGGGCTGTTTAATCAAATCGCCCAATCAGCTGCGTGTAACCGCCTGCACTCAATAGAAGAGCGATTGTGCCGTTGGCTGCTGATGACGGCTGATCGAGTAGAAACAGGTACTTTTCCACTCACTCAAGAATTTCTCAGCAAAATGCTAGGTGTGAATCGCTCCAGTGTTAGCCTTACTGCCTCTATTCTTCAAAGGGCGGGGCTAATCGACTATGTTCGTGGACAAATGACTATCCTTGACCGCTCAGGTTTAGAAGCTACCACCTGCGAGTGTTACCAAGTTGTCAGAGCGGAGTTTGAGCGTTTGCTTAACGACAATTAAGGTTATTGGCTTCATCTTTGGATCTGCACACAAAGCCCCAAGAGCCAAAACTACGTGCGCGTAAATGCACCGATCACACTCCCCTTAAAAAGGCTTGCTCTAGTACAACACGGCGTAAATAAACATACTATTCAAAATGACGCAAGAGCAAGGAATACAATACTTTTGACTTTTGACTTTTGACTTTTGACTTCCGCGCAGCGGTACTAGTTCCCTCCTTTTTAAGGAGGGTTAGGGAGGATCAAGCCTTAACTGAACTGTATTGTTTTATAAACAAATACCTGATTAACACTATTTAGGCATTAATTCTCATTTATGCCTCGTCAAATTCTTCATCATTCATATCTGAGGATTCAGGCTAAACTTGTGCATTCAATTGAGTAGTCGTGGTTCGATCAATGTGTTTAGCCTTAGTTTTCAATCACTGGTTCACCGCTTCAAACCCTTGTCAATCGCTTATATTTAACCAATAAGCCAGCATCACCAGCAAGCCGTTGAAAAATTCTTGCTGAATCAACCGATCGCGACGCCGATAGCGTACCCCTACGGGGAAGCAAGCTACGCGCAGCGTCTCCAAGAGTTGCGTAAAGCCTGCGGCATGGCTTCTCTACGAGACGCTACGCGAACGCTTAGAGCGAGTCTTGCCTACGGCACGCTGGCGCGAACGAGCGTCATAGCCCGTCGTAGACATCGCAAGCTTTCGGCTCAACCATACACCAAAATCAATACGTGAATTACTTAAATAAATAAGCAAACTGGGGTTTGAGAAAGCAATATCTCCTTTTGCTTGCTAAATCTACCGAAATGAGAAAGCAGACTGGAGTTTGAGAAAACAATATCTCTTTTTACTTGCTAAATCTACCGAAATGAGAAAGCAAACTGGGGTTTGAGAAAGCAATATCTCTTTTTACTTGCTAAATCTACTGAAATGAGAAAGCAATCAGGCATTTTGAGTAAACAATCAAGCATTTTGAGAAAGCAATATGCCTTTTTGCTTATTGAATATGAAGTTTTGAGAAAGCAATAAGCCTTTTTGCTGATTAAATATAAATTTTAGTTAAATATGCGAAAAGTTAGACATCAGGCAACAAATGATTTCTGCATCTTCAGCTTCAGACATCGCAATTTCACCCACGTGGATGGTGTCGATACCTGCATCACGTAGCAATACTGCCGCAGAGAGTGGTAATCCCTGACGGGGCAACAGTTTCATAGCGGTTAGGTAGTTCAATGATGCGATCGCCCAAGTAGGACGATGCAAAAATTAAGGCTTGCTGAATATCTTCCAAAAAATAGCAAAACTCTGCCAGAAGTGCTAGAGGTAAATGTTTAGTAGCTTGAGAAGTACACATGAAAACCACTGGCATTCATCATGTAGCCATTATTTGTTCCGACTACGATCGCTCCAAAAAATTTTATGTAGAAGTTTTAGGCTTTCCGATTATTCAAGAGATTTTTCGCGCCGAAAGAAATTCTTATAAATTAGATTTAAAAGTTGCAGAAAATACTCAAATAGAGCTATTCTCTTTCCCAAATCCTCCGCAACGATTTAGTAGTCCAGAAGCTTGTGGTTTAAGGCATCTTGCTTTTAAAGTTGATGATGTTGAGCAAACTGTTTTTTATTTAAAATCAAAAGGGTTAAAGGTAGAAGATATCAGAATTGATGAAATTACAGGTAAAAAATTTACTTTTTTTCAAGACCCAGATAATTTACCATTAGAGATTTATGAAAATTAGAATATATAGATGTTTGGATTAAAGAGTTTTAAATAAATAGCAAATGAGCGAGCTATTTGGTAAAATTCTCAAATGTTTGACAATATCTGCAAATTTTTAGCTGAAAATTTCTCCAGCGACTTCGCCACTTGGTTATTAGGCGAACCCATTATTTTCACAGAACTAAGTCCAAAAGAATTATCTCTTGAACCTATTCGCGCTGATGCCCTAATTCTGCTACAGTCAGAGCAAAGCATATTACATTTGGAATTTCAAACCCAAGTGGATACGGAAATTCCTTTTCGGATGATTGACTATCGGTTGCGAGTATATCGCCGTTTTCCAGACAAAGCAATGCACCAAGTTGTGATTTACCTCAAGCAGACAAATTCAAATTTGGTGCAACAAAATACATTTACAATTTCTGGAACACGCCATGAATTTGCAGTTATCAGACTTTGGGAACAACCAACCGAAGTATTCCTGCGAACACCTGGACTTTTACCTTTGGCGGTGTTGAGTAGTACAATTGATCCAGAAGTCATACTTAACGAAGTGGCACGGGAAATTAACGGTATTAGAGAATCAAGAACTCAAAGTAATATTGCTGCTTCCACGGCGATTTTAGCTGGTTTAGTATTAGACAAAGAGGTTATTAGACGAGTTTTGAGGTCAGATATTATGCGCGAGTCAGCAATTTATCAAGATATTTTACAAGAAGGGAAAGCTGAAGGGAAAGCTGAAGGGAAAGCTGAAGCTTTACTTGAAGTGGCAAGCAATCTTTTTAATACTGGTATGCCATTAGAACAGATAGCAAGATTGACAGGGTTATCAATTGAGCAGTTACAGTATTTGCAGGTAACTGAGTCTGGTGAGTCCAAATAAATAATCGGTGCAGGTTGACTGCACCGATTGCACAATTTATATTTAATTGCACCGGACATTTCCCTCACGCTAATGCGGAAGCTTGGGGTTTGGCAAAAATCATTCTTCCTGCTGTAGTTTGTAAAGCACTGGTGACTACCACCCGCAATTCACCACCCACATAACTACTACCTTCTTCAACAACAACCATTGTGCCGTCATCTAGGTAGCCAATGCCTTGACTGGGTTCTTTACCTTCCTTGAGAATTTTCAAATCCAGGTTGTCACCTGGTAAATAACTGGGACGGACGGCATTCACTAAATCATTCACATTCAAAACAGGTACTTTCTGAACGCTGGCGACTTTAGACAAGTTGTAGTCGTTGGTTAGCAATGTACCGCTGATTTCTTGGGCGAAGCGGACTAACTTCGCATCCACTGTGGGAATATCTTCGTAGTCAACTGCATTAATTAGGATGCGATCGGGGTAATCTTCCTTAATGCGGTTAAGAATTTCTAGTCCTCGCCTTCCCCGTACCCGCTTTTGGTCTTTGCTAGCATCCGCTACTTGTTGGAGTTCTTGCAAGACAAACTGTGGCACGAGAATTTGCCCTTCCAGAAACCCTGTTTCTAGTAACGCTTCAATGCGACCATCGATAATGCAACTGGTGTCTAAAACTTTGGTATTGGCTGGTTTTAATGTTCCTTCCACTACCATCGATTCGACAGTGTTGGGATTAATGAACCGCAATAAGCCTCGCCCGTGGGTATCTGCCAAATTCATACCAGTGACGGAGAGGATAATACTGCCGACAACTGCCACTAGTGGCTTAATAAATCCAAAATCCGCCGGTATAGGTAGTAAAAATAGTGGGGCTAGCATCAGGTTAGCTAGTAATAGCCCAATCACTAAGCCAATGGCACGAGTTAAGATCACTTCCAAAGGCATTTCTTTGACTTGTGATTCTAGGCGACGATATGTCGTCTGGAAACTCAGCCCGATCGCACCACCAATAATAGCGGCAAAGACGGCAACAATTAAGCGTAAAGCTTCAAGATTTGTTACCTGATCTAGTGTGTCATTGGGTAGTAGTTCGATGCTGTAGAACCCTATTCCCGACGCTGCTAGGATAAATGAGAAAACGATAATGGCGTCAAGCATGGTTGTCTTGTTTTCCTGCAACTGTGTTAACCGATAAACTTAAGTATTTTTTATTTCATCGGTAAGATAAACTCATCAATATTGACTTAGACTAAGGGTTTAGTAGGGCAATATCTGCAATTATTATAACCAAAGGCTTTTATCTTAATATTTTTCATTGTTTCGTTGTAAAACGGCAAAAACTTGTAAATAAACCACTTATTTTCATTGTCTCTAATTTGCAGTTGGATTAACTTAAAACTTTTCTCAAAATGAGTCAAAAATTTAGTATTTCTGGAATTGCGAGTTCTGCTTATGTGCATATTCCCTTTTGCAGACGGCGGTGCTTTTATTGTGATTTCCCGGTGTCTGTTGTGGGCGATCGCTTGCGGGGCGAAACATCTGGTACTATTTCCCAATATGTTGAGGTGCTATGTCAAGAAATTGCCATTACACCAGCATTGGGTCAACCCCTGAAGACAATTTTCTTCGGTGGTGGTACTCCTTCGCTGCTATCAATAGAGCAGCTACAACGAATAGTCACAGAGCTAGAGAAGCGTTTTGGTATTGCATCTGGGGCAGAAATTTCTATGGAAATAGACCCAGCCACCTTTGATTTAGCACATATAGCAGGCTATCGCAATGTGGGCGTGAACCGAGTAAGTCTAGGTGTACAAGCCTTTCAATCAGAATTATTGCAAAGGGCGGGGCGATCGCACTCAGTTGAAGATATTTTTGCAGCTGTGGAACTAATCCACCAAGTTGAGGTTCCCGAATTTAGTTTAGACTTAATTTCCGGGTTGCCGCATCAGTCTTTGGATCAATGGCAGGATTCCCTAACAAAAGCGGTGGCGCTTTTACCCACTCACATTTCAATCTATGATCTTACCATCGAACCAGGTACAGCCTTTGGTCGTTACTACAAACCTGGTGATACTCCAATGCCTACGGATGAAGCCACAGTCAAAATGTACCAGATGGGGCAGCAGGTTTTGACTAGTTCAGGTTATGAGCATTATGAAATTTCCAATTATGCCCAACTTGGTCATCAGTGTCGGCATAATCGAGTCTATTGGGAAAACCGCCCTTACTACGGCTTTGGGATGGGTGCGGCGAGTTATGTTCAGGGGAAGCGCTTCACTCGTCCGCGCAAGACTAGGGAGTATTACCAGTGGGTGAAAGCTGGCGGTGTGATTGATTGTGATCTGACTCCCCCAAAGGAAGTATTGTTAGAGACGTTAATGTTGGGGTTGCGTTTGGCGGAGGGTTTGAGTTTGGTGGCGTTGGCACAGGCGTTTGGGGAAGAGAAGGTAGAAGAGATTTGCAAGTGTTTGCAAGGGTATTTTGAGAGAGGTTGGGTGGAAGTTGCAGACGGAAGGTTGCGTTTGATTGATCCCCAAGGATTTTTGTTTTCTAATGTGGTGTTGGCAGAGTTGTTTGAGAAGTTGGGGTGATGAACTGCTTATGCAGAAAAATCAAGTTAGAAAAGCTGTGATTCCGGTAGCTGGTTTTGGCACTCGGTTGTTTCCAGCTACTAAAGTTGTGAAAAAAGAACTTTTCCCGATTATTGATCAAGATGGCAAGGCAAAACCTGTCATTCTTGCAATTATTGAAGAAGCAATCAGTGCTGGAATTGCAGAAGTGGCGATCGTGGTGCAGCCAGATGACAAAGAAATTTTTGAAGATTTATTGAAAAACCCACCCAAAAAAGAACTTTTAGATAAACTTTCACCGCAAAATCAAGAATATAGCCGATATCTCGAAGATTTAGGTGGCAGAATTACCATCTTATTGCAAGAGGAGCAATTAGGCTATGGACATGCGGTATTTTGTGCTAAGGAATGGGTGCAAGATGAGCCATTTTTGCTCATGCTGGGCGATCACATTTACGCATCTGACACTGAAAAATCTTGTGCTAGTCAAGTTTTAGATGTTTACAAACAAGTTAATCAAAACATTATTGGCTTAACTACAATGCCAGCAGAGATTATTCATAAAGCTGGATGTGTAACAGGAGTTTGGCAAGATATAAACTCGATTCTGGAAGTTACACAACTCTATGAAAAGCCTAATATTGAGTATGCACAACAGCATTTGCGTGTAGAGGGAATGTCAGAAAATGAGTTTTTATGTATATTTGGCTTATATTTACTAACGCCGAAAATTTTTGACTTTCTAGCAGAACACATCAACAAAAATTTCCGAGAACGAGGCGAATTTCAGTTAACATCCTGTCTTGAAGGATTGCGTCAGGAAGAGGGAATGACAGGATATGTTGTTAAAGGCAAGTGTTTTGATACAGGATTGCCAGATGCCTATCGTCAGACAATGATTGATTTTAGAAAATTATAGATTAATTTCAGTTCAATTAGTTTGTCTGGGAGAATCTCACTTTTTAAGGTGGCTCAAGCAGACAGTAAGCTATTGAGGTAAGTAGAGCGATGAGTAAAGACTTGAGGCACATTAAAACCACACCGTTTAGTTTGCCCCTGATGACAGCCTCCTGTTTTCTTTGTTATTAGGACTGCATAGCCTTAACCGAAGCGTATTGGCTTATAGCGGGGGTGTGTGAAGTGTGTGGTGCAGCACTGACTGATCACACTCTTCAATGATTATTATCAATGACTAAATACTTTATTCCTTGGAAGTCCTTTGTGTGAAGTTGAAAATTAAACTAAATCAATCACAAAACTACCTCAAAACTATTAGTAGTTAGAGCCGGAAAGGAGGTAGCACCCAATTGTGCAAATTTACCCCCCGAATTAATATCAGCAAAACCATCCGCTGAACCATTGGGGTTATAAAAGAGACTACCATTAAGGCTATTGTAAACAATTTTAGCACCACTAACTGCTGCTAAACTATCGTTCGTCACTGTGGCAAAGTCTGTGGAATTTAATGCAGTTGGGAAAACCGAGTTACTGAGAGCGGTAAAGGTATATTTCGATAGTTGGATCTTGTCTTGATTAGGAGTGAAATCTTTAATACTATCAACTCCGAGTTCCCTAATATCAAACTTTGATCCTGTTGCAAATGCAAACCTATCTGAACCTGCGCCTCCTATTAAGATGTCGTCCCCACTATCTCCCTGGAGGTAATCGTTGCCCTTGCCACCGATCAGAGTATCTTTTCCACTACTGCCAAAGAGAATATCATCACCCTTGCCTCCCACGAGCTTGTCGTCATCACTACCCCCATCTATTCTGTCTGCACCAGATCCACCAAAAAGGGTGTCAGAACCCGCCCCCCCATCGATGTAATGGTTCCCAGCAACACCAGAAAGCGAAATACTGTCATTACCGCCCTCAGCAAAAATAACGTTATTACCAGGTGAAAAATCCCTCCTACTAAAGGTATCATCTGCATTTGTCGTAGCAACATCAGTACTTATCACATTTCTGGATCGAGCAATTGCCTCTTTTATGGCATCAGCAACATTCTCACTTTTAGAACCAAGAGTCAGTACACTACCTCGACCAAGCTTGGTAACTAGTTCCTCGTAATCGGCTACAACATTACTCGTAACTAGAAAAATTGGAATAATGTTATTTGCTTCAAGCGCAGTTTTTACTTGTCCAATCTCTGGATAATCTTCATAAGGATCTATTACACCATCTCCATTATTGGCAATAGTATTACTTGAACTAACTGCTGCCCGATCGCCGGCAACATGATAAACACTATCAGTGGCTAGGAAAACAATACGAAATGAACCTACTCTGTAACCAAGGCTGCCACCGCTATCTAAAGCTGTGTACAAGAGTGCGTCTAATTGTGATTCCGGCCCATCATTGCCACCAAAAGCTTCAAAGCCAAAAATTTTGTCTTTAACTGTTGTGACATTATTTGTCAAAGCGACTTCTGCTTGATATACATAGTCAGCGTAACCGCCGAAAGGCGGAATTGGCTTATCCTTGAAAGAGGCAATACCAAATTTCAGGTCACGACCAAAGATACTTCCTAAAAGCGGGTTGGTTAACCGATTTACCGTCGCCGGAAGTTCAGCTTTTAACTCGACCAATTCGTGATCATCTGACGCTGTTAAGTCTTGTAGCAGAACAATATCAGATAGTAAAGTCATAGTTTATTCCTCTGACTATATTTAATTAATGGGTTGTATTCAAAAGTGCAAGAACACTATTTCAGCCTGATACTAGCAGGGTTGATTGATTTAAGATAGTACTTAAACTGAAGAAATATAATCTCTTTCAAAAAATATTTGTTGTGTCCTTACTCAGCCTTGATTCCGTTTGTCTGGGGCTTGTGATGCTGAGTTACTTAATTCGTTGTACCCAACTTAACGTTATAGTCGCAGACTTCACGAGAGAGAATGTCACAAGATATGAGTTAAGCTAAAGTGCGTCAGCCCCTTCTCCTGCGGAGACGCTCTTGCGTTCGGGGAAGTCAAAAGTCAAAAGTCAAAGATTTTGAACCCCATAAATAAATTTAGGGGCTTGTACCTTTTTGTTTCTGGTCAATCGGTCAGCAGTGAAGACAATGCTTTGGATTAGAGGATGAATCAGTATTTTGCAACGGTTGCTCGCGGATTAGAAAGCCTTGCAGCTCAGGAGTTGGAGCAACTGGGTGCCCATTCCGTAAAGCCAGGGTTTTGCGGTGTAGCCTTTGAGGGCGATCGCACCCTGCTTTATCGCGTCAACCTCTGGGCTAGGCTGCCGTTCCGAATCTTGGTGAACATCGATGAGTTTCCATGCCTTGATGCCAAGGATCTCTATCGCGGTATCCAGACCATTGATTGGCAAAACTATTTGACGCCAGACATGACGCTGGCGGTGAATGTCACGGGCAAAAATGATCGCCTCAACCACAGCCACTTCACATCTCTCCAAGTCAAAAATGCGATCGTTGACCAGCAGCAGTCAAATCTGGGTGAGCGTTCAAATGTAGAGCTTCATGAACCAGATGTACGGATCAATGTTCATATTGAACGCGACTTTTGTACCGTCAAACTTGACAGTTCTGGAAATAGTTTGCACCGCCGAGGCTATCGCCCTGCGGTTGGATCAGCCCCTCTCAAGGAATCTCTGGCTGCTGCCCTGATTCAACTTTCGGGTTGGCAGCCAAACCAGATGTTCTACGATCCTCTGTGTGGATCTGGCACTTTACCCCTGGAAGCTAGCTTAAAGGCTCTCAACATAGCACCAGGGCTGTTTCGTGATTGCTTTGGATTTGAAAATTGGCTCGATTTTGATCTGTCCCTTTTAGAAAAGCTGCTCCAAGAAGCTAAGGACAGCCAACTGGATACCCTGACTGCTCCTATTTGGGGAAGCGATCGCGATGAGAACGTGATTGAGCAGGCGATTAACAATGCTCAAAACTGCGGCGTTGATAACCATGTATGGTTTTCTCAAATGGAGCTTGCCGATGTTGTCGCCCCCGCAGACAGTGGGGTTTTATTCTGCAATCCACCTTATGGCGAACGCCTGGGGCGAGATAGTGATTTGGGAGCATTTTACAAACTTTTGGGCGATGTCCTGAAACAACGCTTCAAAGGCTGGACTGCGTTTGTCCTGAGTGGCAACAAAGAACTGTCTCAATCGATTGGACTAAAATCATCCCAGCGGATTGCAGTCTACAACGGAACGCTGCCCTGTCAGTTAATGAAGTATGAGTTGTACTAAGTACAGTTCATATTTGACAGGACTTACGCAAAATCATGAAAAAACGAACCGCAAAGGACGCAAAGGACACAAAGGAATAAGGTTTCAGAGAGTTATTGCGTAAGAGGATGTTTTAAAAGTATTTTTGGTAACATCTAAATCTCAGAAACTTAACCCCCTAGTCCCCCTTCCCTACAAGGGAATGGGGGTTTAAAAGCCTCTCTCCGCTTCCGGGAGAGGTTTGGAGAGGGGTTTCTAGTATACTTTGCGACTTTTCAAACAACCTCTAAGTCCTATTTGATTAATTGGTAGCGAATTAAATTTGGTAATACCTTGCAATGCCAATGCATCCCAATACAATGTTAATGCGTTCCTCTGCAATGCCAATGCATCCCCCTGCAATGCCAATGCATCCCGATACAATGTTAATGCGTCGGCCGCATTGTTAATGCATTCCGATACAATGTTAATGCGTCGGCCACATTGTTAATGCATCCCCCTGCATTAAAAACGCTACGCTTTTATGCAAAACTGTACTAAGACAGAATCGATCAGATTTTGCGATTTCTGGTTTGTAGTATGTTTAAGGCGATCGCTCTCAACTACTTCTGCTCAGTAAAAAATCCATTGCCTCAAAATTTAGTGACATTGGGGATGTACTGTATTATCGGGGTTTGTGAGAGCCGCGACCTAAATCCGCTCTTGTGTAGCATTGGCTATCTCAATAGACTCATATAGAATCAGTGAGATTTTTAATCCTGTTTCATAAATTTAAGTTGAGCTAAAAAAACTTCGACCCTTCTCTGAGCATAGATTCTGACAGTTAAGATCACAAATGCTTTAAAAAAGTGCCAGTATGATCTGTGACTGACAATCTGCAATTTATTTATTGCTAAAAGGCTATTTATGTCAGACCTATTCACCTTTACCGTTACCAATAAAACCGAACTGACAATTACAGAGTTATGGGTATCTGTCGATGATCAGGAGTGGGCTTCATTTAGCTTGGGTGAGTCAGGAATTCTATCAGGTCAAACAGCAACAATTGCTTGGGCTGAATATACGAATGGTTCGCCCTGTGAATGGTACATTTCTGCTGTATTTGAAGATGAATCAGAAACTGAGTCAGCCCTATTTAACTTCTGTAAAGAACCAGCTTTAACAATCGGGTAAATTCTGCACTGCGATCGCCACCGGAAAGGGCGTGTACGCCATCGCGCTTGATACATGATTGTATATTGACTCCAGACATAAAAACAAAAGCCCTACCTCGAAAGCATCTAGGTGGGGCTTGATATTAGAATTGATACAGAATCGATCAGATTTTGCGATTTCCGATTTGTAATATGTTTAAAGCGATCGCTCTCAACTACTTGGACTTTGCGATCTTCGCAGTTTACCGTAAGTATGGCGATCGCCTTTTTGAAATTGACAATTTAGCTAGTTGAGTAAACGAAATAAAGCTTGCTTTGTCATTTGCCCTACTTTGTCGGGCTGAAACAGGTTTCATCCTTACTTATTAGACAAAGCTGTTTCTGACCTAGATCGGTTTTGAATTTCACCTGATAAGTTTCGTTTTCAGCAGGCAGAGTTTTTGTGTAGTTGTTTGCTCTGTCGCACGAAAAGTCACGAGTGAAAGTTGCTGGAGACCAGTTAATTGTCATCGTACTGCCGCTCAGACTGGCTTTTCCTTTTCGAGATTGGAAAATTTGCTGGTTGCAGCTGCCGTTCATTACGTTCATTATTCCCGTAAATTCGACCGTTCCGTTCGGCATAAATTGATAAGTGAAACGTGAACCGTTTGATCCGATATATGCGCCACTCGTGCTTATAGCACTGTTTCCGGTATGTGTCCAAACCCATTTTCCAACTAGAGATGAAATCTCTCCAACGCTACCAGATGAATCACCAGCATCATTTGAAGCGGTTTCAGCCGCGTGTGCGCTATCGTAAACAGACAGCAAAAGTTTGGCTTCCGAATCATTCGGTAAATTTCGCAATTGCCCTACAAATTCTCCGTTAAATGCCTGCCGAATCCGGCTTTGTTCCTCTTCATTCTTAGCACGAGCTTGTGTATAATTAGAAATTATATTGTCAATGCTTTTTCTGGTTCCATCTGGGTCTTTGCGAAACTCATTTAATTTTATTGACTGATATTCATTGCGCTGTTCACTAGTGAATTTTGCTAAAAATGCCCATTCGTAAAAAGCGATAACTTTATCAATATCCGATTTGTTAAGAGATTCGTTTTGAGCCGTTACTAAAACTTTACTTCCAGCAGCCTGGGCAGAAATATTTACAGTCGCTCCGTCCATCAAAAGGATATATAAAAATAAGATGGAAAAATATTTGAATTTGTTCATCATTACTGTAATTCTGTTGCCATTAAATTAATTTTCCCAGCAAGTGGGGAGTTTACAGTTCTTTGCAAGTAAATTAAGTACACCCCTTCCCAACCCTCCCCAAAGCATCGGAGAGGGTGCGCGACAGTGCGAGTAGGGTATTTTTGTACCTCACTTAAAATCTGCTATATATGCAATATCACACCTGTAAGTGTGTGACGCACTAGTTAGGTTGCCATTAAATTAATTGTAAACCTTTAGGGGTACAAATAAGAATAAAAACACCCAAGGCTAAATAATTTGTATTACATTCGCAAGTTGGCAAAACTTATCAAAAGTTATATCAAGCTATTATAAATGCACTTAATGTAGTGACTAAAAAAAGACATTAGTGCTTGTCCAATATAAAAGTCATTTCTGTGTTAAATCAGGAATAACTACACTCAGAGAGGCAATTAGTTATAGAAGCAGGTATATGTGTATTTGCTGTATAAAATTCGGCAAAAATAAATTTTCTCACTAACTGCATAATATTGATTCCTCACACCAATAAATATATAGAAGTCAAATTTCACTTACAAAATAAAAAAAAACATCATGAATCCAGTAATGCTGACTAATAAATTCACACTTTTGGCAGTTTTAATTGCCAGTTCCATAAGTGGATTTGCCATTCACCACACAAGTGTATCGGCACAATCTTCACAGACTGTAACAGATGTAACTTTGTGGGATCAGCAAATTGGAACAGGAGCATCATTTGATACGAACAATGCTGTGGCAGATTTAACTAAGTTTGGATTCAACAACAAAGCCTCAGCTATTCAAGTCAACAATGGTCAAAAGTGGAGATTCTACGCAGACAAAAACTTCAAAGGTGAATATATTGATGTAGGACCAGACGAGGCTCGTGGAAACCTTGGTAAGCTGAATAATAGAATCTCATCCCTCAAATCAATTCGTTAAGTCATCATCCAATACGGTTCGGATAAGTATTAGACAGCTAGGGGTAAGGCACTTGTCCTGAAAGTGGAGTATGTCACTTAATCTGATCTTCTGAACGCTTTCAACTACTTGTACTTTGCACTCTTGGCAGCTTACCATAGGTATCGCATTCACTATTTCAGATTTTGCGATGCCTACGGCGGTAAACTACGCAATTTTTCAAAATACTTAAAGCCACCGCCTCTGCAACCTTGATACCATCGATACCAGCCGAGAGAATTCCCCCTGCGTATCCCGCTCCTTCCCCAGCCGGATAAAGACCGACTGTATTTAAACTTTGATAATCCTCTTGGCGTTTAATCCGAATCGGTGATGACGTGCGGGTTTCCACCCCAGTCAACACGGCATCGTCCATCGCAAATCCTTTAATTTGTTTGTCAAAAGCGGGAAGTGCTTCACGGATGGCGGCGATCGCATAATCTGGTAAACTCTGGCTCAAATCACCCAAATGTACCCCAGGTGTATAAGACGGTTTAACTGTGCCCAATGCTGTAGAGGGGCGATGGTTGAGAAAGTCCCCCACCAACTGCCCTGGAGCTTCATAAGTCCCACCGCCCAACTCAAAAGCCTGTTCTTCCAAGCGCCGTTGGAAGTCAATTCCCGCTAAGGCATTTCCCGGATAATCTTCGGGGGTGATGCCCACAACGATCGCACTATTAGCATTGCGCTCATTGCGAGAGTATTGGCTCATCCCATTGGTGACAAGTCGCCCCGGTTCTGATGCGGCTGCAACCACTAAGCCCCCTGGACACATACAGAAACTATAGACGGAACGACCATTTTGGCAGTGGTGAACCAGTTTGTAATCGGCAGCACCTAAAAGCTTATGACCAGCCTGAGCGCCGAAACGGCATTGGTCGATCAAAGACTGGGGATGTTCCACCCGAAAGCCGATGGAAAAAGGTTTAGCCTCGATGTAAACCCCGCGATCAAATAGCATTTGGAAAGTATCGCGGGCGCTGTGACCTACCGCCAGAACCACATGATCGCTGGCGATATATTCCCCACTGGCGAGGGTGACTCCCCGCACCTGTCCATTTTCGATGTTGATATCTTCCACCCGACTTTGAAAGCGAATTTCACCACCGAGGGATTCGATTTTGGCACGCATACTTTGGACGATTCCCACCAGTTTGAAGGTGCCGATGTGCGGTTTGTTGATATAAAGAATTTCCGGTGAGGCTCCCGCATTGACGAGTTCGGTTAGTACCTTGCGCCCATAATGCTGAGGATCTTTGACTTGACTGTAAAGTTTGCCATCAGAGAATGTACCTGCTCCACCTTCGCCAAACTGAACATTGGATTCTGGGTTGAAGTCTGATTTTTTCTTCCAAAAGTTAAAGGTATCAACGGTGCGATCGCGAACTTGTTTGCCACGTTCTAAAATGATTGGACAGAAGCCCATTTGCGCGAGCATCAAACCCGCAAACAAGCCGCTAGGCCCTGTACCAATGATGATGGGGCGAATTCCCAAATTGCTGGGTGCTTGTGCCACTGGGCGATAACTCATGTCTGGCGTGGCGATCACATGGGGATCTTTTTTCAGACGCTTGAGTAAATGAGTTTCCTGAGTCGTTTCTACATCTAGAATATAGACAAGGCTGATCTCTCCTTTCTTACGGGCATCATAGCTACGCTTGAAGATGGAATAGCTGATCAAATCTTCGGCTGTGATTTGCAGCTTTTTGAGGATGGCAGACTTGATCTCATCTTCAGGATGATCAAGCGGGAGCTTTACTTCTGTTAGTCGTAACATAGCGAGGAGAAATGCATACTGTCTATCAAAATATTAACAAGAGAGGCAGGAGGCAGGACGAATACTGCCTTCTGCCGAAACCTTACATAAATACTGACTTTTCACGTCATGGAAAAACCCACGAAAAACCTAACCCCCCTCCCGACGCAGTTGCAATGAGTAATAATACGTAGCAAAAATTACCTCAGAGAAACAAGAAAAGTTTAGTTGAAATCAATACCTGTTAAGGTCTAGTTGCAGTGTGTTGAGCAACTTGG
>NZ_CALMFY010000155.1 GCF_937863485.1 uncultured Nostoc sp. | reverse complement strand
GCGCTTGGATGGCTCCTCAAGATCAACCCCACGAACAATTTGTATTCCCTGAGGAGGTATTACCACGTGGTAACGCTCTCTAATAGACCAAATATTTTAGGCGGCGCTGGACGCGACTTAGAATCCACTGGGTTTGCCTGGTGGTCTGGTAACGCACGTTTAATCAACTTATCTGGCAAACTACTGGGTGCTCACGTTGCCCACGCTGGTTTGATTGTATTCTGGGCTGGAGCGATGACCTTGTTTGAAGTCGCTCACTTCATTCCTGAAAAGCCCATGTATGAGCAGGGCTTGATCCTGTTACCTCACCTGGCCACTCAGGGTTGGGGTGTTGGTGCTGGTGGTGAAGTCATCGACACCTTCCCCTATTTTGTTGTCGGTGTACTCCACCTAATTTCCTCAGCCGTCCTTGGCTTTGGCGGTATCTATCATGCCGTCCGTGGTCCAGAAACCTTAGAAGAATACTCTTCTTTCTTTGGCTATGACTGGAAAGACAAGAACAAGATGACCAATATTATCGGGTTCCACCTGATTATTTTGGGATGCGGTGCGCTGCTGTTGGTAGCAAAAGCAATGTTCTTTGGTGGGTTGTATGACACCTGGGCACCAGGCGGTGGTGATGTTCGGATTATTACCAATCCGACGCTGAATCCAGCGGTCATCTTCGGTTATGTACTCAAGTCTCCCTTCGGTGGCGAAGGCTGGATTGTCAGCGTCGATAACTTGGAAGATGTGGTCGGCGGTCACATTTGGATTGCCTTTATCTTAATTGCTGGCGGCATTTTTCACATTCTTACCAAGCCTTTTGCTTGGTCACGTCGGGCATCCATCTGGTCTGGTGAAGCTTACCTCTCCTACAGTTTGGGCGCTCTCTCTTTGATGGGCTTCATTGCCTGCCTGTATGTTTGGTTTAACAACACCGTTTACCCTAGCGAATTTTACGGTCCTACCGGTCCAGAAGCTTCTCAAGCTCAGGCTCTGACCTTCTTGATTCGTGACCAACGCTTGGGTGCTAACGTTGGTTCTGCCCAAGGCCCCACTGGTCTAGGTAAATATCTGATGCGCTCTCCAACTGGTGAAATCATCTTTGGTGGTGAAACCATGCGCTTCTGGGATTTCCGCGGCCCTTGGTTGGAGCCTCTACGTGGCCCCAATGGTCTTGACCTGGAAAAAATCAAGAATGATATTCAGCCCTGGCAAGCTCGTCGCGCTGCTGAATACATGACCCATGCTCCTCTGGGTTCTCTGAACTCCGTGGGTGGTGTGGCTACTGAGATTAACTCCTTCAACTACGTATCTCCTCGCGCTTGGTTGGCGACTTCTCACTTCGTACTAGGATTCTTCTTCCTAGTTGGTCACTTGTGGCACGCTGGTCGCGCACGGGCAGCTGCTGGTGGTTTTGAGAAAGGAATTAACCGTGATACTGAGCCAGTGATGTTCATGGACGACCTTGACTAAGTTGTAAGGTTTATCTAATCACTGACAGCTAAATAATTTAGAGGCTCTTGCATAAAAGCAAGGGCTTTTTTTATAAGAAAATTAGTAATCTATTGATTAAACTGAGCGGCTTACCAAGGTAATTAATATTATGAGCGACTCTAATTTTATTGATGCTTTGCGATGGACAGATGAAGCTAAAGAAAAGTTACAAAATATTCCCTTTTTTGTCCGCGCTCAAGCTAGAGCCAGAATTGAACAGTTGGCTCGTGAAGCAGAGCAAGAGATTGTGACAGCTGATTTGGTAGAACAGGCTAGGCTAGAGTTTGGACAATAAAACATTCTAGAGGTCGTAATAATGACAGTCGCTAAGAATCGAGCAGACCGAGTAATGCTTTACGACATTAGCTGGCAACAGTTTGAAAATCTTCTAAAAGACCTGGGAGAGCATCGGGCAGCACGGTTAGCTTACGATCGCACTACTTTAGAAATTATGACACCTTTACCTGAACACGAACATTACAAAGAAGTAATTAGCGATTCGGTCAAAGAAATCGCTGAGATGCTGGATTTAGACTATGAAAGTTTTGGTTCGACTACTTGGAAGCGAGAAAGCCGAATGGCAGGGGTAGAGTCAGATAACTGCTTCTATTTCCAGAATGAAGCTGCGATTCGGGGTAGATTGGATCTGGATTTGAGACAAGATCCACCACCTGATTTAGCACTGGAAATTGATGTTACCAGTAAGTCTCTGAATCGTTTTCCTATTTATGCCCGCTTGGGAGTACCAGAACTTTGGTGTTATGACTCCGGTGAACTAAAGATTTACCACTTGCAAGATGGGGAATATGTCGAGTCAGAGAAGAGTCTAGTGTTTCCTACTTTAGAAATTCTATATCTGCCAAAACTGATTGAGCAAAATCGGGCAGATGGCAGACGGGCAATTCGTCGGGCGGTGCGGGAATGGGTGAGGGAAGGCGGGAAGAGTAAAGATTGAACTACCCAGTCAACCTAATTCATAATTACAAATTACAAATTAATATCAACTTCCTCCCACATTCATTGCTGCTAAAAAAGCCTTCTGGCTCACATCTCTGTAAACTGTATTTAAATACTTCATTACCACATCACTCGAAGTTGAATTTACTGTATTTTCCTCTTCCTTCGCTAGGGGGATTGCTCCTAATACATCTAATACCATCTCACTAGTGGACGGCGCAATCACTACCAATGATGATTCTAGTGGTTCATTGTATTGCCAAAAAGAATCAATTTTTACCGAGTATTTGTTATTAGGAATTGATTGTTGAATATCGGGCGTTTCTGTGGTATTGGGTTTAATCTTAGCACTACGTAATTGACGTAAATCGCTGATAATTTGCTCTTTGGTGCGTCCGCGCAATTGAAATAGTACAAAGGGATCTTCACTGAAGCGATCGCCTAACTGATAGTACAGGGCACCAATATGTTTACAGGGATTTGCTTTATCAGGACAAGAGCATTTACTCTGGACATCACCAAGGGTAAATGGAAATATCGAAAGACCATTTGCCGTGAACACTTCTTCTATATTTTGTGGCATTTCTCCTGCTAGTAGCTTGGCAGCAAAAATTGCCCTTTGGGACATGGTTTCAATTACATAACCCCACTGTTCATCGCTAAAGGGTTCAAGAGAAAGGGAAACTTTATAAGGTTCTACTTCACTACCTTGCACCCTAGCCAATACTTTTGCACCTTTAAATTCGATGCTCAAAACATTTCCTTGACGAGCATAGTTTCTAGCACGTTCTAAACGCTTTTTAAAGCGATAGGAATCTAGCAAATCTAGCCATTGTTGTGACCACCATTCTCGACTTGCTTGTAATGTGTAATTAGTCATAAATCAATTCAAAATTATGGGATGGATGAGTTTATCTCGTTTTGTGACAGTTACTCAGACTATAGCGTTATCGTTGGGAGAACATCAGTTTCGCAAATATACGCCTACAGACTGGAACTCTGGGACTATACAGGTGCGTAAAACCTTGAATTAATTACAAATTACGAATTACAAATTATTCCATCCCCACCTTGCGCTGCAACCGCTCAACCAATTGGCGCGAAAAATCCAAGTTCCTATAGCGCAGGCGCTCTCGGATTTCCAGGGCAGCCTGTGCCAAGGGTAGCGCCTCTGCATAGCGCCCTTCTTCCTCCAGAACTCGTGCCAGACCAGATTGAGCATGAGCTACCGAGTTTTGCTGTCCTACTTTCTGGGCCAGGGCTAACTCACGATCATACCAAGAGCGGGCTTCTGTAGGGCGGTTGCGGTTAAGGGCTAGAAGTCCCAGGTGGCCGTAAGAATCTGCTTGTTTTTCTTTATTTCCTAGTTTTTCTTCTATCACCAATCCTTGCTTAAAGTAGGACTCAGCACGATCATATTGTCCCTGTAATAGCGCAAATCTTCCCAGATCGGTGAGAATGATCGCCTCTCTCTTCTCATTTCCCAACTTTCGGTAAATTACTAACGCCTCCTGGTACAGCCGCTCCGCCTCAGCCCAATCCTGGCGTCGCTCTGCAATCACTCCTTGCACACGGGTTGAAAAAGCCTTATCCTCAAAGTTGCCGCCCTGTTCCATCATCTCTTTCATCTGATCTGCCGAACTTGCTGTTCGATCTGTGTCCGCACGTTGCAAGTGAATCCAGGCAACATGATACGCACCCCAGCCAGCATGGCTCCACTGATCCAGCGCCTTTCCTGCCTGATATCGCCACTCAGCCAAGCGTACCCACTCATCCCAGTAGCCTCGAAACCGGAGGAAGTTAGACAAAGCATTTTCCAAATCGATGAGCATCTGGGCAGCTTGTTGGTCTTTCAGTGTACCGGGGATACCTGCCATCTCCCACAAGGTTGTCGCCACGCCCTCTAGATTCTGCCACTCAGCTTCCAGCTTGTCATGGGTCTGATAGGCATCTTTGTCCTCACCCCCGTACTTCTGGGCAAAGTCCACCCAGTACCGCAGAACTTTCCCTTGGGCAGCAGAGTCAAATCGAATTCCACTTAGGGGTGCAGTCTCGATAGTATCCGTTTTGCCCACCGCTGCCACGATATATGTGCGAGTGAGGGGGTGCAGGCCAAACCGTTCTCCATCCAACTCATTCACCAAAGATAGTGTTACCAACCGCTCCAAAGAAACTTGGATCTCGGTGATGGCTAAATCCGTAGCATCTGCCAGTGCTGCGGTTTTTGCTGGTGTCAGGAACACAGCCAGGGCAGACAACACTGTGCGATCGTTTCCAGAGAGAGTTTCGGCGGCATCAGCAAACAGAAACCCATAGAGATCGGGAGATTTGGCGGCATTACGCAACCGCTCTAGGGCATCACTGATAGAGTAGCCTTTGTGTGCCACCTTTCCCAATGTCCAATCCAGCGCTAGGGGATTGCCACCAGACGCTTCATATAAAGCGGTCAATATCTCTGGCTTCGTTGCCTTTAGTTCCTGGGCTAGACGGGGGTGCGACTTTCCCTTCTCTGTCATTAATTCCAAAGCTTCTGCCTCTAAGAGACGATCTAAGCGGATAGTGAGGGCGCTTTCCCCAGTGCGACGGCGGCTGGTGATGATCGCTTTGTTGGGGGTGGGCAGTTTCCGCAAAAACTCGGCAATCATATCGCGTTCTTCTGCATTCAGTGTTTCCAAGTTGTCCCAAATCAACAGGGTGCGCCGTCCCCGCAGGGCATCTAGAAGGGCGCGGCGGCGTTCTGTGGCATCAGTCATTTTCACAATATCTGCCTGTCCTAACCCCTTGGCAAATTCCCGGCAGAAGCTATCGAGAGAAGACAGGGCGAGGGTTTCTGGCCGCACTCCTTCAGTTGAGAGCCAGGTAGTTTTGGCAGAAACAAACAAGTAGGCATCAAACAAGGCTTGCTTACGGGCAAGGTGTGCTACCTCTAGCGCTAACACCGTTTTGCCTATCCCACCAATACCATCGATCGCCACACCCCAACCGCGTTCCTCTGGTGAAAGTGCCTCTAAACAACGGGCGATTTCTTGTTTTCGTCCCACAAACACATCGTTATAGCGGGGCAGGTTATCGGGCACACTTTCCGGGCGTTGTCCCTTTAACAGGCTTAATCGCGCCTCTAGGCTAGTGACTTCTTTTTGTTTTTCCTCCAGTTCGATCTGCAAATCTACTGGAACTCGAATCCCAAAACCAGCTTTTTCCTCTTCTAATATCTGGAGGGCGCGACGAGCGCGGTTGAGAGTTCGCTGTAGTGCTTCTTGATTATCCATAAGGATTTGATAAAAATAAATCTCAGGATTTGCAGTTGAAAAAAGGCAAAAGGCAGGAGGAGCAACAAGATATCCACTTTTCCCAAATCATTGAGGGCGATCGCCTTTGGCAGACGCTCCGTACATTCGCTCTTAGCTTACTCATCTAAACTTTCTGCGATCGCTTTGAGCAGTGCCTCAAAATTTGATTGTATATGAATCTCTTCCGTCAGAGCATTCATATCCTTCAGCAAGTTTATGAGATTAGCAAACATATTACGAATTTCACTATATAGGTCAATTTCTTCTCTAAATCCCTGTAAATTAGCAGCGCTAACTGTTCTCATAGCGTCATTTAAATCTTGAATTTGCTTTTCCCAATACTCAACATATTTAATTCTTTCAATAGGCTTATAAATTTGGGCATCTGCTAAAACTATGGGAAAAATTCGATGATAAAGTTTTCCATTCTTGGCAATTTCAATTAGTTCATACATACAATTTTCCGACTTCAAATATTGGTCGCTGATTACTACAATCACGCATTTGCCACGACTCAATCGCTGCATGAATTCTTGAAATCGTTCTTTGTAACCAATTGCATTTTTATCCCTAATGATTATAATGCCTTTTGCCTGAAATGCTTTCTCCAGTTGTTGTACAAATGTCTCACTGTGATTATCTCGCCAGGTGTAGGAGATAAAGACTTCCTTTTGCTTGCTTTCTGACTCTACTTTGCCAATGCTCTTTTTAAGATGACTCAATCGCGCCTCTAGGCTAGCGACTTCTTTTTGTTTTTCCTCCAGTTCGATTTGCAAATCTACTGGAACTCGAATCCCAAAACCAGCTTTTTGTTCTTCTAATATCTGGAGGGCGCGACGGGTGCGGTTGAGAGTTCTCTGTAGTGCTTCTTGATCATCCATATCTAAGAAACTTTTAAATAAAAAAAATCAATATAAACTTTCCAAAAATATCGATTTTTAACTCTTTATTTGCACCTACGCATCAGGTTACAAAATATTTATGCAAGAAGTCTAGTGCATACGAACAAATATAAATTTGTAGTAGTTTGGCACAGTTAATACAGTTAAGTTGACGCTACGAACTTATTCTGCATCATCGTCAATTACTGCACTGCGGTCAAGTATTAGTAAATTGCGGAGTTGGTCTGTATCAAGTTCAGTCAACCATTCTTCACCAGCACCCACAACTTGTTCAGCCAATTGTTTTTTACTTTCAATCATGTCATGAATTTTTTCTTCTAAAGTCCCAGTACAAACAAATTTATGTACTTGCACATTCCGGGTTTGACCAATTCTAAATACTCTGTCTGTGGCTTGATTTTCTACGGCTGGATTCCACCATCTATCAAAATGGAATACATGATTTGCTCGTGTTAAATTCAGTCCTACACCACCTGCTTTTAGAGAAAGAATCATAATTGGGGGGCCTTGGGGGTCGTGTTGGAAACGGTCGATCATTTCCTCTCGTTGTTTTTTAGTGGTGCTACCATATAAAAAGAATATTTCTCGCCCAAGCTGTTTTTCTAAATAGGGTTTAAGTAATTTACCCCACTCAGCAAATTGTGTAAAAACTAAAGCGCGATCGCTTTCTGATAAAACTTCTTCTAACATTTCTTCTAGCCGCAGAAGTTTGGCTGAATTATGTTGCTCTAATGTCGCCTGTTTCAAGTATTGGGCTGGGTGATTGCAAATTTGTTTGAGTTTGATTAGTAAAGCCAAAATCATTCCCCGGCGTTGCAATCCTTCAGCAGAATCTATCTCTGCTAAAGATTGTTCTACAACTTGTTGATAAAGTGCAGCCTGTTCGCCAGTTAGACCGCAAAATACGGTCATTTCTTGCTTATCTGGTAAGTCTTGAATGATGTCGCGATCGCTTTTCAATCGCCGCAGTATAAATGGTTGAACTAATGAACGTAATTGATTCAAAGAAGCCGTATCACCATACTTTTCAATTGGCATGGCAAACCGCCGCTGGAAAAATTGCCGATTGCCTAAATACCCTGGATTCAGAAAATCTAAAATAGACCAGAGTTCTTGCAGCCTATTTTCTACTGGCGTCCCCGTCAATGCAATCCGAAACGTCGCTTCTAATTGCCGCACTGCTTTTGACTGTTTAGCCTCTGGATTTTTCACATTCTGGGCTTCATCTAAAACAATTATCTGCCAAGATACACTTTGCAATGACTTGATATCTCGATGAAGAAGTGAGTAGCTAGTAACGATTAAATCGTGATTTTTTACTGCTTCTAAAAACGCTTTCCCTTTTGGGCGTTTATCACCGTGATATTGCAAAATTTTCAGGCTGGGGGCAAATTTATTAACTTCCCTTTCCCAGTTGCCTAAAACCGAAGTTGGACAAACTAGCAGTGTTGGATTTTCTAGTACATCTTGTTCTTTGAGATGTAACAAAAAAGCGATGAATTGAATAGTTTTACCTAATCCCATGTCGTCCGCCAGACACGCGCCTAAGCCCCAACGTTCTAGGAATGACAGCCAAGCAGCGCCTCGTTCTTGATAAGGTCGCAACTGTCCCTGAAAGCCTGTTGGTGTGGGTAAAGGTGCGATCGCCTGGTTATTTGTTAGCGCCCCAATCAACTCTTGTAATGCCCCAGATGCCTCAAAGCTGACCACTGGTAATTTTTCAATTACCTGAGTATCCCCTGTACTGAAACGCAAGGCATCTTCTAAGGAAAGCGCCATTTGGTCTTTGCGAGTGGTAAAAAAAGTTTGGGCTGTTTTGATGTCTTGGGGCCGTAATTCCACCCACTCGCCGTTAATTTCCACTAGCGGACTATTTAAAGCCACAAGTTTATCAAACTCAGCTTTGGAAATAGTTTGTCCACCAATTGCCAATTGCCATTGGAAATTCAGCAGACTTTGCAACCCTAAACGTCCCTGCTTTTTCTTTGGGGTTTCGGCAGTAATTTTCAAACCCAAACGGTTCGCCCATCCTTCACGGTTAGCTAAACTGGGAGGTAAAATTACTCCCAAACCACTGTCTTCCAACCTCCAAGCTACAGCTTTAATAAACTCGTATGCTTGGATGGGGTTGAGACGAGAAAATTGGGGATATTCGGTTTCAAAACTCGGTGCGTAGGCGCTTTGCGCCTTGTCGCCAGACATCGCTGGGTATAATCGGGAAGCTACTCCCAAACCCCGCAAAAATGTTTCTTGTGGTTGCTCAATTGTCCGATTTTTATAAACCAACCGTTCAACTGGATTGTTCCAAATAGTTGCTGCATCCACCAAAAACTCAGGATCGTCAGCCGCTTGCAGGAAATACGCTAATGTCCAATCTGTTTCGCTAGACTCTGGAGAACGCAGTTGAAAACAGGTACGAAATAAAGTTTTAAGAGTTAATTGGTATTGTAGCGGCATAGTCCAAGCCTTCAGTGCCGCTTCCAGGCGTTCCATTTCAATTGCATCTGCATTGACTGTACCAGATGCACTGGTTAAGACTTGCAACCACTGTCGCACCCCAGATGGTAAAGATGCGTAGGCGTAGCCCGTCGTAGACATCGCCTTAGCTTCCATCGGAGGTTGGGAACCCACCATTCCTCGCACTTGGGCATCTATCGTACTGTTAAGAAATCCTAAAAGTAATTCTTGAGGTTCGGTAGGGAAGTCTACTGCTGAGTAGTGAGCGCTGAGTGTTGAGTCTTTTTCTTTCAACTCAGCACTTTCTTGATAAGTGCGGCATACCAACGGCATGTTCGCAGAAAATTTTTCTAGGCGGGTTCCATCTACAGCACTGTCTAGGAGTACTTGCCATTTAGCAGCAAATGCACCATCTGATTGTCGGTCAATTGTTGGTAAAAACTTACACCGCGAGATTAAATCTAAACTCCACCGAGCAACCTGCGACCAAAAACGTAAATCTCCTCCTAAAAAGGCATCTTCCCCTTTAGCAGCATTTAGGGGAACAGCAGCGAGAAATTTTACCGCCTCGCTGGGGTTGAGACAAAAACCCTCAACTCGCCACGGTTGCAAATATTGCGGGGAGTCAATATCCAGCCCCAAGCTGGCAGAATGTACAGGGAAAATCCCTGCTGTTCCTTCTTTACTCCCTTCTGGGATATAAGTTGGCAGGGCAATTATTTGGGAGTGCGTTGGCATTATCTCAGTGGCACTGGCGGCTTTGCGCGTTAGCGTAGCTCCTCCTTTGGAGGTTCGCCCAGTAGTAGCCATAGCAACTTGAGGTTGCTGGATGAAGTTAGTAATTGCCATGTTCTGCGAAGGCAACCACTCACTCAACTCAACTGATGTCATTGCCAATGGATGTAGTGGGATATCTCCAGATCCATTAGACTCGAAATTCACTCGTGGCGATCGCCAAGTTTCTCCCCAAATAAATAAACAACCCTTTTGACTTTTTAGTAACCAATTTCCGTGTAAAATCGCCATTTGCTAACTACTTATATTTTCCCAAAACTCATGAACTAAAATCGGAACTACTCTACTTTTTGCATCTTCTCAATCAGATTTATTCGTCAAATTTTGCATACAATAAATATTTCAACAATTCTTGCAAATAAACATTATTAATAATGAGATTTCTCTTAATTAAAGTTTTAAAAACCGGGATAATGGTTGAACTAGATTATATGCATCCTCAGGAAAAGGAGGTTGTAAGAGCATTACTAAATGTTGTAATTGTTGAAGGTAAAACTTATCCCCAAAAGCAACCTCTATCTCATGTAGAATTTTCAACTTACTGGTTAAGCAAGGATGCCTTTGTTGTCAGGACATCTGTTCAGGATGCTACACACAAACCAAAAGAAATATTAGGGGCATTTTATTTAAAGCCAAACTTTCCCGGTCGGTGTTGCCATATTTGCAACGCTGGTTTTATTGTACAACCTGGCTTTGGCGGTCAGGGGATCGGGCGGTTCATGGGAGAGGCAATGCTATTGATAGCAGCAAGCCTGGGCTATGAGGCAGTAATGTTCAATTTGGTCTTTGAAACTAATATACCTTCAATTACACTTTGGCAGTCGTTAGAATTTGAGATTATTGGGCGCATTCCGCGTGCGGCGAAGCTAGGGGATGAACACGTGGTAGACGCGCTGATCATGTATCGTGCTTTGGGTTGAACCACAAGTCTGATCTTTGTATGTACTAGAAGTCAGTCATAGGGCATAAATGTTAGGATTGCCACAGAAAGAGAATAGCGAAAGAGAAGGAAAAAAAACTGAATGGCAGAAGTTGACAAGTCAATATCCTTCGATGGAAGGGATATTCGACTGAAAGTAGGCCTACTAGCTCCCCAGGCTGGGGGGTCGGTTTTGATAGAATCAGGGGACACATCCGTTTTAGTTACGGCTACGCGATCGCAAGCCAGAGAAGGCATTGATTTTCTTCCGCTCACAGTAGATTATGAAGAAAGGCTATATGCCGCTGGTAGGATTCCCGGAGGGATCATGCGCCGGGAAGGTCGTCCACCAGAAAAAACAATTCTCACCAGCCGTCTTATAGACCGTCCCATGCGTCCCCTGTTCCCCTCATGGCTACGGGATGACCTGCAAATCATTGCCTTAACGCTGTCGATGGACGAGTTAGTGCCACCCGATGTGTTAGCAGTTACAGGTGCTTCCATCGCTACCCTGATTGCCCAGATTCCTTTTAATGGGCCAATGGCAGCAGTGCGGGTTGGTTTAGTGGGAGATGATTTCATTATTAACCCCACTTATGCAGAAATTGAAGCTGGAGATTTGGATTTAGTAGTAGCAGGTTCACCACATGGGGTGATCATGGTGGAGGCGGGAGCCAATCAGTTGCCAGAGCGAGATATTATCGAGGCAATTGACTTTGGTTATGAAGCAGTGCGGGACTTAATCAAAGCGCAGCAAGATTTAGTAGCAGAACTGGGTCTGGTAATAGTGCAAGAAGCACCACCACAAGTAGACCAGACGTTAGAAAATTATATCCGCGATCGCGCTAGCAGCCAGATTAAGAAAATCCTGTCGCAATTTACTTTCACCAAACCCGAACGCGATGCAGCTTTAGATGTCGTCAAGGATGAAATTGTCACGACGATTAAGGAACTGCCAGAAGAAGATCCAATTCGAGTTGCCGCAACTGCTAATAGCAAGGCACTTGGTAACACTTTTAAAGATATTACCAAATACTTCATGCGGCGGCAAATCGTTGAAGATAACGTTCGCGTTGATGGTCGTAAACTCGATGAAGTCCGTCGTGTTTCTTGTTTAGTTGGTGTCTTACCAAAGCGAGTCCACGGTAGCGGTTTGTTTAACCGAGAACTAACTCAGGTATTATCCACTTGTACTCTGGGTACACCTGGGGATGCCCAAAACCTCAACGATGATATGCAGCTAGATCAACATAAGCGTTATCTGCATCATTACAACTTCCCGCCGTTCTCAGTTGGGGAAACCAAGCCAATGCGTTCTCCAGGAAGGCGCGAAATTGGTCACGGGGCATTAGCAGAGCGATCGCTCCTACCTGTGCTACCCTCAAAAGAACAATTTCCCTACGTGATTCGCATCGTATCGGAAGTACTTTCCTCCAACGGTTCCACCTCAATGGGTTCAGTCTGCGGTTCTACCCTCGCCCTCATGGATGCTGGTGTGCCAATTATCAAACCCGTCAGTGGCGCAGCAATGGGTCTGATTAAGGATGGGGACGAAGTGCGAATCCTGACCGACATTCAGGGCATTGAAGACTTTTTGGGCGACATGGACTTCAAAGTTGCTGGGACGGATACCGGAATTACCGCCTTGCAAATGGATATGAAAATCTCCGGTTTGTCGTTGGATGTTATTTCCCAAGCCGTCCACCAAGCCAAAGCAGCCCGGTTGCACATTCTGGAAAAAATGCTTGCCTGCATCGATCAACCGCGGATAGAAACCTCACCTTATGCCCCACGTCTGTTAACAATCAAGATTGATTCAGACATGATTGGTCTGGTCATCGGGCCTGGAGGCAAGACTATTAAGGGTATCACTGAGGAGACTGGTGCTAAAATTGACATTGAAGATGATGGCACCGTGACAATTTCTGCTGTAGATGAGAACAAGGCCAAAAGAGCCAAAAACATCATCCAAGGCATGACCCGCAAGCTGCACGAAGGGGATGTCTACGCAGGACGCATCACTCGGATTATACCGATAGGTGCATTTGTGGAATTTCTGCCTGGAAAAGAAGGGATGATCCACATCTCACAACTAGCTGACTACCGCGTTGGCAAAGTTGAGGATGAAGTAGCGGTGGGCGATGAAGTGATTATCAAAGTGCGCGAAATTGATAACAAAGGTCGGATTAATCTCACGCGCTTGGGTATTCACCCAGATCAAGCAACAGCAGCACGGGAAGCGGCGGCGGTGAATCGGTAACTCGATTTGGGATTTTAGATTTAATCTAAAATCCGCGATGCCTACTGTGAAGGCATCGCCGTATGCTTCTCTAATTAGTTGCCAAACTGCTCCAGATAAACTTACCCTGCTCCCAATTGTTAATTTATTTATTAAATATTTGACAGATTTCAGGTAGTATGTTGAACGTTTGACCTTCCATAACCACTTCCCCTAAAGGGGATGGAAACAAGTGATTCTTACTGTAATTGCGAGATAGCCTTGCCAGATACCTTCCAAGTTATAATCTTTCCCCTAACAAAATCCCTGCAAGGGGACGAAAATAATTAGATTAACGCGCCTTCCTCCCCCCAAGGGGATGGAAATTGAATACAATATTTGACATCATTTGCATAGCATTCGTCAATGCTAAGAGCAGCTACATCCACTAGGCGCAAAATCGAGCCACAGTCAGAGTTTCTTCCGACATGGGCAGATAACACTGAACTGGTAGGATTAGTGTTTGATCTTGAGCCAACCACTTCGACTTCCCTCTACTCTCAGTACACGATTGGACTCCATGCCTGGTTTCTTGACCAAGTACGGCAACTCAACCCAGAACTTTCTGCATATCTGCACGATGGAGAGTCGGAAAAGCCCTTCAATATTTCGGCGCTGTCAGGTCAACCTACTGTGGTACGGGACACAAAACTATTTTTGGACTGGGACAAACTCACTTAGATTGGGTAGAACCAGAGGTAAACTTACCCACTCAAGTGCTAACAAATCTGCTGGGAGAACGCATTGATGAATTGACAGCGCTATTCACCGCACAACGAAAACGCACAGGAGGCGATCGCACTGATAAAATTGCTTCTACCTGGGCAACTATCTTAGCACGCCGGGAGATGGAGAATCATTGCAGGTTATATCCGAAGATTTAGAGATGCCTTACGCTACTGTGAAAACTTACGTAAAATTAGCTCGACGGGCGCTCAGAGCATTGGCACTTTAATTTTAGCGGCGATCGCACTGAAATTGCGGAAATATTGGCTGAAGGTGGTGAGGACTCGCGCCAATAACTTATACCAATTCACGAAAACCCTGATACAGATAGATTTCTCGTAAGGGTATGGCAATGCCATGCCCCCACCAACGTATTTGTATTATTATTAAAGTCAGATACTCCAAATTCTGTTTGAATACTACTTAGTGGGTGACTATATCGAGCCTGGGAAAGCTGAAGAAAAACTTGTTGAAGGTATTGTCAAGGCAATGGAATAATGAGAAAAACAGCTTTTTAGAGCCTCCAGTGATTAGCGTTGTACCAAGCTTGATATGACATCGGAAATAAATTTGAAACCCCAAAAAATTGTGTCTACCTATACAACAAAGTAGTAACAATTGTTATAGGCTTGAAAAGCCCTTTACTTTTATAGTTTTGGCGAAACTTCACCGCCAAAAAAGCACCAGAGCGATAGGAAATTACTTGTGACCAAGTGTAATTGATAGCTATCAAACACAAATTTGGTTAGGTTGAACATATTCCTGTCAGCAGCAGAGATGATTTCCTACGCCCTGGTTATTTATTTTCATTATTTTAGGTCAACAGCTTCAGGCGATACCCTCCTTTTTAAACTTTGTCATTGCTTGATGCTGAATGAACAGCGATGCCTGCGGCGGGCTGCGCCAACGCTCTGAGACTGGGACAGGTTCGGTTGGAAGTTTACTACACCTTTTCAGGAATATTCTCAATGACATCCAATACCAACTTCAACAATTCATCTACCTTGAATAATACCTACCCCTGAATCTAACCAATTAATTTCTGCCAGCTAACAGGCCCGACAATTCCATCGGCATCTAAACCATTTTGCTTTTGAAAGTTCTTAATTGCAACCTCTGTTTGCGGCCCGTAGACGCCATCATTCTCAACACCTAGACGATATTGCAAGTATCTGATAACTGCATTACCAGCATGGTTTGGTCTGAGAATTCGTTTTGCCAAAATTAAATTTATGGCATTCCATGTAGCTGAGTCAGCAATTCCAGTCGGCTGAACTCCGACAATAGTCTGAAATTTTTCTACGGCAGATTTGGTGTTAGCGCCAGTGAAGCCATCTTCTGCTAATGCCTTACCATTTTTATCGGTTATCTTTAGTCGATTTAAGGCTTTTTGCAGTCTGAGAATAGTGGTATCTACATTCTCTTCTTCATCTGGTACGGGGTTAACAGGAACACTTGACACTTTACCAGTTAACCCTTTGACGATCGCATTAGCCATTGCTTCTGGATTATAAAGATTCATATCTTTTTGCGAATCGACAAAGCAACCTTCTACAAGAATCGCAGGCATATCCGTATTTTTCAGAACAAACAAGTGGGAACCACTCTTAACGCCGCGATTAAAAAATCCTAACTTGACGATTTCATCTAATACAGGTTTAGCGATTTTTCTGCCAGTATCGCTAGTTGCAAATACTTCTGTGCCATTAGCTTGCCCATTAAAGGAGTTAAAATGAATCGCGACGTAAATATCTACTTTACTCCCATTAGCTGTAGAACATCTTTTTGAAAGCGATTCCCGGACTGTACTAGCACTACTTGGTCTACATAGTACAACTTCATTCCCCAAAGCTCTTAACTTGGCTATAACTCTATTACCAACATCGAGAGTTAAATTATCCTCAAATTTAATACCCCTGGCTCCTGTGTCTGGTGGACAATTGTGCCCACTATCAATTCCGAATTTCATGATTTTATCCTCAACTTACTTATTTTTACGCTAGTTCAAAACTCTTCCAATTATAGAGACAAAGTTTTGTTAATAAATTTGTTGAAGTACTTGTTAGCAATGTCCGCATTATTTTAAGCATTACTACGCTGGTAAGTAAAATAAGTTTTTCTGCGGCCATTGCAAGCAGATTTTATGTGGTTAAACCCGCTGATTGCAAGATTTTTTGGAAGAAAAAACACAACCATCATAATTTATCAAAATCGGGAATAATCCGGTAATTGTTGCAATAAATTGAAATGCAGCAGTTACTCCCATTGTTAAGATAATAACGCTTCGTAAAAGTAGAAAGCTATGACAAATCTACTTAGTGCAAGAAGGCAGAGGGGCACAGAAGCAAAGGGGTAGAAGGAAGAAAAGCGATAACACAGGCTTTTCAGCCTGATCGAATGGTATGTTTATTTCCGCCATTCTGTACTAGTACGCCTGAATGACCGGAATCTGTGGGCAGATATTTAACAATCAACCTATGAGCCAGTTTAAAATTTAAGTAAAGAAATATTTCGTAGCTTACAGGCATGAAACGCATCGTCTTGGTTGCTGGGTTTGAATCGTTCAACGCTGACTTGTACAGGAAAGCAGCTTTTTTGGCTAACTCTCGCTGTCCTGAATTGGATATTCGGGTATTTAGCGATCGCGATCTTACTAGCATTCGCACCGAGGTAGAAGCAGCACTTCATGACGCTGATGTGTTTTTCGGTAGCCTACTATTTGATTATGACCAAGTTGTGTGGTTGCGCGATCGCATTGCCCAAATTCCCATCCGCCTAGTCTTTGAGTCAGCTTTGGAATTGATGAGTTTAACCAAGCTGGGTGACTTTGCCATTGGCGACAAACCCAAAGGAATGCCCAAACCAGTTAAATTCATCCTCGACAAATTTAGCAACGGACGAGAAGAAGACAAACTCGCTGGTTACATCAGCTTCTTAAAAATTGGCCCCAAACTACTGAAATACGTGCCAGGGCAAAAAGTCCAAGACTTACGCAACTGGTTAATTATCTATGGTTACTGGAATGCTGGCGGCCCAGAAAACGTCGCTTCATTATTCTGGACACTGGCAGAAAAATACTTAGGTTTAAAAGTCGGCGACATTCCCCCGCTAGTCGAAACCCCTAATATAGGATTACTGCATCCCGACTATCAAGGATTTTTTGAATCACCTCGTGAATATTTGGAATGGTATAAAACCTATTGTGGAGACGCGATGAATCGCGTCTCTACAAAACCGATTATCGGGATTTTACTTTACCGAAAACACGTCATCACTAAACAACCCTACATTCCCCAACTGATTCGCAGTTTTGAATCAGCCGGGTTGATTCCTTTACCCATCTTCATCAACGGCGTGGAAGGACATGTGGCGGTACGGGATTTGATGACAAGCGACTATGAAATTCAGCAACGACAACTAGGTAATATCGAGACTCCCTCACTATCTAATGAAGCAGTCAAAGTGGATGCGATCGTTTCAACAATTGGCTTTCCTTTGGTGGGTGGCCCGGCTGGTTCAATGGAAGCAGGGCGTCAGGTGGAAGTAGCAAAGCGCATCCTCACTGCCAAGAATGTACCTTATATTGTTGCTGCACCATTATTAATTCAAGATATTTCTTCGTGGACGCGCCAAGGTGTCGGCGGATTGCAAAGTGTAGTATTGTACGCGTTACCAGAATTAGATGGGGCTATTGATACCGTTCCCCTTGGTGGTTTGGTGGGCGAAAATATTTATCTAGTTCCTGAACGGGTACAGCGATTAATTGGTAGGGTAAAAAGTTGGGTGGCTTTGCGGCAAAAACCTGCATCGGAACGCAAGATTGCCATTATTTTATATGGGTTTCCTCCTGGTTATGGTGCTGTAGGCACAGCTGCATTATTAAATGTCCCCCGTAGTTTGCTGAAGTTTCTCCACGCACTCAAAGACCAAGGTTACATCGTTGGGGATTTACCGGATGATGGGGAAGAATTGATTCGCTCTTTGAAAGAGGCGGATGAATCTTTAAATGACGGGGAGAATATCCCTGCCTCTGTCAATGTTCGCACATTAGAAAAATGGTTGGGATATCTGCAAATCTCCCGTATTGAAAAACAATGGAAATCTCTCACGGGGACTGGAATTAAAACCTATGGCGATGAATTCCAGATTGGTGGTATGCAATTAGGAAATGTGTGGATAGGTGTACAACCACCTTTGGGTATACAAGGCGACCCGATGCGTTTAATGTTTGAACGAGATTTAACGCCTCATCCCCAATATGCTGCTTATTATAAATGGCTACAAAATGAGTTTCAAGCTGATGCTGTAGTTCACTTTGGAATGCATGGGACGGTGGAATGGTTACCTGGTTCTCCTTTGGGTAATACGGGTTATTCTTGGTCGGATATTTTGTTAGGAAATTTGCCTAATTTATATATATATGCGGCGAATAATCCTTCTGAATCGATGTTGGCAAAACGTCGCGGTTATGGGGTATTGATTTCTCATAATGTACCGCCTTATGGACGAGCAGGTTTGTATAAGGAATTAGTGGCATTGCGTGATTTGATTTCGGAGTATCGTGAAGATCCACAAAAGAATTATGTTCTTAAGGAAGGGATTTGTAAAAAAATTGTGGATTCTGGGTTGGATGCAGATTGTCCGTTTGCAGATGCTAAACGGTTGGGGATTGCGTTTACTCCGGAAAATGTTCGGATGTTTAGCGGTCATGCTTTTGATGATTATTTGGTGGAGTTGTATGAATATTTGCAGGTTTTAGAAAATCGGTTGTTTTCTTCTGGGTTGCATACTTTGGGGGAAGCACCGAATCAGGAGGAATTGGGGTCGTATTTGGAGGCTTATTTTGGGGGGGAGGAAGGAATAAACGAACCGCAAAGGCGCAAAGGACGCAAAGAAGAAAGAGAAGAGGAGGAAAGATTAATAAGGGATTTGTTGATGCAATCTACGGATGAGTTAACGAATTTGTTAAGGGGGTTGAATGGGGAGTATATTCAGCCTGCACCTGGTGGGGATTTGTTGCGGGATGGGGCTGGTGTTTTGCCTACGGGGAGGAATATTCATGCTTTAGATCCTTATCGGATGCCTTCGCCTGCTGCTTATGAACGGGGACGAGAAATTGCTCAAAAAATTATCGCCCAGCATTTGGATGAATATGGTAAATATCCGGAAACGATCGCGGTAATGTTATGGGGATTGGATGCGATTAAAACTAAAGGTGAATCTTTGGGGATTCTTTTGGAATTGGTGGGGGCTGAACCTGTTAAGGAAGGAACTGGTAGAGTTGTTCGTTATGAATTAAAGCCGTTGGTGGAGGTTGGACATCCCCGCATTGATGTATTGGGTAATTTGTCTGGAATTTTCCGGGATAGTTTTGTAAATATTATCGAATTGTTGGATGATTTATTTCAACGGGCGGCTGATGCTGATGAACCGGAAGATCAGAATTTTATTAGAAGACATGCTTTAGCTTTAAAAGCTCAAGGGGTGGAAAATGCATCGGCGAGATTGTTTTCTAATCCGGCGGGTGATTTTGGTTCTTTGGTGAACGATCGCGTGGTGGATGGTAACTGGGAATCTGGTGAGGAGTTGGGGAATACTTGGCAAAGTCGCAATGTATTTAGCTACGGGAGAGAAGATAAAGGTCAAGCTAGACCGGAAGTGTTGAACACGTTGTTGAAAACTAGCGATCGCATTGTTCAAGAAATCGATTCGGTAGAATATGGTTTAACTGATATTCAAGAATATTACGCTAATACCGGCGGTTTAAAAAGGGCAGCAGAAAAACAACGCGGTAAGAAGGTTACAACTAGCTTTGTGGAAAGTTTCTCGAAAGATACTACACCGCGTAAGTTAGATGATTTGCTCAGAATGGAGTACCGCACTAAGTTGGTAAATCCCAAATGGGCACAAGCGATGGCGAATCAAGGTTCTGGTGGTGCTTTTGAAATTTCCCAACGAATGACGGCGTTGATTGGTTGGGGTGGTACTGCCGATTTTACCGATGATTGGGTTTATGACCAAGCGGCTGATACTTATGCCTTAGATGCAGAGATGGCGGATAAATTACGCAAGGCAAATCCTGAAGCTTTTCGCAATATTTTAGGGAGAATGTTGGAGGCGCATGGGCGGGGTTTCTGGGAAGCTGATAGTGAGAAGTTAGATAAATTGCGCCAGTTGTATGAGTTGACAGATGAGGAATTAGAAGGGGTCGTTGTTTAATTCAATATAAGTACTGAATTAATATTGAAACTGTCTAAATAGGATAAGTAAACACATTTACATGCAGAATACTTACCTCAAAATCATAGTATTATATATTATACGTAACTCTTGTTACTCTAGGTCTTCACCTTGGATAGCTTATGAATTCAGCTACCAACGAATCGCACTTCCACATCCCGTGAAAAGTCAGGTATTTTCTCATGCTTCAATTAGGATTGCTAGATAAATACTGGCGTTTAAGTCGCTCATATAAACAGGTTGTATTATAAGTTGCATTTTTATCTAAATTATTTTGCCGCCAAACCTCATTCCATAGGTGTACTGCATAGCTATTCTTTGTAATCATACCCGATTTGGTATCAGGTATAATTATTGGTTTTATCCAATCCTTTGCTAATTCAAAAGCCTTTTGAAATGTTAGTAATTCTTGATTGTAAACTATCTTATTTACAGCCCTCCATGTTATTGGACAAAATATCTCATGACCAACAATATGCTGTTGATAATTTAATTCAGAAACTGCTTTTTGAATTAGGACTGGACCAGTATCCGCAAATTTAAGAGTATTTAGTTCAGCTTTGTCACTGACTTCAACAAGATAAGCAGCCAAATAACTATCTTTAGGTATTTTGAGAACACAATTATTAGCAGCTTCTCCCTGTTGCCGTTCATAACTTGAAGCAATTACATACTCTGATTCAAAATTAAATGGTTTTAGACATACAATGTCTGTATCTACCCACCAACCCCCCTTAATTTTCAGCAGGTGATACCTGAAAAGATCCGCAAATCCTGCATAACTTCCTTTCCCCCATCCTACTGAGTAAGTAAAAATCCTTTTTGCTGGCAAAATTTCATTACCATTTTTAACAGTCGTACCTTCTGGGATATTCTTAACATCGTCATAAATATATAAGTGATACTCATGCCCATTTGACAAAAAAGAGTTAATAGATAACTGCTCCATTAAGGATAGTTCATTTCCTAACCATAAGCTCTGTATTATTCGATTTGCTGCTTGTATCATGTCTATTTACGCTTGTAATTAACGATAAAATTGAGTTATATGCTTCCAGCCGTAGCGGAAATACTAGGGCTTGGAGTCTGCGTCGTAATGATGCAAGACTGCTTTGGAATTGATAAATTCTTGTTGGAGTTTACACTAGTAAGGAGTGCAAAACTCAGAAAGCTCATTCTATAAAGCATAAAAATTAAGGCGTTGGTTCCTGGAAACATCTTAGAGGATGTTTGAAAAGCCTAAGAGCGTGTGTTTCACTACCCTAGCTACCGAGAAACTGCTACGAGAGAATCTGGGTTTTGGGATTTGCGATCCGGCGCACATCCGAAGCCTGCCGGCATCGCGCCCCTGAGTCGTAGTAATGACATACTTCTAAATTTTCCCACCTACCTACTTACAGCTATTTTCAACTAAATAGATCACGCACTCTTGGGCACAGCATTGCTGTGCCCCTACAACAGATGTGGTTCAAATACTTGAATTCTGCTGTAATTGTATCGACTGACAATGCGATCGCATCGACTAACAATGCGATTGTATCGACTAACAATGCGATCGCATCAACTGACAATGGCATTGTATCGACTAACAATGCGATCGCATCGACTAACAATGCGATTGTATCGACTAACAATGCGATCGCATCAACTGACAATGGCATCGTATCGACTAACAATGCCATTGCATTGATTAACAATGCCATTGCATCGACTTGCAAAAATTAACCCACGTTTCCTTAACTTTGTTCTATCTAAAAATCTCATTTACTGTTAGTTTTTTTGTTGTAATGGGCACATTAAACTTATCCATTACAACAGTATGCATATATGCCTACTCAAGATAAAACCCGCCGTTTGCCCTCTCAATCAATTAGTCAAGATATTACTTCATTACACGGTTTGCAAACTGTCAGTACCTATGACACAACCCGTGCTGATGCCTCTGTAGCAAACTTACTGCAAGCTTATCAGGATATGTTGACGCAGCAACAAGCCGAAACCGAAAAACTAACTTTATACCGTGCTGCTACCGATTCTGCACGATTAGCAGAATGGGAATTTCACAATGCTGTATTAGCGATGAAAGAAGTAATCCGCGGACAATATGGATCAGATAGCGACGAAGCCCAAGCGGTTGGATTAAAGAAAAAATCAGAGCGCAAGCGTCCTTCCCGCAAAAAGTCAGTTGCGATGGCATAACCGCCCGCCCGAACGCAAGTTATATCAACAATAACAGGACTTACGCAAAATCATGATAAAACGAACCGCAAAGGACGCAAAGGACACAAAGGAATAAGAGTTTCAGAGAGTTCTTGCGTAAGTCCTGAATAATAAAACAGACGCAGTAAACCCGCCTAAAGCGCTGGTTCACTGCGTCTTTTTTGGTAACAACAAGCTCTATAGCAATCCTAAATCATTTGTAAAAAATCACAGTTGTTGATACTCTGAAC
>NZ_CALMFY010000154.1 GCF_937863485.1 uncultured Nostoc sp. | reverse complement strand
TCCCAACTGGTGGTATGTGCTAGCAGAAGAGTAGCGAGCGCCTATTTGTTGTTCAATTTCTAGACACTGTTGATAGAAAGTTGTCGCCTGTGTAAATTGTCTCAAGTCTAGATAAGCATTCCCCAGTTTAAACAAAGCAGCAGTTTCGCCGCGAGGATTCTGAAGTTGTTGTGAAATACTTAAAGATTTTTGATAATAAGCGATCGCTGTATCAAATTGCCTTTGCTGAGAATAAGAATCTCCTAATGTATTGAGGACTTCAGCATGGAATGTGGAATCTGGAAACTCATTAGCTATTTTTTCGGCTTCTTCTAAATATTCTCTAGCTTTGATAGGTTCTATCTTACTTATATACGCGACTCCTAGCTGATGCAAAATATTACTACAGTTGCGGAGGTTTTCTCCTGTCGGCTGATGTCCAGTAGGTTTATATTCCATTAGTAGGCGGTGTAATAAATCGATCCGCTCTTGCTTTTCTGGAGGTTCTAATCTGTTTATAATTCTCTCAGTATTTTGAGCCTCATTAATCGCATAATCTTTAGTAATTTGAGGTGTTTGAAACCGAAACATCCCCGATTGCCAAGCCCAAAAATCAGGAGCAAATTTGGCTAACCGAGTCAGGGCATAATCTGGCAGAATAAACAGAATGGGATGAGGAACAGTTCTTTTATAAGCATCTCTGACAAAGTTGAGGTCTTGTAAAACTGGCGGATAGTCTCCATACACGCCAATAGACTTTTCTAAACCTTGTACAATCAAGAATAATTTTTTGTTATATTCTATCTCAATGGTTGGTAATATTTTGACAATTTCATCCCTGAGAAATCGCAAATTGGCATCAGAAAAATTCATATTCACAAACTGAATATCCCCACACTCAGGATTTGTCTTTAGCGCCTCAACTAATATTTCTGCATCTGGGGGAAAATTAATTTCCACAAAACCAATCGTAAACTTTTCTGCAAAGTCTACAAAGGTGAGTAATTCAGCAAATATCTCTTGATTAAGCGCGATAAACGGCCCGATTTCTGAACTAAGGTTGCGCTGTGAGTGCGGATGCGAGGGCTTTCTGGAAGAATTCATTTTGCTTCACCACTGGATTCGGGTAATTCCATCGTTTATCGCCGTTGTATTCCAAAACTGAAGTGTTAAACAGCATTAATTGACCGATATCATCTTTGCTAACATTTTTAGTGATACACACTTGAGCTAAAAACGCATAATGTTCTTCAGGAATAAACCTTTCAAAACTAAATTGCTGTTGTTTCACAGCATAGATAATATCTTCGGCAATAATTTTGGGATGTTTACGAGTACTGGCAGTTTGACAAGCAGTCCGCATCATCTGCATTAATTGGCGGACATGTCCTCCACTGGCTTTTGCTAAATCTAGCAATTCCTGGCGAGATGCAAATACAGCATCAATATCTACCCGCTTTTCAATCACACTGGCGACTGCTTCTAGTCCGGTTTGATTGTAGTTTAAATGGCAGCGATCGCGTTCAAATTCATAAATATTCACCATTGGGACAATATGAGGATTACCATCAAACTGATTGAGTGGGTTTTTAGGCGAACAAAGCACAGAAATTGGAACTGTATAAATTATCGTGCAGTCTAATTCTTGTAACTGAGCCGCATAGTCAAAAAATAAATGTTCTGCAATCGTCGGTGGTACACGATCCATATTGTCAAAAATAATCAATAAACCTTTATATTGAGGGAATTTTTTTCGGAGTTTAACATAGGCATCTCCTAATAAAAGGTTAATATCTGCTTTCAGCCGTGATAGGTCTTTTTCTAAAATTTGGCGAATAGTAGTTTTTTGCTTATCAGAACCTTTAATTTGTGCCAGTAATTTAACCATCAATTTAGCGATAAATGGAGCTTCTGGTTTCAGAGTCGCTTCTCCTTGAATACTCACAGACTTTTCTACAGTTTCTTCTGTTTCTTTAGTAATATCCTTAAACCAAGATTCAAAGTTTTGCAAAAGTTTAGAATCAAAATTTAAACCTAATTTACGCAACTCAAATTCTACTTGTTTGATGACGATTAAATATAAATCTGTATAACGAGCATCATTAATATCTGTTTCTTCGTTAACTTCTAAATAAATTACGTGGTATTGTTTTTCCCATTGGCTCTGAATGCGTTTTAACTCTGTACTTTTGCCACAGCCACGATGTCCGGTAAACAAAATTGTGCTGAAATCTGCGGCTTCTTGAAAGTCTAAAATCGTACTAACGCTGTCAATTGCTGAAGTTTTGCGGACTGCTGATAAATCAACATAGTAACGCTCCATGTCTGCACCCTCTAGCGGTTCAACATTACAAACTTGAAATGCAGCTTTTAGAGTATTAGCACGCTGGTGATTCATCGGGTTTTGACTAACTTTATAAATATGACTTTCTCAATCTTAAATTTTAGGCGATCGCTGTGCAACATTACATCTGATAAAAATTTACTTTTTGAATTCACCAAAATTGTAATATTTTATACATTCAACAATGACATCCCCTAAAAAAGGCTTGTTGTTACCCAAATTTTTGTAACAGTCAAAGTGTCGTACTAACCGATATCCCGCCCAGAACTTAAGTTCTGGGCTGATAGCTAAAGTCCACTCAAGTGAACTAAAATTTTTCTTTTTACAGAGGATAGGCATCTACATGGCTTAAAAACTTGTATTGAGTTCTCTTAAAAGGAATGCAATATTAGCCTCAGAATTTATTTCCAGGCGGGATAGCAAGCAAACCCAAGATTTATTTTAATCTTGGTAATCACAAGCTTTTAAGGGGGGTTGGGAGGATGTTCAAAATATTAAAACGTTAACCGAACTGTATTGGGAGTGGTTATGTTAAAATGGCGATCGTTTATGAACCGCGTTATTGAATATAAGCTGCTGACAACATTCAGAATTATATTCAATTGTCAATCCTCCAAAAGAGAGAATACATATTATTTACGCTTATTTAATTCTGTTCAACCAAATCAAAAGGTTGCTCATGGTCGTTTTCGCTCAACTACACTGATTTATTTTAAACAAACCTTTTTCTCAACATAAATTTTAACACTTAAAACTGGATGATAATTTCTGCATCATAGGTACATTTGAGCAAGTACAACGGTTTAAAGAACGTTGTGAGGAGGTGATACGCAAAAAAGATGTCAGGCTAAGTTTTATTGAGTTTATAGGGCTTGAAAATATCTTAAAAGCTGTCCTGTAAGGGGAGTAAGAACTATTTTAATTACAAGCAATTGGACGATATTTAGAGCAGAAAGTATATTTATTATATATAGATATCTATTTAGATTATCAGCAAACAATATAATAAATTAATTTTTGTAATTGAGGATGTGCTAGTTTTAAAATAAAACTTAGCACAGCAAGCCAATAAAAAAATCTGCTATCAAGTGCTTTAATATCATACAAAAATTACATGGAACAAGTAATTACTGCAATTGCAGATGCTTTATTTATAACCAGTAATTTAGGAGAAATAAAAAAAGTAAATCGTGCTGCTCAAAAATTATTTGGTTTTAGTGAAGAAGAATTAATTAATCAACCAATGTCACTGATAATTGATGATAATCAAGTATTAACACAAGCCATTTATCGAGATTCTTCTTTTAAGCAAAATTCCCAAAATTTCGAGGTAGTTTGTCGAACTAAAACTAGAGAAAAACGGTTAATTGCTTTTTCTTGTTCAGTAATTCCGAAAAAGATCAAAGGATTAGAAGATATTGTCTACATTGGTCGGGATATTACTGCTCGGCAGCACCGGGAACAGCGTACAAGTACCCAGTATGCTATCACTCGGATATTATCAGAATCCCAAAGTGTAAAGCAGGGAATTCCGCAAATTTTGCAGTCGATTTGTCAAAATTTGGGATGGGATTTAGGCGAACTTTGGACAGCAAGTCAATATATTGGCACATCGGTACAGGGAGACAGTATTAATGCAGTATTAAGGTGTGTGGAAATTTGGTCAAGTCGAGTAATTTCTGTACGAGAGTTTAAAGCAATCACCTGGCAAACTACCTATAAATCTGGTGTTGGCTTACCTGGTCGAATTTGGATCAGACGTTTGCCCTTGTGGATTCAAGATATCACAAAAGATGGAGACACTCGGCGATCGCAACCTGCTGCTGAGGCTGGATTACACGCAGCTTTTGGCTTCCCCATCTTAGACGATAGTGAAATCTTAGGAGTGATGGTTTTCTTTAGCCGGGACGTACAACCAAAAGATAAAGACCTATTGCAATTGGCGGGTTCGATTGGTAGTCAAATCGCCCAGTTTATCAAACGCAAACAAGCAGAAGATTCACTTGTAGAAAGTGAAGAACGATATCGAGATTTATTTGAAAATGCTAATGACCTGATTCAATCCGTCAATGCCTCTGGTCGTTTTTTGTATGTGAATCGTGCATGGCAAGAAACTTTGGGATATAGCGAAGCTGAAATTGTGAATATGACTGTTTTCGATATTATACATCCAGAGTGTAAACAAGACTGTTTGCAAAGGTTTTATCGCCTGCTGTCAGGAGAAAAGTTCAATCAAATAAAATCCGCATTCGTGACTAAAGACGGTCAAACAATCTTTTTAGAAGGTAATGTTAACTGTAAATTTGTCGAAGGTCATCCAGTTGCGGTTCGCGGCATTTTTCGCACTGTCACCCAGCGACTAGCAGCAGAAGAAGCGCTGCGCCATCAGCAAGAAGAAACCGAACGTTTATTGCTGAATATTTTGCCAGCCGCAATCTCCAAACCTTTGAAACAAGAACCAGCTAACATTGCCGAAGACTTTGCTGATGTCACAGTTTTATTTGCAGATATTGTCGGCTTTACCGAAATTACTGCTTCTATGAGTGCAATTCAAGTGGTAAACTTACTCAACCAAATTTTCTCAGCTTTTGATCGCCTCACCGAACAAGATGGTTTAGAGAGAATCAAAACCATTAACGATGCTTATATGGTAGTTGGTGGCTTACCCACACGCCGCCTAGATCATGCTCAAGCGATCGCCCAAATGGCATTGCACATGCAAACTGCGATCGCTCTATTTAATACTGAGAATAACCAAAACTTCAATATCCGTATCGGCATCCATAGCGGTTCCGTAATGGCGGGAGTAATTGACCTCAACAACTTTACTTATGATCTTTGGGGAGACACGATAAATATCGCTAGCTGCATGGAATCCCAAGGTCTTGTAGGTAAAATCCAGGTTACAGAAGATACTTATAAGTCTTTGTGCAATGAATTTTTATTTGAAAAGCGGGGTGAAATCGAAGTTAAAGGCAAAGGGAAAATGACGACCTATTTATTAATTGGGCAAAAGTGAGAAAAAGGGAGTGGAGAGTAGTGCATATAGCGATCTGACCTCTCTCCTAAAAGGAGAGAGGCTTTGAATCTTACTCCCCTTCCCTTATAGGGAAGGGGTTGGGGGTTAGGTCTCTATTGGACTCAACACAGAAGCGCTATATTAAAATTTCCCACTCCCTAATGAGTATTCGGAATCAGCCGACCACAGGGATAAGTCGCTGTTTGCTGTGAAGCATTTTCAGCCACTGCTGCTGGAACCTGATCTGATGGTCGGGTTTTGGCTGCTAGATAGTCTTTTTGTAGTTTATCCAAAATGGCTTCTCGCCTGTCGTACACACGCTTCAGGGGACGAGGCTGGCACTTGTTCAAGACGTATGCTGTTACCAGTGGTAGAGCGATCGTGCTATCGGTATAACAAACAATTGCGTTAGGTAACTCTTCCGGGTCAATCTTACCCCAGCTGACGGCTTCCGATGGGGTTGCTCCAGACAAACCGCCTGTATCTGGACGCGCATCGGTAAACTGCACAAAGTAATCGTGTCCTCGTTCTTCTAGTCCTAATACTTCGTGAAGTTGTGGTTGAGTTTGTAACAAAAAGTTTTTCGGACTACCGCCACCGAGAATTACAGCCGCACTTTTACCTCCTGATTCACGGGCATTATATGCGATCGCAGCCGTCTCATTTACGTCAATTGATGGATCTATAATCAACTGCGAACCTTCCAAAGCTAAAGCCGCCACGTTCATCCCAATTGAGCTATCTCCTGGAGAAGACGTATATATAGGCACGCCATACTCATAAGCTGTAGCAAGCAAGCAGGAATGCTGCACACCCAGTTGCTTTTCTACTTCCCGAACATACTTACCCAGTAAATAGTGAAACTCAGCCGTTCCCATCCGCTTCTGAAATGCTTCTCCTTGCAGAATCTTGCGAATGAACGCATCAGTTTCCAGCAGCACATCGTAACCAAAGATAATGTCATAAATGCGAATAGTGCCTTCCTGGCGCAGTTTCACATCATCCAAAAATGGATTACCAGCAAAGAGATCAAAACCCAAACCATAGTGCATATCGTGGTAAAGATTTGCACCAGTGCTAATCATCCAGTCAATAAAGCCATTGCGAATTAAGGGTGCAAGTGCTGAAACCCCGAATCCTGCTGGTGTCATCGCACCGGAAAGGCTAACTCCCACTGTGACAGCTTCCGTTAGCACATCACGACTCAGTAGTTGGCAGATTTCCCGCAACCGGGCTGAGTTGTAAGCGGTAAAGTATTGATCAATCAAATCCACCACATTGATATCATTTGATATAGGTGTTGGTGCAATTTTTTGACCCAGCTGTTTAGACATTTTGGCACTCCCGAACAGTAAACACGCCGAATCTAATGTTATCTAGCTTTCAAGCAAAGTAACAGCAATTTAACTAGTCCATATTATCAAAAAACACTACAACGGCTGAGATTAAATCGTGTCACAGACCTCAACGCCTAGAATTGAGGCAATCTCACTGAAAAGAGGTTCCGAAAATATTAAATTTAATGGAAGATTTAATAGATCGAGATAGGTGTACGCTACCTAGATCGGAATGCGTCAACAGAGGACTCAACCAATGGGATATGTAATTGCTACTGCAAATATGAAAGGTGGCGTTGGTAAAACCACCCTCACCGTCAACTTAGCTACCTGTTTAGCTAAAAATCATGGCAAGCGGGTGCTTGTCCTGGATTTAGACAGCCAAATTAGTGCCACACTTAGTTTGATGTCGCCTTTAGATTTTGCCAAGCGCCGTAAACAAAGTAAGACATTTAGGTATCTGATAGACGAAATTATCAATCCAGACCCACAAGCAAAACTGACAATTCAGGATATCATTCAATCCCAGGTTTGTAATCTTCCCGGACTGGATTTATTACCAGGAGATATCGACTTGTATGATGAATTTGTTGTGTCAGAAATGCTGCATCAACAAGCAACTGCTTTGGGTGAACAGGATTTTGAAATGATTTGGAATCGCTTTGAAAGAGTCTTGATTAATAACATCTTAAAATCAGTCCGTCAAGAATATGATTTTATCCTTCTCGATTGTGCACCGGGCTATAATCTATTGACTCGTAGCGCTTTAGCCGCCAGCGATTTCTACATACTTCCTGCTAAACCAGAACCTTTATCTGTAGTGGGTATTCAACTGCTGGAAAGACGCATTGCCCAATTAAAGGACAGTCACGGGCATGAAACCAAGATAGATATAAAAATGCTAGGAATTGTATTTAGCATGTCAAGTGCTAACCTTCTCACTGGCAGATACTATAAACAAGTGATGCACCGCGTTGTTGAAGATTTCGGTGTAGAAAAAATTTGTAAAGTACAAATACCTGTTGATGTCAATGTTGCTAAGGCTGTTGATAGTTTTATGCCAGCTGTTTTAATTGCTCCTCAATCAGCTGGTTCAAAAGCGTTCTTTCAATTAACTCAGGAGTTGTTGCAAAAGCTATAGCAAAACTAAACCGTTTGGAAATATAGCAATCCTAAATCATTCGTGAAAAACAAGATTTGCAAGTTTTATAAAAAGTTGGGAATCGGAACCTGGCGATTTTTATAAATAAAATAGGATTGCTATAACACGATTTCCGACTTGTTAAATAGGTCGGAAATCTGAACCTTTTGATTTTCCCAAATCAATTAGAGTTGCTATTTATTGTCTGCCCAAATAAAAGGTGCTAAGTGGTAATAAGTAAGTTATCCTTTCATAAGTTCAGCAGTTCTACTGAAGCTATATGCAGGCAGATTTAGCTATTGAGTGAAAAGACCAGTAAATTTCACTAAGAAACAATGGTTACTAACAATTCCGTACACAAAGAGATAAATCGGCACTTGGTAATACGCCTACCACGGACTCTAAGTTATCTCGAAACCTGGGGCTTTGGCTTAACGGGTCATGTGGGATGGATTGGTACTGCCCCCATGATTCATGCAGCGTTAGGGCCTAAAGCGATCTTAGTTTGGTTTTTTGGCACGATTATTTCCTTTTTACTTAACTTGCAGGTACAAAGTTTAGGTAGACATTGGTCAGATGTGGCTGGAGGAACACCAAACTATACCACAAGGTTATTAAAGAACTTTCCTGGCTTAGGTCGTTACGTAGCCTTAGGATACTTTTTTAGCTGGGCAGCAGCACCGGCACTGTATGCAATTATTCTCACAGAACTAATTAAAGTCAGTTTTCAACCATTAGGTATTTCTTGCCCAGAAACTTTATTAAAAGTTGTATTTACAGCGATTCCTTTTATTGTGGCATTCAGTGGCAGCCGTGCTCTAGCGCTCCTGCATTTATTTTTTGTATTACCAGCGATTTTATTACTGCTTTTGTTTTGTACTCAAGGCGTAGTATCGTTAGCCTCCTCACCTGATAATTTTAAATTTATCTCAACTAGCACAGATAGCCTGAGTTTTGAAGAATGGGCAAAGTGGTTTTTTCTGGCTAGCTATTCAATTTATGCTTGTGAAACCACTTCTTCTTTTGTGGCTGATAGCCGCCATCCATATAAAACTTTAAAGTTCTTAACGGTAGCTGCTTGGCTAATTCCTCCGGTGTTTTTAGGTGGTTCTTGGGTATTAATGTGTTCGGCTCCAGATCCAACAATAGGTATCGATGCGTTCTCCAATCTGGTAGAGGCTTCTAAACCTTTTTGGGGTGAACATGCCCCCTTTCTAGTAACACTTTTGATTAGTGTATCTTGCCTTCTAAGTTCTGCTACGGCAGTTTCCAACTCTCCTCGGATCTTATACCAACTTGCCTTAGACAAACAGCTTTCTCCCATATTTGCATTAGTTTCCCGTCAAGGTGTCCTTGGTCCTGCTATCTTAGTTACCTTTATAATCAGTTTGCTTTGTCTAAATTTGGGAAATGTAACTCAACTTGTCACAGTAGCAGGCACCTGTTATCTCATGTCCATTATGGGATTACATCTGGGATTATGGCTGTGTCGAGACAAACCGCAGGTGTTATGGCCTTGGTGGTCACTTGGTTTTTTCTTTGTAGAAGCGGTAGTTCTAATAGTGGGAGGTTTAGCTTGGAGTCGGAGAGATTTCTTAGTGGGATTATTATTACCCATTGTTCTGATCATCGCAGATGTTGGGCTACGTCGCTTAAGATTTGCGCCATTACAGCCGGAATGGTGGACACAGCGTTACGACATTAGGTCTAATAGAAACAACTCAGACTTTGTGGTACTACAGGTAATTGTCTTAGTATCATTAATTTGTGTTACTGCCACAAGCAGTTGGGTTATCCGCAATTTATTAGATAGACTTCCTAATAATCTTCAAAACTCTTTATTAGCTATTCTGCTAGTGACACTTTCTTTTATGGGGGTAGCGATCGCTTGCTGGACAACTCTACCACAAATTGTTGCTATTGATGAGGCACGCAAACAAGCAAGAAACCTATTTATCACTACTCTCAATACCGTTCCAGATACTGTTTTAGTCTTAGATGAAAACGGTACAATTCGTCAGACAAATACCGCTGCTGAAAAATTATTTCAAACAAATGTTCAGCAGTTGCTTGGGCAAAACTTGAATCAACTCTTAATATGCTATTGCGGTAAACCGGAGCAATGGTCTATTAGGAGTGAGCAAACCTTAAAAATAAACGAAGGTCTACGAATTGTTGAATCGACCATTTCACAGCCATTTAATTCCCCGTTACGAGAGTATATTGTTATTGTCCGTGACATTACTAAGCGGAAGTTAATCGAGGAAGAATTAGTTCAGTATCGTTATCATCTTGAACAGATGATTATAAAACGTACCAATGAACTTATTAAAGTGAATAAACAGCTTGAAAAAGACATTATTAAGCGTCAACAAGTACAAGAGCAATTACAGCACAATAGTCTTCATGACGGGCTAACCGGATTACCTAATCAACGATTATTTATAGAGCGAGTGCAGCAGGCAATAGAACGGACTAAACAGCAAAAAAATTATTTCTTTGCCGTACTCTTCTTAGATATAGACCGCTTTAAAGTTGTTAATGACAGCCTTGGACATCTTCAGGGAAATCAACTTTTGATTGCAATTTCTCGTCGGCTAAAATCAGTTCTGCGAGTTGGAGACATAATTGCCCGTTTTGGCGGAGATGAGTTCACAATCTTAATTGAGGAAATTGAAGATATCAGCATCGCCGTACAGGTAGCCGAGCGAATTAAAAAGGTGCTAGCTTTGCCATTTAAATTAAATAAGCGTAAGCTGTTTACTAGTGCTAGTATTGGCATCGCTTTAAGTAAAGCAGATTATGAGCAAGCAGCGCAGATTCTACGCGATGCCGATGTGGCAATGTACTGTGCCAAATCACTTGGTAAGGCACGCTATGAAGTGTTTGACCCAAAGATGTACGAGAGGGCATCTTTGCTCTTGGAGTTAGAAACTGCTCTGCGAAGTGCGCTGCTCAAGCAAAAAGAATTTAGCCTTAATTACCAGCCAATTATTTCACTGACAACTGGCAAAATTATTGGATTTGAGGCACTGATACGTTGGCATCATCCAGAACGAGGACTTATTTCCCCTGAAGATTTTATTCCCCTGGCCGAAGAAACTGGAATGATTGTTAGTATCGGGCAATGGGTGCTTTATGAAGCGTGCCACCAAATGCACATATGGCATAAACAATTTCCTACCTCACTACCCCTGACAATTAGTGTAAATTTTTCTGCTAAACAAATCACGCAACCTGATGTGTTTAAAGAAGTTAAACATATTTTGCAGGAAACTGGACTAAAACCATCCAGTTTGAAATTGGAGATTACTGAAACCTTGTTGGTGGATAATTTTGAATTAGCTACCACTGTGTTTTCCCAGTTAACAGCTCTGAATGTCGAGTTGCACATGGATGATTTTGGTACTGGCTTTTCATCCTTGAGTTATCTGCACCGTCTACCAATCAAAACCCTTAAAATTGACCGTTCTTTTATCACTAATATGGGTAGTCGAGGAGAAAATTTAGAAATTGTTCGAGCTATTGTGACATTAGCTCATAATTTAAATATGTCTGTAACAGCAGAAGGGATAGAAACTGTAGAGCAATTAGCACAGTTAAAGGCTTTACAATGTGATTATGGGCAAGGGTATTTTTTCTTACCACCTATAGAATGTGCAGAAGTAGAAATACTACTTGCTGCCAATTTGTGCTACAAAAACCTTTTATAGACCTGAAATTCTTGGGTTCAAATTCTGTTTAAAGGATGTTTGAAAAGTATTGTTGTTAATCACCTCCCAAACCTAACCCCCCTAGCAAGCCTTCCCTATGTTAGCGTTGGCAAACGCAAAAGCATTTCTAAGAGTTGCGGCACGAAGTGCAGGAATGGGGGTTTCAAAGCTTTTCAGGAGTGGGAGAGATGAATAGAAGCAGGGTTTCTAGGATACTTTGCAACTTTTCAAACATCCTTTTAGAAAAATACCTCGTAAAATTGGACGATTAATTTCACTTGACAATCTATATTAGTGTAGTACTGGTTGTAGCTGGAAATGTTTTGCATTATTAAGTAACCCTTCTTCTAATAAAAGTTCATTAAGAAAAATATCGATTTTATCCCGATCAATATTCTGCATAACTATCATGTGTGCCCAATTTTCAAAAACTGCTAACTGCCACTTTTTAATTAACCTTTGAGAAGGTTTTTGAAACACTATAGTATTGGAAAAATTATTTAACATGCATGGATATTCTCTGATTTGAAGTTGTTGGAAAAGATATTGGGCATTATGAATACAGGTCTTTGCTTCTCTAGCCAATCCATCAGAACCTCTTGTTTGCACTGCATACCAGAGAATCAGGGGAGTATGACCGTTTCTAGAACCCAGAATTGTTGTATCAGTTGAACCAATATATTCAATTATTGTTTCAACTTTTTCTACCCATTTCTTCTTAGTTAAGACTACACCACAAGGTAATGGAGAACCAATGAATTTAGCAGAAATAGCTATACTATCTATGGGTTTTTGAAAGTTAACTTGCGGAGCGCCATCTAAAAACGGTAATATTAATCCTGAGAGTGCAGCATCACAATGAATGTAATAATCTTTAATCTGATTGCGCTCCAAAATTTCTAGAACTTTGTCTAAGTTATCAATCGCACCTTTGACAGTAGTCCCAATATTTAAATTTATGATCGCTGGATAATTGCGATTCTCGCTAATTAGTTGCTCAAAATGTTCATAATTCATCTCTCCATTAGTTTGCGAATTGACAATATTATGTTGGATGCGGAATAATTTGGCTGCTTTGGAAATTGAGTAATGAGAGTCTTGTGATGAGTAAAGAATCCCATTAGGGTAAATTTCTCTTGCTAAGAACATTCCATATAAATTACCTTCAGTTCCGCCAGCAGTAACATAACCCCAAAACTGACTTTCTGGAATCTTATAGAGTTCAGCAAAAAAAGATAATACTTCTTGTTCAAACTTACGAGAATGGAGACCAAAATCTGGCTCGACATATGGATCTCCAGCATTATTTAACAGGAAATTGAAAAATTTTGCGATCGCACTGTAATCACAACTTAAATTATATGGATAGCCTGCATGAAACTGCGATCGCTGTTCTATTTCCAACAAAAAATCTGCCAACTCTTTAGCAATTTTATCTGACATATCTCTGTATCTCCTAAAGTTTGAGTTAATAAATGTTTTAAGTCGAAGTTCTAGCCGTTAATATAATGTCTTTATAATTTATCAACCTCAGTATTAATTAAGTTTTTTATCAAAAAATAAATTAAGTGGTAATACGTATATAAACTTCAGTGTAAATACTCATACGATTTTTCTATTTGTGTTCTATTATTCCAAAGCACGATTACCAAACTAAATCTCAGATTTAGCCATAATGTCAATCTCAATCAAACTCTTCAAGGGTTAGTTTGACATTTAAATATGGACAAAATATTGCAGCAAAATTGCTTTTTGAGATTGCAAATTAGCGAATGTTCTACTGAGACTCACACATAGGTGGAGTAGTACCTAACGACTAGTATGTGGCAGAAGTTTGCCTACCTTTAACAAGGGGATTTTGCCCCTTGTTAATTGAGATGGTAGTGGATTTACGCACCCGCTTTACTAGAAATCGTGGCTATACACACGAAGTCCGCATATCGCGCTTGTTAGCGCACCATGCGGACTTCATGAGCTAAAAGTGCATTTAGATTTTTGCTTTTAGAACTCTCCGGCTAAAGCTGCAACACACCGTTCACAAATTAGGGGATGTTCTGCTGATTCTCCCACATGAGTAGAGTAGTTCCAGCAGCGATCGCATTTTTGCCCATCTGCGTTTACTACACCAATTCCCCAGCTATCTGATTGCAAGTTATATTTCAAGCCTTGCAGTGCTTCTGGAGTATCTAATACTTCTACTTGGGAAGTCAGGAACAGATAACGAAGTTCATCGATACCGTTACCACTAACTGGATTCAATGCTTTTATTGAGGAGCGTAAATCCTCATTGGCTACATAAAGCAAGGCTTTTGCTTCTAGAGACGAACCAATCAATTTTTCTATCCTGGCTTGCTCTAATACCTTATTCACCTCAGTACGGATTTGCCGGACTTGTTGCCAAAATTCTGCTAATTCAGGATTACGCCATGTTTCCTCTACCTGCACCCAACCGGCTTCAAACACCGATTTATAAGGTGTTTTGTAGGGAAGATATTGCCAGATATCTTCGGCGGTGTGGCATAACACAGGTGCGATCGCTCGTGCTAAATTATCTATTGCTATCTTCAGCACCGTTTGACAACTGCGACGGCGGAAAGCATCGGTTGCACTGATGTACAACCTATCTTTGGCAATATCTAAATAAAAGTTGGATAAATCCACCACGCAGAAATTTTGCACTGTTTGGAAAAAGCGGAAGAATTGGAAACTCTCAAAGGCTTCGGTTACTTCTTCAAACACCTCGGTGATCCGGTGCAGCATATAACGGTCAAGTTCTGACAATTCCTCGAAAGGGACTGCATCTTTTTCCGGGTCAAAATCATCCAAGCTACCCAACAAAAACCGCGCTGTATTGCGAATTTTGCCTCTGACATCGTTCAGTTGCTTGATGATGTTTTTACCAATGCGGACATCGCCGGAGTAGTCTACCGATGATACCCACAATCTCAATACGTCTACACCGTAAGCCGGTTCTACTTTTTGATTTTTCCCGCCTTCAATGATTGTATTTGGGTCAACCACATTTCCTTCTGACTTACTCATCTTCCGCCCTTGTTCGTCCAAAGCAAAGCCATGAGTTAGCACAGTTTTGTAAGGCGCAATGTCATTTACCGCTACACTGGTGAGCAAGCTTGACTGGAACCAACCGCGATGTTGGTCGGAACCTTCTAAGTACATATCAGCGGGGTAGCGTAAATCTGGACGCTGGTTGACGACAGCTGCCCAAGATGAGCCAGAATCAAACCATACATCCATTGTGTCTGTACCTTTGCGGTAAGACTTGCCATTTTGGCGATAGGATTGGGGTAATAACTCCTCAACCGATAACTCCCACCAAGCATCAGAACCTTTTTCTGCGATGATTCCTTGGACATGGTTGATAATTTCTTCATTCAGCAATACTTCCCCAGTTTCTTCCTCGTAGAAAACAGGAATTGGTACACCCCAACTTCGCTGACGAGAGATACACCAATCGGGACGTTCCGCCACCATTGGCGTGATCCGATTTTCACCTTGGGCTGGAATCCATTTTACTGTTGCGATCGCTTTTAGCGCTTCTTCTCTAAATCCTTCCACGGAAGCAAACCATTGTTCAGTCGCGCGGAAAATCGTCGGCTTCTTCGTCCGCCAATCATAGGGATACTTGTGAGGGTATGGTTCTTCCTTCAACAAGGAACCAACCACTGTTAAGGCATCAATTACCGCCTGATTACCATCACCCAGCACATTCAACCCCGCAAATTGTCCCGCTTCTTCGGTAAAATTGCCATTGTCATCCACTGGTGCAAGGATAGGCAAACCGTAGCGCTGACCAACAATGTAGTCTTCTTGACCATGACCGGGTGCAGTATGTACTAACCCAGTACCCGATTCAGTAGTAATGTAATCACCGCCGACAACAATTGGACTTTCACGGTCATATAAGGGATGACGGTAAGTAGTATGTTCTAAATCATTCCCCTTGAACGTGGCTTTGAGAGTTAACTCAACTCCCAATGTCGAAGATAAACGTTCCACTAAATCAGCAGCAACGATCAGGTATTTGAAATTACTTTGCGCTTTTACCTCTGGGTGGGAAACTTCCACGACTGCATAGTTCAAATCTGCATTCACCGCCACAGCCAAATTCCCCGGAATTGTCCAAGGTGTGGTCGTCCAGATAGCTACACCCAAATCTGACAGATATTCCGTCAACAGTGGTTTTACAGCTGACGCCAAACTTGTAACTGGAAAAGCTGCATAGATACTGCGGGAAATGTGACCTTCTGGATATTCCAACTCAGCTTCAGCCAAAGCGGTTTGAGAACTCGGACTCCAGTGAACCGGCTTCAAACCGCGATAAATGTAGCCTTTTAAGAACATCTGACCAAACACACCAATTTGAGCCGCTTCATATTCCGGCTTCAGAGTTAGATAAGGATTATCCCAATCACCCCAAATACCGTAGCGTTTAAAATTTTGACACTGGTTATCTATCGTAGTTAGGGCAAATTCTTTCGCTTTTAAGCGCAGTTGTAAAGGCGTCAAATTTTGCCGTTCTGCTGACTTCATGTTCTGCAAAACTTTCAACTCAATTGGCAAACCGTGACAATCCCAACCAGGGACGTAGCGAACTTTACGCCCTTTTAGCAGTTGGTAGCGATTAATAATATCTTTGAGAATTTTATTTAAAGCATGACCAATATGGAGTAAGCCATTAGCGTAGGGAGGCCCATCGTGCAGTATAAATAATTCGCCGGGGTTATTTTTGGAGAGGCGATCGTAAATTTTATTTTCTTCCCAAAATTTTTGGATTTCAGGCTCACGCTTGATGGCGTTTGCCCGCATCTCAAAGTTAGTCTTGGGTAGGTTTACAGTATCTTTGTAACTTCCTGATTCGGTCACAGTCTCATGCCTAGAATTAGGTGTGCAGGTTTTATCAATTATAGAAGATGGCATGAAAACCAAAATATGCTATTTTACCTTTTTCCGAGAGAAAGCTCCCGCCATAATCTATTGATTTGGCGGCGATAGGGCACTCGCTTCAATTCGGCAGACCTTACTATTTAGCTGCAACGCTTCTAAGCGATTAGAGGACTAGTACCGCAAGGCGGAAGTCAAAAATCAAAAGTCAAAAGTCAAAAGTATTATGGAATGGGCTTTTTAAGGACTAGTACCGCAAGGCGGAAGTCAAAAATCAAAAGTCAAAAGTATTATGGAATAAGCTCTTTAGGGATTTTAAATGGTTGCTCTATTTACGCCGTAGCGTACTAGTCAGGAATTTTGCGGAGGTTGAGGTTAATCAACAGAAAGTAGTATATTTTTCTGGATTCGCCTAAAACTATCCAAAGGTTTCGTTTGATTAGAAGAACATTCCCTAAAAAAATCATGTATTGCAAAAAATAAATCATTTTTTTTTAGTTTCATTTAAGTTACGTATAACTTAAGTGAAATTCACGTAATTTTATTTAAGTACAGGTAAAATCATTCTTAGCAAAAAGGCAGGAGCAGCATTTTTTAATTGGATATCCACTAGTACCGCAAGGCGGAAGTCAAAAGTCAAAAGTCAAAAGTATTACGAAATAAACTCTTTAGGGTTTTTAAATCGTTGCCCTATTTATGCCGTGTTGTACTAACTTACTATCAATAAGAATTTTTGAAGGAGTAGATTAATTATGACTAGGAAGTTGTTGCTGAGTAAGTGGAGGCGAAACTTCAAACTGTATCTCCCCTTTGTCTTTATTGTAACACTACTGGCTGGAATCATATTTTCCAAATTGAGTTTAACTATGGCTGCTGATTCGCGGCTAGATCCAAGAACTCAACCGAAGTTCATCAATTCGCTGCCGTCTCTAAGGAGGATAGATGCTACAAAGGGTGGTCACTTCAATGTAGAGATGGGAGAAACTAAGCAATGGCTTGGACTATATAGCAGTCCTGGTGCAGATGGCATATATGGTACAAAGGATGATGCACGCTTGAATACAACAGTTTGGGGGTATGGCTTAAAAGGGCAAAAGGCTGTTACTTACCCAGGTTCCACATTCGTGACACGAAAAGACGTACCGATTGAAGTGCTGTGGGACAACAAACTACCAAAAACCGGACATCTTTTCCCAGTAGACAAGAGCATCATTACAAAATCGGTTGAAAACGCTCTCCAAAAAGGGCTTGTACCTACAGTGACGCATGTGCATGGAGGTCATACTGAGTGGACTAGCGACGGATATTCCGAAGCTTGGTTTACCCAAGATTTCTCACAAACCGGACCCAGTTGGGTTAAAAAGAACTATAGTTATGCAAATGACAATAAGCGGGCAGCGACACTTTTATATCACGACCACATTCTTAGTAACAATCGTTTAAGTCTATACGCTGGTCTTGCAGGCTTCTATTTACTGAGGGATAACAACGAAATTAATCTGATCAATCGCAATATTTTGCCCAGTGGTAACCACGAGAAAGAACTCATCATCCAGGATCGGGATTTCACTGCGAAAGGTCAGCTTTACTACCCACCTGGTTCAAATTATCCAGATACTTCCTATCCAAGTGTAGTGCCCAATTTCTATGGTGATTTCATCCTAGTAAATGGTATGGCATGGCCAAAGCTGGCGGTAGAACCGAGAAAGTACCGTTTACGTTTGGCAAACGCTTCAAATTCGCGCTTCTACAACCTGAATTTCAACGACTCAAAGGAAAAGTTTTACGAAATCGGCACTGAGCAAGGCTTATTAGAAAAACCAGTCGTACTTGAAAATTTAGTTCTTGCTCCAGGTGAACGCGCTGATGTGATTGTTGACTTCACTGGCGATTCGGGAAAAGAGTTCATCATCAGGAACTTTGATGATAAAGCCGATTCCGATCTTACAGGTCAGATAATGAAGATTGCAGTTGAGCAACCACTTTCAACTGTTCCAAATGCTACAGTCGATACTAATGAAAGTGATGGACTGACAACACGGTTGCTACCTGACAAGATTATACCTCCTGCTCAAACCGGACTGACTCGGCAACTGGTTCTTTTTGAGAATAAGGATGAATTCGGTCGCAAGCTGCTAGAGCAAGGTACATTGGCAGACGGCTCATTGCGCTATGACGAGCCAACTACTGAGAAACCAAAACTCGGCACAACTGAAGTTTGGGAATTATACAACACGACACAGGAGCCACACCCAATTCACTTGCACTTGGTTTCCTTCCTGATTCTAAATCGACAGAATTTTGCTGGCAGTGCAGTCCCAATTATTACAGGCCCTCGTAAGACTAAGTTATTTCTACAAAATGCTGGTCTAATCGGCAATCCTGAGCCTCCGCCACTTTATGAGAAAGGTTGGAAAGACACCGTAGTTGTTAACCCAGGTGAAGTTATTCGGATTATTGCCACCTTCGATAAACCGGGGTATTATCTCTGGCACTGTCACATCCTAGAACACGAAGACTTCGATATGATGCGACGCTTTCAAGTTATTGCAACTCCCTAGAACACTAATTCAGTAATCCTTAAAGAACCTCTCACAAATGCCCCTCCCCTACGAGGCTACGGGGTGTTTAGCTTCCCTTCTTTGTCTGTCCCTCTCCCAAGCTTGAGAGAGGGATTGCACATAAAACAATAGACATCTGTTGAAATTAATTATGTCTTGCCCGAAATCCTTGGTAGGTACAATTGATGAATTATGCCTACGTCATTTTCACGCTCTTGTTTAATGCCTGTCCCCTTCTTAGTTAGAAGTCAGGATTTAGGATAACTGTAGATTGAACTCTTGACTTCTTTAATGGTGTATTTCATTTATCGAGAATTCTGTATTGCTATCCAATAGAAAGATAAAGTGAAAGGTGCAGAATTTACCAGAGGTAGCAATGGTGCGTAAACGGTTGATTATTGAGATGGGCATGGGAATAGATCAGCATGGACAAGAACCGACAGTAGCAGCATCTAGGGCAGTACGGAATGCGATCGCTCACAATGCTTTACCTGGTGTTTGGGAGATTGCTGGTTTAAGTCATCCCAATGAAATGATTATAGAAGTTCAGGTAGCAGTACCATACCCAGAACAAGTTAGGGAAGAAGAGGTACTAGCTGTCCTACCATTTGGTCGGAAAAGTCTTACCGTAGAATCTGGGGGGATGATAGTTCAAGGGCGGGCTATTCCCGAACTCAACGATAAAAATGACGAAATGTTGATTGCGATCGCTGCTGTTACAGTTCTGATTGAAAATGAGTAACTGAGGTCAATACCTTACGCGATGTGCAACTTATTCTTAGAACTTTGCTTCCATTCCTCTCCCCCACTCCTGAAAGGCTTTGGTTTTTGCTCCCCAAGCCTTGTAGGGTTGGGGGTTAGGTTTGAGAGCAAGTCGTACATGGCGTAATATTCTTTATCTTCCAAATCTTGCAAAAACTCACGACTTTAAGAAAAAACTCACGACTTTAAGAAAAAAATCGTGATTTTAAGCAAAAAATTGTGATTTTAAGCAAAAAATCGTGATTTTAGTAACGACAGCTTCTAAATTCAGCGTGATAGCTCCTGAAATCGTGACAACTTGCTTAACAGCCAAGCATACGCTTGTCTTGGGCTGTTTCGGCAAAAAGTTAGACACACCTTTGTTTCTGGCAAAGGTATTGTAAGGTCATTCGATTTTGGATTTTGGATTTTGGATTTTGGATTGACTCCATGCATTAATGCACTTGCTCTGGATGATGAAATTTTTTGATTTCTCTACGACTCTTGTCGCTTGCTCTGGAACCTTTTTTTAGATTCTAGATTTTAATTTAATCCAAAATCTAAAATCTAAAATTGTCTCGGTCAAAGCTGCAACATTTACTTATACTTAAAAAAATGACGCATCTCCAAGAGCAACACTGGGAAAAATTATATGGATCCCTTCCCACAGAAGGCCAGTCTATGTATGGTATATGGACTTTTTACTCCCCAGAAAAAGAAGTGATCAAGTCTTCTCAAGGTATCAGAAATTTGCGTCCCAATGCCGATAAAACGGTAATTACTCACATAAATCAGTTCCCTTCACCAGACGGAAGTACGCTAGAAAAACAATGGCAAATTGAGAAGGAAATTTGTAATCAGCCTGATGGATTATTGCATCCAGCAGACCCATCTAAAAGGGGATTAGCTCTTGTTGATTATGGTTTCAGTGCTTGGGTTAAGAGAAAACTGGAATCGGGACGTAGTTTCTCAGTTGAGTTATTTTTAAAGCATAAAGATTGGAATACTAGCATAGCTAGTATCTATACAGAAAATGGAGATTTAGAGAAAATTCTATATGTGCGCGAACATTTAAATAGTTTTCCCAACAGCAGAACAAGCGAGGAAATAACCAGTCTCTCAGGAAGTTGGATTGGCACAAAAGAATCTATCACCTCTGATTTAAAAGTTTCAGATGCAGAAGAAATTCGCGAGATTATTTTAGACCCCACTAATGGGAAAAATGACACTTTTTACTTACCCGATGGTGTCGTTGTGAATATTCCTAAAAAGTTGCGTGTGGGAGAGGAGTTTGAGATAGTAGCCGGAAAACTGGTTGCCGAAAATGAGTATAAACGCCTCACTGCTAAATATGATCATTCAGGTGCATTTACATTGTTGATTTCGGAGACATTTCGGTTACAAAATTAGCAGTTACAGTTGAGTGATAATTACCAGCTTTTACATTTTTCTGACATATTTGGCGCTCCCAACTACGGAACTTCTATTTCACCAGGCAAGGAGCGATCGCCTGCGGTGGAGGTAGCCCATCGCAGGCGTTATGTTCACAAGTGCTGTCAAGCCTGCCAATCGCTTGTAGTAAAGGTTTGGGGCAGCTGCAATATAGTATTATAAATTAGTATAAGTGGGTGTGCCTGAGTTTTGCCTCTACACACAATGCATAATTCTTGGAAGCAGGGAGCAGAATAGAGCGTGATTAAACCAGAGGTAGTATCTTACGGATCTTGGCGATCGCCCATCACAACAGACTTAATTACCGCACGGACAATTGGGTTGGGACAAATTGCTCTCGATGGCGAAGATATTTACTGGAGCGAGCTGCGACCGTCAGAGCAAGGTAGAAATGTCGTAGTCCGCCGGAATGCAAATGGTGAAATTTCTGATATCACACCTACTCCCTTCAACGTGCGTACCCGTGTGCATGAATATGGTGGCAGTCCTTTTCTTGTGGTAGATGGCACTGTTTACTTTTCTAACTTTATTGACCAACGCCTATATCGTCAGGATACTGATACACAGCCGCAAGCCATCACCCCATCAGCAGCCACACGCTATGCAGATGGTATTTTTGACCGCCAACACAACCGAATTATTTGCGTGTACGAAGATCACACTGATACTCAAAATGAGGCGATCAATACTTTAGTCGGCGTGAAACTAGACGGACACAAAATCGAAGTATTAGTATCTGGAAATGACTTTTATGCTTCGCCTCGCCTCAGTCCCGATGGTTTACGATTAGCTTGGCTGACTTGGAACCATCCTAATATGCCTTGGGATAGCACTGAACTATGGGTTGGGGAATTAAAAGCAGATGGTAGTTTAGGAAATACTCAAAAAATTGCTGGCGATTTAGATGAATCTATCTTTCAACCAGAGTGGTCGCCGGATGGCAAATTGTATTTTGTTTCTGACCGTACAGGTTGGTGGAATATATATCGTTGGCAAGATCAAAATGTAGAAGCGCTAACTCAAATCAAAGCGGAGTTTGGTCAGCCGCAATGGAATTTTGGGATGTCTACTTATGCTTTTGAGTCTGCTAACCGGATTATTTGTACTTATACCCAGCAAGGTATTTGGTATTTAGCTAACCTTGACACAGTAACAGGTCAACTAGAACCAATAAATACGCCCTACACAGCTATTAGTTCTCTGCACGCCACCTCTAACCAGGTGGTTTTTCGCGGAAGTTCTCCAACTGAGTTGGCAGCTATTATCCGTCTGGATTTGACAACCAAAAAGCTGGAAGTACTACGGCGTTCCAGCGATGTAACTATTGATGCTGGTTATCTTTCTCTCCCTGAAGCCATTGAGTACGAAACAGCTGATGGCAAAACAGCACACGCCCTTTTCTACTCACCTCAAAACCTTGATTATACTGCTCCTGCGGGCGAAAAACCGCCTTTGATTGTCAACAGCCACGGTGGCCCCACCGCAGCAACTTCTAGTAGCCTCAGTTTTGGCGTTCAGTATTGGACTAGCCGAGGTATAGCGGTTCTGGATGTAAATTATGGTGGTAGTACAGGTTACGGGCGCGAGTATCGGCAACGACTGGATGGACAGTGGGGAATTGTAGATGTAGATGATTGTGTTTTTGGTGCGCGTTACTTGGTGGAACGGGGAGATGTAGACGGCGATCGCTTGGCAATTTCTGGTGGTAGTGCAGGTGGTTACACAACGCTTTGTGCCTTGACTTTCCGAGATACTTTTAAAGCAGGAGCCAGCTATTATGGTGTCAGCGACTTGGAAGCTTTAGTCCGGGATACACATAAATTTGAATCGCGGTACTTGGATCGTCTGGTTGGCCCTTATCCACAACAGCGCCAGATTTATCAACAGCGATCGCCAATTAACTTTAGCGATCGTCTAGCCTGTCCAGTGATTTTTTTCCAAGGATTAGAAGATCGAGTGGTTCCGCCCAACCAAACTGAAGCAATGGTTACAGCACTGCGAACTAAAGGTGTACCTGTGGCTTATCTTCCTTTTGAGGCTGAAGAACATGGCTTCCGCAAAGCCCCGAATATCAAACGTTCTTTGTCAGCAGAACTCTACTTTTACTCACGAATATTCGACTTTGAAATTGCTGAATCAGTCGAACCTGTAGTTATTGAAAACTTTTAGCTCCGTAGCCCGTGATCATCAGCGAAAGTGACACCTTGACCGCGCAATAAAGGTGCGAAATAATGGCTCTTGAAAGTATTACTATCGTTTTGCTTAGAAGACCAATTGCTGATGACATTGGAATAATTGATTTCTTCACAAACCAATAAACATCTAGGAGGAACAAAAACATGATTGCTCAAGTGAACCTTGGCGGTAGTTTCACGCTCGCAGGCACTTCTGTGACTCTGAAGCGGATAGGCTATGGTGCGATGCAGCTTGCTGGTTCAGGTGTTTGGGGACCGCCGCGCGACGTGGATGCTGCCGTTGCCGTTGTGCGCGAAGCGATCGCACTCGGAATCAATCACATCGACACCAGCGACTTCTACGGTCCGCACATCACCAACCAAATCATTCGGCAGGCGCTTCACCCCTACCCCGAAGGTCTGACGATTGTCACCAAGGTGGGCGCAGTGCGCGGCGCGGACGCATCGTGGAATCCAGCGCAGAGTCCGACCGAGCTTCGCCAAGCGGTGCACGACAACCTGAGCAACCTGGGCATTGACGTGATCGATGTCGTCAACCTGCGCCGATGGGGGGACAAACCGAACGAGGGGTCGATCGCAGAGCAATTCACTGCACTCGCCGAGATGCAGCAGCAGGGACTGATCCGGCACCTGGGACTTAGCAATGTGACGGCAGCGCAGGTCGAGGAAGCGCGCGCGATCGCGCCTGTGGTTTGTGTGCAAAACCAGTATAACCTCGCCCACCGCGACGACGAGGCGCTAGTCGGCGATCTAGCGGGGAAGGGCATCGCCTACGTGCCGTTCTTTCCGCTCGGCGGCTTCAACCCGCTTCAGTCGTCGACGCTGGACACGGTGGCGGCGTCGGTCAAAGCCACCAAGATGCAGGTTGCGCTGGCGTGGCTGTTGCAGCGATCTTCCAACATCTTGCTGATTCCGGGAACCTCATCGGTTGAGCATCTGCACGAGAATCTCAAAGCCGCAGATTTGCAACTTTCACCGCAAACAATTGCCGACCTGGACGCGATCGGCGGCGCTTAACTATGCCGACCGTACTCGTCTACGGTGCGGCCGGTGGGGCAGGGCTGTTCATGATGCAACTTGCGGTGCTGGATGGCATCAAAATCATCGGTACAGCCAGCACCAAAAACTTTGAGATGCTACGCGGTTACGGCGCATAAAATCAAAGAAATCGGGAGAAAAGTATGTCATTAGAAACAGAGACACTACAGGCTACACCACCAACTTCTACCTTTGAGACACCTGAAAAGAAGCAAGAATTTAACTGGAGGCAATGCTGGTATCCCGTTAGCTTTGTGCAAGACTTGCCTGCCAACCGCCCTTATAGCTTTTCCTTGTACGATGAACCCTTCGTTTTGTTCAAAGACCAAAATGGACAACTTATCTGTTTAACAGATCGTTGTCCCCATCGTGCAGCTAGACTTTCTGATGGACAAATTATTGACGGCAAAATTGAGTGCTTATATCACGGTTGGCAGTTTGGCAGTGATGGTCAATGTCTGCACATTCCCCAATTACCAACAGATGTAAAAATTCCGGTAAATGCTTGCGTATCATCCTTTAAAGTCTTAGAACGTCTAGGGATCATTTGGATGTGGGCAGGGGAAGCCGAAACAGCTATTGATGAGCTAATTCCATCTCTGCCTGATTTGGAAAAGCCGGATTGCTTCAACTTAGACTATGTACGTGATCTACCTTACGATCAAAGCTATTTTATTGAAAACGTTATTGACCCGGCTCATTTTCCAATCAGCCATGATGGCATCATAGGAAGTCGAAAAGATGCCCAACCCTTGGAACTAGAAGTCATTGACAGTAACATTCAGGGAATTAAGGGAAGGTGGCGGCAAACACAGACAGCCAATCTGCCTTGGATGTCATTAGATTTCATTGCTCCTAATTTGATTCTCTACAAATTACATTATGAACAGCCAGGTAAGTTTGGGGGCGTGGTCTTGTATTCAATTCCACTAAGTAAGGATAGATGTCGGATTCTCGTTAGAAATTATGGTAACATCTTTAGCCAAAAATTCCAGCTGATGCCTCCCTGGTTAGATCACATTTTGATCCGAAACAAAATCTTAGAAGGTGATTTGCAATTAGTCGTTGAACAAAAGGCCCAAATTGAGCGTTTGGGACAAAATCTCAAAGAAGTGTATTTACCACTAAAAACATCTGATCCTCTTGTGGTTGAGTATCGCAAGTGGCTAGATAAATTTGGGTCATCTTTGCCGTTTTATCAAGGTTATTCCACCTCAAAAAATGTCGGTAGTAGCGAGTGTGATCAAAAGTTGATCACGTTAAACCGATTCTCGCAACATACACTTATTTGTCATTCCTGCAATCAAGCTTATCAGGTGACAAATAGGCTCAAACAAAGTTGTATCGGAGTAGCGATCGCTCTAGCGGCTGTAGCAATACTTGCAGATGATTCTAGAATCAGAATAGCAGCAATATCGCTTTCTATAGCAGCAGTTGTAATGTCCGCTATGGCTCAGACACTCAAAACTCACTTTGAGCGTTCCTACACTCGTCACTAAAATAGGAACTGCAAATATTCTGTCTCTGGGACTAAAGATTTGCTAATCCAAAGGTATAAAATCATATAAACCTGGAGAAAACTATGTCATTAGAAACAAAGACACTACAGGCGACACCACCAACTTCTACCTTTGAGACACCTGAGGAAAAGCAAGAATTTAACTGGAGGCAATGCTGGTATCCTGTCACCTTTGTGCAAGACTTACCTGCCAACCGCCCTCATAGTTTTTCCTTGTACGATGAACCCTTCGTTTTGTTCAAAAACAAAGATGGACAATTTATCTGTTTAACAGATCGTTGTCCTCACCGTACAGCCAAACTTTCTGATGGACAAATTATTGACGGCAAAATTGAGTGCTTATACCACGGTTGGCAGTTTGGCAATAATGGTCAATGTCTCCACATTCCCCAGTTACCAACCGATGCAAAAATTCCAGTCAATGCTTGCGTACCATCCTTTAAAGTTGTGGAACGCCAAGGCATGATTTGGGTGTGGGCTGGCGAAAAAGAAACTGCTGTTGATGAAATTATCCCAATTCTGCCAGATTTAGACAAGCCAGAATTCGTGTGTGCAGACTTTATATTGGATCTGCCTTATGACCAAACATATCTAGTAGAGAACGTCATAGATCCTGCCCATGTTGCTATTAGCCATCATGCCACCAGGGGTGGTAGTAATCGGAAAAATGCCCAACCGCTAGAAATGGAAGTACTAGAGAGTTCGGCTCAAGGGATTCGAGGCAGGTGGCGGGGAACTAACAAATCAAATGAAGCCTGGAAGTATATTGATTTTGTTGCTCCAAGTCTTGTGCTGAACACTGCTTATATTGAAGAACGAGGCTGGACATTTGGACTAGCTTTGTATTCGATTCCTTTAGGTAAAGGGCGATGCCGTCTTTTAGCTAGAGGTTATCGTAATTTCATGACATGGGGAGTCAAGCTGAGGCCCCGCTGGCTCGATCACTTGAATACCAACAAAATATTGGAGCAGGATTTGCCTCTGAGCGTGGGACAACAGTCAGAAATTGAGCGCTTGGGAAGAAGTCTCAAAGAACTATATTTGCCGCTGAAAACATCTGACCAATTAGTGATTGAATACCGCAAGTGGCTAGATAAATTTGGGTCATCTTTGCCTTTTTATCACGGCTATTCCACATGGAAAAATGTTGAGAATAGTGAGTTAAATTCAAAGCCAATTTTGCTAGACAGGTTCTCGCGACACACACTTATTTGTAATTCTTGCAATCGAGCTTATCAGGTGACAAATAGGCTAAAACAAAGCTGTATAGGAGTAGCGATCGCTCTAGCGGCTGTAGCGATACTTGCAGATGATTCTAGAATCCGAATAGTTGCATTATCGGTTTCTATAGCAGCAGTTGTAATGTCCGCTATGGCTCAGACACTCAAAACTCACTTTGAGCGTTCCTACACTCGTCACTAAAATAGGAACTAGTACCGCAAGGCGGAAGTCAAAAGTCACTTGTACTGAGCGTAGCCGTAAAGCCTGCGGCATAGCTACGCCCTAAGCGCCAGCCTCTCGTAGAGAAGTAAAAGTACAAAAGAAATACAGCGTAAATGTTTCGTAGATTTGAAATGGGTTGTTTATTTCCGCCGCGCTGTACTAGGGACTGGGGATTGGGGACTGGAATCAGAATTCTTCCCAATACTTAAGGGACTGACAAAAAATAAATTATCCAAAATTATTTGTACATTTGTAGGGGATCTTCGCCTTGCGCCCCTACTTGCGCCCCGGAGATGGGATGTTTTTTTAACTGGAAGTCCCTAATCCCTAATCTATAATCTTAGTCGTGATGAATTTAGCGGCTCTGCGCTAAAGTAAAAATATTGGGATAAAAATCTCTGGCAGTAAGTTCAATACACCACTAATCTTTACCACTGCGGCGATCATGTCTCAAGAGTATAACGAGTCACTCCAAATTCAGGAGATCACCAAACTCAAACCGAAACACTTTGCTGATTTAGTCAGATCAGCACAATTGATTTTTGACCCCACAGCGGGAGTTTCAGGAAGAAGTGTCACAGTTGACTGGGAAGAATTTGGAATTCCCCATCATGTAGCGGACAATCTCAAATCACTTGGTCAGCAGTACCAATATGCATCTCCTCACATCCCTGTTGAAGTTATTTGGAGTAAATTAACTCCAGAAACTCGTATTTGGTTCGTTGAAAATAAAGATAGGTTGTGGCAGCTTGAAGAAGCTTTCCCAGCCCTTGACGAAGATTAAACAGCTGAACCATTGGAATTGGTGTTTAGACTAAGAAAGGACAAAACAACCCAGCAGTGTTAAGTTAACGATCTCAAAATGTACATAGTTACAAGTAGAAGACTTAAGCTGATTTTGAGGCTTATTTCTTTCGTTTAATAGTTAATCATTTGTTGGGGATTGGATGTAGATAATCAGTAAAGTTGTCATCGTTTAAGCAGGTGTATTTTGGAAATATGCCTGCTTAAATTTTTTTTAGTACCATTGAGTTTTTTAATTTCTGCTGTCAGTTCGCAGGTTATCCGTGAGTCCGGCGGATTAATTTGCTCAGGTATAGATGCAGGTGTAAAAATTGGTGTATATTTTTACAATTCCTCAATAAATCGATAGATAAGTTTCTAACTTGATTTGCGGATCTTTTATTGGAGATGTACATGCACCTGAACCGCGTGAACTGCTATTTTTTCGCTTGAACGTGAATTATGTTGTCAACCACCTAATGACAGTTGTTACTGAGAATAATTAGTTCTAAAGTCAACCTTGAGTTAATCAGTTGATGTATTTATTAACAGATGTTTGAAAATGAAAACTCGTAATGCTTTTGTTAAATTAACGATTTGTCTACTGTTAGCACTCACAACTACTTTCTTGGTGAATATACACCAAGTCTCAGCTCAACCCATAACGGATTGTAGCAAACTTGTGACAGGCACATATATCACCACAACAAAATCTGATGAATTCGGTTTATTTCGTGGGATTTTAACGTTCACCCAAGATGGCAATATTGTTTCCGTTAGCTCAAACCAAGCTGCTCCCTCTCCTTTAGACCAAAGTGGTGTTCCCTCTGTCCAACCCTTTGGTACCACACAGGGCAGTTGGAAGTGTACCTCAGACACAAAGATTACCGCCACGACATTCACCTTCTGGTATCCAACAGCAACATTACCCGGCCTAATTGCCAGAAACGATGTTCGTATGACATTTGATCCGAAAAATGGGATAGTGCAAGGAACATCAACACTGAGGTCGTTCTCACTCAACGCAAATCCGCTCAATGATCAAGCCCCGGTAGGAGGGACGTTCAGTTTCACGGGGCAACGTGTAATACTCGGACAATAGACCTCTTGTAAAAGTCAAAAAATCAGGAATGTCATTTTGAGCGGGGCGCAGTGGAGAGAAGAATCTCACTACTCTGTTTAGCTGTGCTCAATATGACAATTTAAGCATTTATGCAAGAGGTCTAATAAATCGATCCAAAGTAGCAGCAGTTTTGTACTGGGGGAAGTTGTGGCGAGCTTGCCCTTACCTTGTGTGAGGGTTTTGAGAAGGGGATAAAAACAGGCGTTGCTGAATCAAAAGATGAATTAGGCGATCGCAGTTTTTTGGGTTCATCTAACAAAATCGCATTGCTCCCATTTGAACGTGAGTTCGACGGGTAATATGATGTTCGCCTAATTAGTCCAATAAAAACCTCTTTCTAGTTTTACTACGTAAAAGCAGGGAGAGGGACTGACTTGAACTAAAGTTTAAGTCAGAGAGAGGTTTGTCGAACTTACGTTAAATTAAGAATTGGGTTTATTGTGCGATCGCATTAGCTTCAGTACATAAGTTAAATTAATAAAAAAGCTTGTATCGATGAATCAAAGTGTAAGTGTTGCTCCCAACCTGGAAGAACACACTCATGAAAATCCTGTTATTACCAAACAACAGCTATTTGCCAGGCAACTAATTGTCCTTGTCTTGGAAATGCTTCTGGCATTACCTTTGGGTTTACTGCTGGCAAAGTTTCAAATTGGCAGAATTGCCTGGATATTTGGTGGGATTGCTGCTGGTACATTGGTTCTTCAAGGGTGTCGAATTTTCTATCAATATTCCCCCCAACCTAACCGCACTGCTAGAAAAGTGGGAATGGCACTTGTAGGCTTAACTGTTGGCGCTTCCAGTGCCCACGGTAATCTAGCTAGTGTTGTTTCTGATATTCCGATATTTATTTTTCTTACCTTGTTTCTGCTGCTGAGTGGAAGCTGTATTGGTTATATTTACTCCCGCCTCAGCAAAACCAACTTAATGACAGCTATGCTGGCTACAGTTCCTGGCGGTGTCGGAATTATGGCAGCGATCGCCGCCGATTACAATAAAAATGTTACCTTAGTTGCCCTGGTTCAGGCGATTCGCGTCACCTTAGTAGTTGTTCTGATTCCCTTCATCGCTAAGACATCTGTTGGTAATTACTATCCCCAAACACTCCCGATCAAAGGTGCTTGGCTCAATTTTGACCCATCTCAACTAGAATTACTTTTGTTAGTACTGCTAATCACTGGATTGGTAGTTTATCCCGCTATATTATTTAAAATTCCCGCTGGCGATTTTTTTGGTGCATTGTTAATTGGTATCGGGTTTAATCCTTTGCTACATTGGCTGCCTTTCGTGGGTGATATTAGCTTTAGTCCGCCGCCTTTAATTAACTTATTGGGTCAAATGCTTCTGGGAATTACTATTGGTGAGTATTGGGGAGACAAACCCAACTTTACAAAGCAGACTGTCAGCTATGCCTTGATGTCTGTGGGGATGACCCTTGTGGCCGGAGCGATCGCTGCTATACTTGCAATGCAATTAACCTCTTGGGACTGGTTAACCTGTCTCTTAGTCACAGCACCAGGAGGATCAGCAGAAATGATCTTGGTTTCCCTGGCATTAAATCATAATGTTGAAATTGTCACAACTGGTCATTTAGTGCGACTGATTGCGATTAACAGTTCTTTACCACTTTGGGTGTTTTTGTTTCGCCGTTTGGATGAGCAAGTTTCAAAGCCAGTTTAATTGATGAAGGCAAGGGGCAGAGAGGCAGGGAAGGCATACAACTCTTGGAGACGCTGGCGCTTAGGGCGTAGCTATGCCGCAGGCTTTACGGCTACGCTCAGGACAAG
>NZ_CALMFY010000153.1 GCF_937863485.1 uncultured Nostoc sp. | reverse complement strand
CCCCCCTATGTCTACAGATACTTTTGAAAAAACTAGCGGGAGTTGGCAGCTTTCTCAATTCCAACACCAAGCGGGAGAATGGTGGGAATACCAGTTTTACCGCTTTCAACAGGCTTTGCCCGAATTGCCTACTGGATGGTCGATTAGCCCAAGGCTTGGTGAGTTGTTGAAATTCCTCTTTTGGCTGGTAATAGGCTTATTTATAGCTTGGGTGAGTTGGCGATTATGGCGAGAATTCAGTCCTTATGTATATTCTTGGCTGAATAGAAGTGGCAATCTCACTGATTTTCGCGGAAAAAATCGCTCTAGTGAGTCATCCATAGCCCTTTTGTTGGAGCGATCGCAAGAATTTTACCGTCAGGGTAACTACCGTGAAGCTTGCCGTTGTATCTATTTAGCGATGTTGCAGCAGTTGGATCAAAACACCATCGCACCCCAGAAACTCAGCCGTACAGATGGAGAATATCTGCAATTGCTGCGATCGTCTGTGACTCCCATACAGCCTTATGAAACTTTAATTACCACTCACGAGCAATTATGTTTTGGTAATGCCGAAATTTTGCCAGATAATTATGAACAGTGTCGGCAAGCTTATCGGGAAATTTCCCCAGAATGAAGAGGGACACACAAAAAGTCAACTTAGAGCCAGGGCGAATAGAATTCGCGGCTATACAAACAAAGCCCACCTCCGTGGGCTAAGAGAAAATTAAGGTTTTTGTAACCCGCACAGGCGGGTTTTTTCTGTATAGACGCGGTTTCTAACCGCCCTTTTTTAACTTAAGTTGACTTTGTGAGAGTAGCGAGCGCCTTTTCTACAGCTTCCAAGGCAGTGTTTACTTCCGCCTCTGTGACAATCAGCGGTGGCACAAATCGGACTACTTTTGGCCCGGCTGGTACGAGCAATACACCCTCGTTGATGGCAGCATTGACGACATCGGCTGCGGTTAGCCCAATGTCGGCTCGCAACTCCAAACCGTTGATTAAACCCCATCCCCGAACTTCCCCAACCTGCTGAGGATATTTTGCTGCGATCGCCCTTAATCCAGATCGCAATTGTTCACCCCTGTCTTGCACATTCTGCAAAATATTTTCCCGCTCTAATGTCTGGCAAACACTGAGTGCTACACCACACACAAAAGGATTTCCGCCAAAAGTACTGGCGTGTTCCCCTGGTTGAAAAACATCGCAGAATTTCTTGCTCATCATTGCGCCAATGGGAATACCGCCACCTAAGCCTTTGGCACTGGTGAAGATATCCGGTTCAACGCCGAGATGTTCATAACTCCATAATTGACCGCTGCGCCCCATACCAACTTGCACTTCATCAAAAATCAATAAAATGCCAGTTTCGTCGCAAATCTGCCGCAGCTTTTTGAAATAGGCAACATCTCCTGGACGCACACCGCCTTCTCCCTGCAATGGCTCAATCAGAATTGCTGCTACCCGATAATCACCTTCATCTAACTCGCTAATTGCTACTTCTACAGCGTTAATATCGTTGTAATTTACGTAGTGGAAACCAGGAACCAAAGGATCAAAATACTTTTGATACTTCGGTTGAGCAGTGGCAGTAATCGTTGCCAAAGTCCGCCCGTGGAAACTGGCATTGGCGGTTAGAATAATCGGTTTTTCAATGTCTAATACTGTGTGGGCATATTTCCGCGCCAGTTTAATTGCAGCTTCGTTAGCTTCAGCTCCAGAGTTGCAGAAAAATACGCGATCGGCACAGGAATGATCAACGATCCATTTTGCCAATTCACCTTGCTCAGGAATGTAGTACAAATTAGAGACATGGTGCAGCTTTTGGATTTGGCGTGTCACCGCTTCTACCATAGCTGGGTGGGCGTGTCCTAAAGTACAAGTGGCAATTCCAGCTACAAAGTCCAGATATTCTCGCCCCTGTGTATCCCAAACTCGGCATCCAGCACCCCGTTCTAGGGCTAAAGGAAACCGGGCGTAGGTAGACATGACAGCTTCATTAAAGCTATCTGCATCAAAGGGACTGGATGCTGACCCTGAATCTGGGGGGATGGTGGCTTGGTCAACGAGAGTTTGTAGGCTCACTACCGCTCCTCCTGAAAGTTTTTCATTATATAGTTATTTACTAGTTTCCTAGAAATCCCTAAAAAATACTTTTTATTTAGTACAACTTGTACTTCCTTTTAGGCTAACGCTTATATAACCTCAAACGCTTGGCGGTGGTGAAAAAAAACTTTGTACTCAACACTTGAGTAATAGGCAGTTTGCGTAGGTGCAGCCCGTTGTAGGCATCACAAGTCTTGGGTAGAGTCCAGTCCAGGGGTTTTTTCACTGATGTTCAAGCCTGACTCGTCGCTAGTCTGCGGTTTTGATGGCGCTAAGACACATGAGGAAATTCCCCTTGCTGTGTGCGGGAAAACTCCAACGGAGCTAAGTACAGCATTTCATTAATTCGTAGCGAATTAAATTTGGCAATCCCTTTCAATGCTAATGCGTCGGTCGCATTGTTAATGCATCTTAATACAATGCTAATGCGTCGGTCGCATTGTTAATGCATCTCGATACAATGCTAATGCGTCGGCCGCATTGTTAATGCATCTCCTTACAATGCCAATACATCTCAATACAATGTTAATGCGTCAGCTTACATTCTTAATGTGTCCCTTTACAATGCCAATGCATTGAGATGCATTAAAAACGCTACGCTTTTCGGAAAACTGTACTAGGAGAGTTGGAAGTTATTGAGGGTGATCTATACGAATGATGAATTATATCAAGTCTGGGTAATTAGTTATGATTCCCACAGTCGTTGTACCCCACACGTCAGATGCTTCACTTGGGGAAACCTTTAGTCAGCGCTGGCTCTCCTTAATCCCCTAAGAGCCTGCTCTTAAAGGAGACAAAGCTACGCTTTGGCTCTTTGGGGTTCTTCGGGTTAAATAAGTAATCAAGCGGACATGATATTAGTTATAATACCTTAAATCTCTGGTTGAAATTATTTTTCTGTGATTTTCAGTTCATCAATATTCCAAAAAGTTTCCCCCAAAGCAGAAAACTTGATGGGATTGACACGTTCACGCACCGCCTCAAACGAGATTGGATTTACAAGGCAGAATATCGGCAACTGTTCCGCAACGATTTGCTGAAATTTGTCATAAATCGCCTTACGCTTGCTCTGGTCTAGTTCTTTGAATCCGGCGTAAAAAAGACTATCAATTTCTTTCTCCCATTCAGAAACTACCCATCCTTGCAATGGGGGTTTTCCTGGTAGAGCACCTTGGTTGAACTGATGAAATGAGCCTTGACTAGTCCAAAATAAAGATAGAAGATTAGGTTCAACATCTGCACCGTCAACACCAAACGCACCGACATAACAATCCCAATCTCGACGAGAGAGTAGCTTTTGCAATACTATGTTAAAACTGACTACCTGCATATCTGCTTTGATACCAATTTGACTGAGGTCTTGTTGGATTTGAACTGCGGCATCGATTCTTGATTGATCTTCCGATTTCACCAAGAGATTGAATTGCACCCGATTTCCATCTTGGTCTAACAGTTCTTTTTGAGAGTTATACCTAAAACCAGCCTCTAACAACATCTGCCTAGCTCTCTGGGGATTATAATCATAAACTTTTAACCCTGCTGCTGGGGACAAGTAATAGGGACTTTGAACAGCAATTGGCGAATGTTGTATTTCACCTAAACCGCGATAGATATTAGTTTTAATTCGGTTGCGGTCAATGGCATAGGCAACTGCTTGCCTAAAAACTAAGTTATTAAACCACCGAGATTTGATCGGGTCTATAAAAGGCTTACCTTTGGAATTAATAGCTCGGTTGAGATTGAAACCCATAAGGCTAAAACCCTCAGTCGGCCCACCATTGTAAATAATGAATTTTCCTCGCTTTTCCTCTTTCTTGAGTAACCCAAATACTGCTGGTGTCACATTCAAAGTATCCAGTTCCCCTGAGCGAAATCTCACTAACTGATTTTCTGTAGAAGAAATAATTTGCCAGACAATCCGTTGAATATAAGGCTGAGGATGTCTTTGAACATCTTTGCGCCAGTAATAGGGGTTGCGTCGTAAAATTACCCGTTCAGCAGGAGTATAGCTTTCTATTTGGTAAGGCCCATTGCAGATAATTTTTTGCGGATCAGTATTGGTTCCCCACATTGAGAGAAACTGAGGATTACCATTGGCATCATTGGATAGTACAGAAGCACGCAAGGCATGAGCTGGCAAAATTGCTAGTTTTTCAGCGTATCTCAAAAAAGGGGCAAAAGGTTCCACAAAATTAAACTCAACTCGCAGATCATCTAGTTTCTGCACTGACGGGAAAGTTTCTGTGTTGCCAATACGCAAAAAATCTCTATATAAAGTGGGAATTTTTTTGTTCAGATAAATGTCTCGATAGGTAAAAACTACATCATCTGCTGTGAGAGGTTCACCATCTGACCATTTCAACCCTGTTTTTAAAGTAAAAATAATTCGCTTTTGATCAGCAGATATTGACCAAGATTCTGCCAGTGCCGGCTCCAACTTGGTAGTTATAACATTCTCATCGAGCAATCCCTTATAAATTAAAGAAAAAACACTATATGGAGAATCATTAATCGCATAGTTAAAAGTAGTCGGGTCATTTAGCGAAACTAGAACTAATTGAGCTACCTGAGATGCTTTGCTTTTCATCTGTGTCGGGTGACAGCTTGTGAGCAAGAAACAACAAGATAGCAGCAAACCAATTATCAAATTTAGAGGTCGAACAACAGCAGCAATCATCTCTAGTTATTTACCATGCAGCTACTATCTACACAGTACAGTATGGTGATTGTATCAGTACTAGAACAATGTCAGTAGCCCGAAAAATTCTGCGTTAGCGTACCCTTCGGGGATCTTGCTGGAGCGTCTCGTAGAGAAGCTCACCGTTGGTGTAGCCTCTCGTAGAGAAGGTATCGCCTACGGTGGGCGCTCCGCACCATCGCTCTGGTGTAGTGACCTTTAACAGCTGATTTTTACCCAAAAAACCGTATTGCTTAATACAGTTTTTTGATAATTTCCTTGGGCTTGTATCATTAGTAAAGCTAGTATTCAGGCAAACGCGACATCCTCAGTATTCAGCCGATAATACCTAACCCGCTTGCCCGACTCCAAAGGTCGTCGTGACTCGTAAATAACCCTAGTTGTAGGAGTTAACGAATCAACTTAATAGCCTGTTTGCTCTACTTTGGGTTTGTGCTTCGACTGTGCCAAATTGAGCCATAATCAGAATGATTAGTAATATTAATTTCTCAACAAAAAATAAATGAGCCAAAATATTGCCACAATGCAAGCGCTGGTTTTAAGTGATATTAATAAACTCAGACTATGCCAAATTCCTTACCCAAAGACTGGAAACCATTCAGTCTTGATTAAAGTTTCTGCGGTAGGAATTTGTGGAACAGATTTTCACATTTTCTCTGGGATAGCTAATTACAATACAAATAAACAAGGTCATCCGATTGCACTGACACAGCAACCTCAAGTCTTGGGGCACGAAATTGTGGGAGTAGTAGTAGAGATAGGCAAGGAAGTTCGGGATTTAAGGATTGGAGATCGTGTAGTGATAGATCAAGGTTTGAATTGTTGGAGCCAACAGCAGGCCTTGTGTGAATATTGTACAAGTGAGGACTCTCATCAATGCCAATATTATCGTGAACATGGGATTACAGGACTAGCTGGAGGGTTTGCCGAGTATATATCGATTCCCGCCGTGAATGCGATTTGCATTAAATCTGGTTTAGATGATGATGTACAGGCAGCATTAACTGAGCCATTAGGATGTATCATACATGCTGAAGCACGAGTTGCAAAGACGCGAACACGATATGGTTTAAGTAGCTTGGATAATTGGCGACAAGCACAATCAGTACTAATTTTTGGTGCAGGGCCAGCAGGATTGTTATTCATTCAGTACTTACGAAATGTCCAGAAATACGAAGGTCTATTATTAGTAAGTGAACCAAATCCAATTAAGCAAAAATTAGCAGTGGAGTTTGGAGCAGAAGTTACTGATGCTATCGGAAATGATTTAGTAGAAATTGTACAAGAAAAAACCAAAGGACGATTAATAGAGTATGTAATTGATGCGTGCGGTGCAGGGACAGTAATGGCATCATTATCGAGATTAATTCGCAAACAAGCTACTGTGCTGCTGTACGGTTATGGTCATGCAGGTGTGGATTTGAGTATTTTAAACAACTTGCAATTTCTGGAAGCAACATTGGTTTGTTCAACAGGAGCATCAGGAGGATTTGATGCTGATTTACGTCCAACAACTTATCGTAAAGCTTTGGAGTTAATAACAACTAAGCAAATTGAAGTAGCATCTTGGATTACTCATCGTTATCCATCACTAGAATCTCTGAGTGCTCTGTTTAACGGCGAATATCGCGATCGCAATTATATCAAAGGCGTTTTGACTCTTAAGGAATAGACGATGTTTTCAAAGTACATTAATCACTGTAAGGCTTTTGGGTTTCGCACTCCTGACTAGTCTAAACTTCAGGTATTGAGTTTGGATAACTTGTAGTTTAAATGTACTAAATAGGACCAATGCTATAAAGTTAGTAGAAAACTAAAAAAAGTAGGCTAAAAGTACTATTGTTACGTCATTCTCAACACTTGAGCAAAAATATCAACGTATCCAAAAGGAGTTAATGGCTGGGGCGATCGCTCTCGGCGGTGTTTTCGTCATTGGCACTTTGTGGTACTGGTTAGTGGAGGGCTGGTCATGGGAAGATGCGGCTTACATGACAGTCATCACTTTAGCGACTGTGGGATATGGAGAGATCCACCCAATGGGTAGCCGAGGACGATTGTTTACAATTGCCCTGATTTTGTTGGGTGTAATGAATATCGGTTACATTGTCAACAGATTTACAGAAGCGATCATTCAAGGCTACTTTCAAGAAGGAATTCGGCTACAACAGCAGAGGCGGTTAATGGAATCCCTATCAGAACATTACATCATCTGTGGATTTAGTCGGACTGGTCGTCAAATTGCCAAGGAATTTCGGGCAGAAGGTGTACTTTTTGTGGTGATTGATTCGGAAATGGAATCTATACAAAGGGCGCAGATGGAAGGTTACACGGCATACCAAGGTGACGCTACCCTAGATGACACACTCCTGAAAGTTGGTATTGAAAGAGCAACTTGTATCGTTGCAGCACTTCCTTCAGATGCCGAAAATTTATATGTTGTTTTATCAGCAAAAACACTGAATACAGGAATTCGAGCGATCGCCCGCGCAAGTACAGAAGAAGCTTTGCAGAAGTTACAACGCGGTGGTGCAGATGAAGTGATATCCCCCTATATTACTGGTGGGAAGCGCATGGCTGCTGCGGCTCTCAGACCGCAAGTATTGGACTTTGTAGACGGGATTTTGACAGGTGCAGACCGCCAATTGTATATGGAAGAATTTTTACTCGACCCGGTTTTTTGTCCTTTTGTTGGTCAAACTTTACAAAAAGCGAGATTGCGATCGCAAACTGGGGCATTAGTTCTGGCAATTCGCCGCCTTGATGGGACTTTAATTGGTGGCCCTACTGGTGATACAGTTTTAATGTCAGGAGATCGGCTAATTGGGATGGGTACAGCCGAACAGTTGCGTGACCTTAACCAAATTCTCGGCCCAATTGGTTCTCAGAAATTGCGTAAACCGAAAAATAGTTGATGCTATACCAATTCTCCCAAATAAAGGTATAAATGCAAAAGGTGAAATATAACATGTACACAGCAGTTAAAGTCAGAATCTACCCCACAAATGAACAAGAATCATATCTTCCTCAGTCTTTCGGCAATACGCGATGGTTGTGAAATTACCCCTTTTATGTAACTCTCAGAAAACAATAATCAAAGCAATATTTTGAGACTTTGATTTAATCAAGCTTTAAACCTTTATTTTCTAATAGTAATTAAAATTTATAGCCAAAAGCTGAAAAGTATAGTTCCAAAATCCTTTCAGCGATTGCGTTATTCTACTGTGATAGAAGAGGGATAGCCTTTCTTCAGCCAATAGGTTCACCGCTGCGTAGCTCTCAGATAATTCCTGTAGACAAAAAGTAATAAGATTTAGTATTGAAAAAATAAGTATTGATATGAATACAAATTTAGAAGAATTCTCATATCTATGGAATAGTCCAGAATCGGATTGGGCACTGTTACAATTCAATGCCTCACCTTCAGAAAAAGAACCAAGATATTTAATTGTGAACACGAAAACTAAGCACGCTTTGCTAGTTTGCGATGATACTTTGTATCAGCATTTAAAAGAAACTATGCTTGAAAAAAGAGTTCGCATTGTCTCAGGTTTCTGATTTTGATAATATCATTATAGTTTTTAGCACATCTTTTGATACATTACGCTTAACTCAGCCACTGCAAAATATTAGCTTTACTCTCTGCGAAGCCTTTATAAACTAGAAACTCAGGTGTTATGGATTCAATTGCCTGATTGAGCTTAGATCGTAACACTGGATCTTGTTTGACTACGCCACAATCTTTAAAATAAGTACGAATAGTAAACAGCGCTGCTTCATACTCCGGTAGTCCCCAAATTACTTGGCGGTCAATTCGCAGATAAAGCTGGGAATGCTGTGAATCCTAGCTTCTACCTTGCCATTGGCTAACTGAGACACCAGGCAGTGGTTCGGGATGGTGGTTAAGACGGGTGTCACTACTCAAACCTCAAGCAAAGCGCACCATCGGTTTTTGGGTAATCATTGTATGAGCGATCGCATCCCCTCGCCGATTAATTTTTTCCATACCTGCCACAGGTGCATGTATAGTAGCAAAGTCTTTACCAATTTTCTCCTCATTTCCAATATATATGAAGGGATGAGGGAGATTAGGAAAAAATAACCAATGACCAATTGACTAATGACTAATGACTAATAATCAATTTCTTTCCACCCATGCATAGCTGCTATACCTTTTGTAACCCATTCGATCGCAATTGGGGGAGCTTCTGATATCAAAATGCTAGGATAAACTGCTGCACCCCAGTCGGGATGCACTAGCACACGGCATTGATTTTTAATCACTGGATAGTTGAGCAAAGCTTTGACAACTGCTGTGTCATCATGGGGAATTGCTCCGGGATGAGACAGTAAAGGATAGCCTGTACGAGGGTCGATTAGGTCTGTTAAATAGCCGCGATCGCGCAGATTAAATGCTAAATCGCAGCCAAATCTCATAAACTTTTCTCGCAAGCGTTCTTTCTCGGTCTCTACTTCTGCCGTCCTTTCGACTAGTTGATAACGCGATTGCTGTAAGACAATCACTACTCGTAAAAATGGCTGTCGTTTCCAATCTGGTAATATCCGTTCGCAGTTGGCACAGATATATTGACTGGGAGCATGAATTGAAATTTGAACCGCTTGTCCCCTTTCGTCAACTAAATTAATGGGACAGGCTTGCTCCGAAGTGTAAACTCTGGGATAGTTCACTAAATTGGTTCGGTTTTGGCAAATTTTTTAATTTAATCTACGGTATAGATGATAACTCTTAAAAGTTCCAAAAAATCATCAATTTTCTTTAATATATTACTTTTTTTGGAAGTAGTTGTTAATAATTTGAGAATTTTAATCCAAATTTTATCCTTCATTAATCTTTTCTAACGGGATTTGCTGCGATCGCTGTAGCCATTGGCATAGGTGCAGCGTGTGGTAGATAAGCGATGCCTATGGCGGGCTACGCCTACGCTCCTGAAATATGTTCGCTCAAAATCCCAAAAAATGACCTCCATCTCAGATGATTTGCAGTCAAAACCAAAATGGTATAACTGTCAGCAAAGCAGGACTAAACAGGCATCTGGTGAGGCAAAGCGCGTCGGAGTTTCGCCAAAGGCAAGCAGAAAAAACAAAGGTAATCGTGTCTGCCAGGAGATGCTTAAGCTATGCAGCCTACTTTTCATAGCACTCAATTAATTAAGTTTTAAAGAATTCACCGGCACTTCATCCCAAGAATCGACTGTCCGCAATTGCGCTACCCAACCTGCTGCTTTTTGCGTCTCGGTCAAATTATTCTCAAAGGAATCATGACAATCTTTGGCTTGAGATTCATTACAAGTGGCAATACAGGCATGAATCATCCCAGACGGATCAATTTGCTCATTTACCCAAATAGTCATGGAATATTCCCTCAAAAATTTTAGCGAAAAAGGCTATTCGTCATTTTAGAACACTATTAGAGTCAAAATTGTAGAGCAAAATCGGTAATAAGTAGTGAACTAATCCCAATTACCGATTACTAATTTACATTACCCAGTTTCGCTTCATCTGCTAGGCACAGCACTAATTACATTATCAAGGCGATAAAGCTGTAGCACCTCTGACTATAAAGAAAAAGGTACAAGCCCACTTCGGCTAGCGAGCGGGCAAGCTCAGTGCATCGCCTAAATTTATTTATGCAACGTTATCTAGAGGTCACACTAGACGCAGAAGCGAAAGCTGTTTCGGTGATTGGGTTTTAGTGTTAGTTATGTAACAGTATGACAGCAGGGCTGATATCTGATGCGGCTGGACTGCAATAGACCTGATGATAAATTCTCTCATGGGTTCCATCTGGAGGAAAGCCAAAGTTATACATTTTCAAGTTATGCGAATTGTTTGGATTTGTCCTTTTGGGGATTCGCCTTGAGCAAACGGAGTTTTACGAGTTGCAAGCAGAACTTGGATATATTTGCTTTTACAATCTTCAGAAAATTTCGGAAAAAGTAACAATTCATCAGACTGATTTGAGCCTGTCTGTTGCTGTATACAACCGGAATATCTCTTAAGTAGTCCCTTATAACCAAGAAAAGCAAGTTCATTAATTAGGAGTTGACAAAATTCGCCCTCAAAGTATCCTCCATGTACGTTGATATGCCGAGGAAATTTCAAAAAGTACGCTCCACACAATTGAACATAGTCCCAAAAATTGAGAGCAGATTGTTTCTTGGAGAAACTGAGAATTCCTCTCTTTGATCTTTCTGTATCAGTGCAATCAGTATAATCAGTGCAATCAAAATATGTAAAAGAGTCTGCAATAGCCTTCTCGTGAAGTGGAACGTTATTATTCAGGCAATGTAAACTCTTACGCTCGTTTGAGGATGCTCGGATTTCCAGATATTCAGAAGGAGGAGTAGGGTTAGTAAAATCGGCATTCTGACAATTGACTATACCATAATCTTTTGGTAACGATTTTTTATTATCAACAGTTACGTTACCTAATTTATATCCTCTATCCCTAGTTTTAGTTGGAAAACTAAAATAATTAGCAGCAGGTGAAGCCAAGCGTAATGCTAAATCAGCTTCGTTAGAAAATATATAGGCTTCTTCACAACGCTTCAACGAAGATTTAAGAAAATTAGCCCTAGAAGTTAAAATCGATTCCACAGGAATATCTGGTGCAACAAGCACCAATCTTCCTAGTTTAAATACATTACCAATATTAGAAGAAGCTTTATCATTAAGTGCGTCAGGGTCAAATACATCAGACAGAATACGAATCGTCTGAATTGCTACTTCACAACCTAAGCTATGAGCAACAAATGATACTTTTATTCTAGCGTTTTCCATATTTTTATTGCGATCTTTAGCTAATATTTCTATTTCATTTTGTAAATATTGGAAAAATTTTACTAAATCTAGCACACCATAATTACTAGCCCGAAAGCGATCGCGAGGGTAAGATGTTACACGAAGGATGATTAGTGCTAAAATCATACCGATCAAGAATACGAAGAGAAGGATGAAAAATATTAGCCACGGATGAGGATTTTTGACAAATAGACTGAAAATTGCACCAAACAACCAAGCAAAAAAAACCAATAATAATCCATTCGGTATAATGCGTAAAGAATTTGTTGCTTTTGCTATGTATGTTATCCAAAGTCCAAGCCCAGATGCAAGGAGAATAATTAACAGAGATGTTAAAATAAAATTCGATGCAGTATTTGTCCAAAGTGTTAATATAATAGCTATTAAACCAAATACAAGGGAAGTAATTAATATTCCCACAATTAAACTTGGTAGTGATTCTAAAGAATTTCCAGTTTGAACTAAAGGACTTTCAGCAGGCCAGCGATAGCCAATAAATACACAATTGCGATTGTCATGTGTAAGTCCTGAATCTCGTGAATTGGCATATTTGCAAGCTTTCTTATAGCGGTTTTTTGCATCTTCTTCCGAATTAGCATAGCCATGTATATGGAAGAACAATTCCGATTGATTGCTATTAATGAGATACTCAGCAATTTCCTTTATATCTACACTATCATTATGCTGTTGAGGTTCAGGTGGATCTTCAACATTAATAGTTGCAGTACTTTTTACATAATAGCCAGGTACTTTAGAATAACTACCTTTTTCAAGAACCTCAATGGTATATGCTGATTCTGGATTTGACATATATTTGAATATCTTGTTATGAAGACGAAAACAGTTCTTTAGTGATAATTAGCAGCTAGAAATTGCTTAAATATTACATTAAGTCGAATTAATTATAAAAATAAAATTTAACAAACTTAATTTATCTGGAGAGAAAAAATATTTTTTAAATCGTATTTTTCCCTAGAGTATTGCTGGATTTGTAAAATTAATTGATAAAACTTCTTGGCAGATGAGGAAAATATTATAGAGATATACCCTAATGGTAAATGGAGATATAGGACTCCGATTTTATTTCTGAAAACATACTGAGACTGAAAAGCCCGTTTGATCGCGGTTTGATCTGAAATCTTATTCAAAAATCAGATATGAGTCCTATATATAGGATGAGCAAGCCTAATTTTCATGCAATGAGTCAGAAAGAGTTACATGATTACGTTCTTGCTCATCGAGAAGGTGAGGAAGCCTTCTACGTTTATGTGGATAAGCTACATGTCGAAGGTAAGTGGATTGAAATGCCACCGTTACAGTCAGAACAGGATTTAGAAAATTATCCTAAGTTCATTGAGCGTATTCGCAGCAGTTATGAGCCAGGAGATGGAGCAGTTTAACGCTGTATTGCAGTTACAGCAGCTTTTGGGCTATTCTCAGTTTGGCCGATCGCGATCGCATATTCCTCTCAATTTCCTCTTCTAATGCAATAATCGGCTTTTTTGTCAAGACCTTTAATAAAGGTGAATTTCTTAAACCATGTTTCACCGGACGGTCTTCCAGACTGTGAAAACTGATAATTGCAATTCTGCCACCAGGGACAAGCGCATTTGGTGCTTTATCCAAAAAGGTTTCTAAAGATTTTAACTCATCGTTGACGACAATTCGCAGAGCTTGAAAAACACGGGTAGCGGGGTGAATTCTCCCATAACGGTATTTCGGGGGAACAGAAGTAGCGATCGCCTCAGCCAATTCAACAGTCGTATGCAATGGTCGCCGTTCGACAATGCGTCTAGCAATGCGCCGCGATAATCTTTCCTCACCGTACTTAAAGAAAATATCTGCTAAATCTGTTTCATCCCAATTATTAATCACATCAGCAGCAGTTAGCGATCGCCCTCGATCCATTCGCATATCCAAATTCGCGGCGTGGCGAAAGCTGAAACCCCTTTCCGGCTGATCTAAATGGTAAGAACTCACTCCCAAATCGGCTAAAATACCATCGAAAGTATTAGGGGTAAACTCGTAGTTTGCAAAATTGCTATAAATAAATTGTATGCGATCGCCATATTCAGCTAAATTCTTCTGCGCGGCTGCTAAAGCATCTTCATCTTGGTCAACTGCCGTTACCCGCACATCCGCAGCAGACTCTAAGATCAGGCGACTGTGACCACCACCGCCTACCGTCACATCTAAATAATGCCCGCCCGGACGCACCGCCAAACCCTCAATTACCTGCCCACCCAAAACTGGCACATGAAAAAATTCCTGCGCCTCAACTCCCTGAAATCGAGCTTCCATATAATAATTGAAGAAGTGCAACAAAATTAAACATCAAGTAAAATCCCTCCTCTGTCACCCCTTCTCCAACATACCCCTGTATGGGCAATACATCTAGACGCCCCAAAGGCAGTTTTCCTGAGAGTATTGCTCCTGCAAGCTTGATTTTGGCTTGGCAGACTAGATAAATCGGGTCTGGTTGGCATTTTGGCGGTTCAATTCAAAATTTTGGCTTCGCGCACGCTACACGAACACAACGGGAGAACACGAAATCTATGACCAGACTAGAAACCCGCACTGAACCAATGGTGCTAAACATGGGGCCACACCACCCCTCAATGCACGGGGTTCTGCGGCTAATCATGACTCTGGATGGCGAGGATGTCGTTGACTGTGAACCGGTCATCGGCTACCTGCACCGGGGAATGGAAAAAATTGCTGAGAACCGCACTAATGTAATGTACGTCCCTTACGTTAGTCGGTGGGACTACGCTGCGGGAATGTTCAACGAAGCCGTCACCGTCAACGCCCCAGAAAAGCTTGCAGGTGTCGCTGTCCCCAAACGTGCTAGCTACATCCGCGTCATCATGCTGGAGTTGAACCGCATCGCTAACCACTTGCTGTGGTTTGGCCCCTTCCTAGCTGACGTAGGCGCTCAAACTCCCTTTTTCTACCAGTTTCGGGAACGGGAGATGATTTATGATTTGTGGGAAGCCGCCACAGGCTATCGGATGGTGAATAACAACTACTTCCGCGTTGGTGGAGTAGCAGCCGATTTGCCCTATGGTTGGGTAGATAAGTGTGTGGAATTCTGCGACTACTTAATACCCAAAGTTGATGAGTACGAACGCTTAGTAACCGATAACCCGATCTTCCGCCGACGTGTTGAGGGTCTTGGTACTGTCACCCGTGAAGAAGCAATTAACTGGGGACTTTCTGGCCCAATGTTACGCGCTTCTGGCGTGAAATGGGATTTGCGGAAAGTTGACCATTACGAATGCTACGACGATTTTGACTGGGACGTACAGTGGGAAACCGCCGGTGATTGCTTTGCCCGTTACGTGGTGCGGATGCGGGAAATGCGCGAATCTGTGAAGATTATTCGCCAAGCAATTAAAGGACTTCCTGGCGGCCCTTATGAAAATCTGGAAGCCAAGCGTTTAGCCGCAGGTAAAAAATCAGAGTGGGATGCATTTGATTACCAATTCATCGGCAAAAAAGTTTCCCCCACTTTCAAGATTCCTAAGGGCGAAATCTACTCTCGTGTAGAAAGTGGCAAAGGTGAATTGGGAATTTATTTAGTTGGGGAGGATAATGTCTTCCCTGCACGATGGAAGATTCGCGCAGCAGACTTCAACAACCTCCAGATTGTCCCACATTTACTGCGCGGAATGAAGGTTGCAGATATCGTGGTGATTCTCGGCAGTGTTGACATAATCATGGGGTCTGTAGATAGGTAGAAAATATCTATCCAAGTAGTTTTTTAGAGCAGTTGTATTACAGTGCAACTGCTCTTTTTTTTATAATTTTTGAAGACGCGATAAATCGTAATTTTTGAAGACGCGATAAATCGCCGTCTCTACAAAGGACTGATTTTTGTACAGACGGCGATTTATCGCGTCTCTTGTCTTGCACTCTTCACTAATCTGGCTGGAAAAATTTTTTACTCATATAACATAAGTACGAAATATTTATACAGTTTTGAGTAATGCCCCGGATATTTGACAACATCGACTTACAACTGCTACCGATTTTGCGAGAAACTCTTAAAGTCTCTTATCGGGCAGATTTTTGCGTTGGCTACTTCAACCTCAGAGGTTGGCGAAGAATTGATGATTTAATTGAACAGTATGTTGGTAGTGAAAATGCTTGTTGCCGTTTGCTAATAGGGATGCAAAGTTTGCCTAGTGATGAAGTTCATGCGGCATTTACCCTTAGTAGTGGTGATGGACGGATTGATAATAGTGCGATCGTGCGGTTGAAAAAACGCATGGCGGCGGAATTTCGCAAGCAGTTGACTATCGGTGCGCCGACTAATCAGGATGAAGCGGGGTTGCGGCGGTTAAGTCATCAGCTAAAAACTCAGAAACTAATAATTAAACTGTTTCTCCGTCATCCTCTCCACGCCAAGTTATATCTTGTGCATCGCCATGATCCCAATACTCCCACAATGGGATTCTTGGGTAGCAGTAATTTAACCCTTCCAGGACTGGCGAAACAAGGGGAGTTGAATGTTGATATTTTAGATCATGATGCTTGCAATAAGCTGCAAAAGTGGTTTAGCGATCGCTGGCAAGATTACGGTTGTGTAGATATTTCCCAAGAAATGGCAGAAATTATTGATCAGAGTTGGGCGAGGCAAGATTTAATTTCACCTTACTACATCTATTTAAAGATAGCCTACCACTTATCCCATGAAGCGATCGCTGGACTTTCAGAATTTCGCATCCCCCGCGAATTTAATAACTTATTTGATTTCCAAAAAGCCGCTGTACAGCTAGCAGCACGTCATGTAACTAGGCGTGGTGGCGTGTTAGTGGGCGATGTGGTTGGTTTGGGCAAAACTTTAGTTGGAACCGCCCTTGCCAAGATATTACAAGAAGATTGTTTTTTAGAAACACTGATTATTTGCCCGAAAAACTTGGTGCCAATGTGGCAATAATATGTAAATAACTATCGCTTACTTGCCGAAGTTATGCCAATTAGTCAAGTAGAAAATAAATTACCAAAACTCCGACGTTACCGAGTTGTGTTAATTGATGAAAGTCATAACTTACGTAACCGCGAAGGTAAACGTTATCGAGCAATTACAGAATATATTGCAGCTAACAAAAGTAAATGTATTTTATTATCTGCTACTCCTTACAATAAGAGTTATCTTGACCTTTCTGCCCAACTGCGGCTATTTGTGCCAGAAGACGAAGATTTGGGATTAAGACCAGAAGCTTTAATTAATGAACTTGGTGGCAGTTCTGTAGGAGAATTAGAGTTTATTAGAAAGCATCAATGTTCAGTACGTTCTTTAGCTGCCTTTGAGAAAAGCGAACACCCTGATGACTGGCGAGAATTGATGAAGCGCTACATGGTGCGACGCACTCGCTCTTTTATTAAAGATAATTATGCCCACACAGATGAAACAGGGCGTAAATATTTAGAATTTTCTGATAAGAGACGTTCTTATTTTCCCCAGCCCATCCCTCAGAGTCTCAAGTTTCCTCTAGAAGGTACTGACACTGACTTTTATTCTCGTCTTTACTCGGAATCGGTAGTAGAAGTAATCAATCAACTGAATTTACCTCGTTATGGGTTAGGAAATTACGTTATTGCTAAACACAAACAACTGCCTACAGACACCGAACAACGCTTTATTAATAGCTTATTTCGTGGCAGTAGGAGATTGTCAGCTTACCGTACCTTTTCCCTAATGTTTGCAGACTCAGAAAAATTAGCATTAATTCAGTAAGGCGAGAGTGATAAACTCAAATTGATATCTACTGCACCTGGAAATTTGCAGTAAAACAAACAAGATAGAGCAATGGAACATGAAATCGTAAAAACCATTGCTGCCTTTTTGAATACTAATGGCGCAAGCATGAAGGTTTTTAACCATATTAGCTGATTGGTAGAATGGGTAAAGGCGATCGCTGATATTGAATTAAAGTCAATCGAGCCTTATCATCAAGATTTTCTCCGCAATTTGCAGATTCGCGCCAACTTGGTTGTACCAATTTTGATACTTAGAGAACTATGGGGATTGCTAGTAGCACATCACTGTTAAGGGCCTGATTATTAAGTCGCCATCAGATATGGAAATGATGCAAACAAGGGCACAAATAGCAACAGATCGTAACATTCTGGATTAAGCTACTGTGTATTCAAATCGCATACAGTGAAGTAGCAAGATCCTCGCCAGCACTAATTTTTCTAAGAAGGAGAAAAAACTGTGAAATTTGGTTACACGCTCATCTGGGTAGACGATGTAGTTAAAACCGTTGAGTTTTACGAAAAAGCCTTTGGTCTAATTCGTCGCACTCTCCAGGATAAGGGGCAATCTATCTGGGCTGAAATCGAAACCGGAAACACCACACTAGCTTTCTCCTCCAGTAGCGAGGCACATAAATTATTTCCTAACGGCTTCCATCCCAACGACGCCACACAACCATCGGCATTAATCCAGATATCATTTATCACACCTGATGTTGGCAGCGCTTATATGAGAGCAATCGGGGCAGGTGCAAAAACACTAGATGCTCCTAAAACCCAGCCTGGGGGACAAACTATTGCTCGTGTCCGCGATCCTAATGGCGTGCTGGTATCGTTAGTGAGTGTCTAGGTAGTAAATTACCTTGGATGCGATTAATTGGGCTGTGGATTGCGATCGCAGGAATGAAAATCAACACCTAAGATAACTATTTATAAAGTAAATCAAAAGTTAGGGTGTGTTACGGCTTTAGCCTAACGCACCATGTTATCTAGCGGTGTGTTAGACGCTTTAATTATGTTTTTCGTGACAAATCATATTGAAATATGCGCCCAGCACAACCTACAGTAATTTTATTTTTACTTTATAAATAACCTCTGATTTTATTACCGAGTAAAGCTTTTTCTCAAAAATTAATCTAGAGAACTTGAGATATAAACTTTTTCTCTAGTAGCTTGTAATTAACATAAGTATCTTATCCCGCAAGTAGGGGACAATTACTTAATGATTACTCGTTAGTTTCTCCTTGATAATGAAAAGTGAGTATCGTGAGTTAGTCGATGAAGTCCTAATAAAAATAGGACGAAATATATTGATGTTTCAGCAAATCGAGAAAGGCTTGAAAGTACTTCTTCCTTTTATACACTCAGATGCTAGTACGAAGGGTATCGATAACTTTTGGAAGTTCAGAAAAGCAACTAAGTCAAAGACTCTAGGGAATCTAATAAAGGCCTTTATTGAGTCCGCGGATTATAACACTGATTACTTTGTCGAGAGATTAAGAGAGATGGTTGCCGAGCGGAACAAACTCGTTCATCACTTTGGTGAGTCGGAAGGTTTGAATATATTAAGCACTGAAGAAGGATGTAGAACTTGCATTACTTACCTAGAATCGCAGTATCAAGAGGCAATTTTATTTTATAAGCAAATAACACTTTTTGTATTTAGTGTGCTTGTTTTCCTTCGAGAAAATTACGCCGAATCTAACCCAAAAATCGAATTTTTATACAAGCAATTAAAGGCAGATATTATTTCTTCTGGCGTTGAGTATATAAATCTGAACAATCCCTCTGAGACAACATGGGAGAATACAAAAATTGTAAAACTACTGCGTTTAGCCGAAACAAACACAGACAAAATAGGTGATATGACTTTGCTGGCAAGAGCAGGAGAATTTATTAAGAGTCAAGACTTTGAGTGTACGCCTAAGAAGTACGGAATTAAGACACTAAAAGGTGTTTTGAAGACGTCTGGCTTATTTGAAATTACCGAAAGTCAAGATAGCGAGCATAATAGCGTATTTATTTTATATAAAAGTAAACTTCCTCACTAACAAATCGCTGCACTAAACGACACGTTTCAATTTTGACACTTCGGTTAAATTGATTGTGCTGCTAGCAAGCATTTATTTTCTCAACACCCTAATCTCAAACCTCAAATTTTATGAATTCCAATCCTTTGCTGTGTGCAGCGATCGCAAATCACATTACCACTAGTCCCCAGCAACGAATTACTTTTGCCCAATTCATGGACATAGTATTATACCATCCTGAACATGGCTACTATTCTAGTGATGCAGTCAAAATTGGCTTTGAGGGTGGTGATTTTTTCACCTCTCCTAACCTCTGTGCTGACTTTGGCGAGTTACTAGCAGAACAATTTTTGCAGATGTGGGAGATTTTAGGAAAACCTGTACCGTTTTCTCTGGTAGAAATGGGAGCAGGGCAAGGACTGCTAGCATTGCATATCCTCAAATATTATCAGCTACGCTACCCAGATTTTTTTACTGCACTGGAATACATCATTATTGAGAAGTCCCCAACTTTAAGACAAGAACAGCAGCAACGCTTGCAAGATTTGCCCGTGCGTTGGTGCAATTTAGAGGATATACCATCTGAGGCGATCGCTGGCTGCTTTTTTTCTAATGAGTTAGTAGATGCGTTCCCCGTGCATCAATTCATCCTGAAGACAGGAGAACTGCAAGAAATTTATGTGACAACAGACAAGAATGAGAAACAAACCAATGCCCCATACCCATCATTTGTAGAAGTCACAGGAGAACTTTCAACGCCCCAACTGGCTGAATATTTAGACTTAGTGGAAATCGACTTTGCCCAAAGTGTATATCCAGATGGTTACCGCAGTGAAATTAATTTAGCTGCTCTAGACTGGTTGAGTATAGTAGCAGACCGCTTGCAGCGTGGCTATGTGTTAACAATTGATTATGGCTACCCCGCCAGTCGTTACTACAATCCCAGGCGATCGCAAGGAACGCTACAGTGTTATTATCATCACCGTTTCCATGACAACCCCTATATTAATATTGGGCGACAAGATATCACTGCCCACGTTGACTTTACTGCTTTGGAACGCTGGGGTGAGAAGTGCAATTTAAAGAATGTTGGTTTTATCCAGCAAGGATTATTTTTGATGGCGTTGGGGTTAGGCGATCGCATTGCTACCCTTTGTGATCAACAGCAACCCCTCTCACAGTTACTACAGCGGCGGGACGCACTACACCAGCTTATAGATCCCACAGGACTAGGCGGCTTTGGAGTCCTAGTTCAGAGCAAAGGTCTAGACAACACAGAAATTTCTCAACCACTAAAAGGATTGACCTTGCCACAGTAAACGTAAAGAAAGAAAAGTAAAAATCTATTTAAGAATGCATTATCAGTCTGATTTAGACTAGCATAACAGTGATTACTGTAAAGTTAAACACACTAACAAAGTAATAATTATGTCCACTCATGACCTGCTAATGTTAGCAACACTACTTACCCCTGGTATTTTACTTTCAGTGATAATTATGGTGACTTTTGCCGCTGGTGGTTGATTGCCAGAGTTAGAGAATAGTGAGTGGGAAGTAGGAAACTGGGATTTGGGATTGTATCTTAAGTCTCAAGTAACTACTTCCCAACTAATTTGAATCAAACAATGCAAACGCGATGTCCACGATGGGCTATGACGCTGTATTAAAGGAACGTGAAAAATGAAGGTGGCATTTCTGGGAACTGGACTGATGGGACTACCAATGGCTCAAAGATTATTAGCCGCAGATATACAGCTAGTTGCCTACAATCGTACCCCAGAAAAATTAGCGCCACTACAAGCAGCTGGGGCTGAAATTGTCACACATCCCCGCCACGCCATTCGTGCTGCTGAGTGCATAATCCTCATGCTTACTAATGCCCCAGCGATTTATAATGTGCTGCTTTCTGACACTGCTTGGCAAACTCTGGAAGGGCGCACTATCATCCAAATGGGAACAATTACTCCCACAGAAAGCCAGGAAATTAGAGATGCAGTTGTTGCGGGTGGTGGTGAATATTTAGAAGCACCCGTATTAGGGAGTATCCCGGAAGCAAAAGCTGGCAAGTTGAGTGTTATGGTAGGGGCAGAGGCAGAACAATATCAACGCCATTTAAAGTTACTCCAAAATTTTGGGACAGAACCTTTACTTATAGGCCCTGTGGGATCTGCGGCGGCGCTCAAATTGGCACTAAATCAATTAATAGCTTCCCTAACAACTAGCTTTGCTCTGAGTCTAGCTTTTGTCCAGCGTCAGGGTGTCGATGTGGATGTGTTTATGCAAATATTGCGCGACAGTTCACTCTACGCACCTACTTTTGACAAAAAGCTACAACGGATGTTGGATGGCAATTATGCTGATCCGAATTTCCCCACAAAACACTTGCTCAAAGATACAGAATTGTTTATCTCTGAAGCGAAATCTCAGAGTTTGGATCTCAGCAGTATTAAAGGTGTGCGGCAAATCTTGCAAACAGCCGTGAAAATGTCATTTGCTGATGATGATTACTCATCACTATTTTCTGTAATTAAGGAATGGGGAGAAGCGATCGGGGAATAAATTTTTGTAGGGTAGCACAGCTAGCTATGCTACCTTAACCCGTGGTTTATATACTTGAAAAAGTTGTAAGTTGAGACACATTGAGAGAAGTTTCTCCCTATACCCTAGCATCCCTGATATGTACTTTGAAAATGCTGAATTAAAAGGTTTTAACTGAATCGTTAATAAGGATATTATTGCCCATTAGTAGTAGTTGATGGAGGAAATGGTAGAGACTCAGGCTGAGGCTGAGGTGAAGGTTGAGGATTGAGAAATTCCTGCCAAGTCTTAATTTGCTCTTGCGCTGCACTGTAAGCAGCACTACCACGGGGAATGGATTTGGCAATCTCAATGCCTTTGGCAATATCAGACTGACCTTGAGAGCGTGCTATTTCTAACAATTGCTGACTCCACTGATCAATAGCCAGATTTGCATCCATGCGTAAGATGCTATTGTTTGAAACCCGATCTGCCAACCGTATTGCTTCAACCAAGGCTTCTGGCGTGCCAGCCGCCCCCACTTCCTGGGCTTTTTTCCAATTTTCTCTGGTGCGGATTTGCCCTTCCCAGTCATTTATCGCAGCTTGTGCTTCCCTAGAAAGCGCCCTTCCTGACGAGGCAATTTGTTGAGCGGCGCTAATGGCAGCAGTGAGATTTCCACTCTGAGCTAGTTCTTGTGCTTGATCCAAGTAGGGTTGGTCTTGAATTCGCTGAATCTTTCCTACCCAAGTACGAATTTTTTTCTGTGCTTCTGGATATAATGCACGACCTCTACGAATTTCGCTGGCTTGGGCGATCGCAGCTTGCAAGGAGTTGATATCGTCGAATATTGCTATCTGTTCGGCCCGTTCTAAGTAAGGTTGGTCTTCAATTGTCTCAACTTGGGCACTCCAGCGACCTATCTCTTGCCTAGCTTCTGTGGCGCGGGGGTTACTACCAGGGATCAGCTGCACTTGGGCGATCGCTGCTGTTAAATTAGGGACTGTTCCCTGGCTAGCTAATATTCTCGCTTTTTCTAGATGGGCAACATCTTCAATTTCCAACTGCCAACGAGCAATCAGTTGCTGTGCTTGGTTATATACTGGTCTGGAAGGATCAATTTGTTGTGCTTGGGCGATCGCAGCCTCTAAACCAGAAACATTACCGATCCAAGCACTCCTTTTCGCATCAGCCAAGGCAATAAAGTCATCTGTTTCGCCCTGTAGTTTCGCACTCTCTGGAATTTGTCTGGCAATATTCAGTGCTTCATCCGCATCCTGCTTGTCTAGTTTTGCCTGTGCCAACTCCAGCATTTTGCGTCCAAATGCCGGAATCGCTTCCTGAGCTTTTTGGTAAAGGTAACTTTCCTGCCCAATCGACTCAGCTATCTTGATCGCTTCTAATAAATTATCAACTACTTTACTAGAAGCTAAGTTTTCAGCTTTTCCTAACTTATCGCCATCTTCCCGTGCTCTGGCAATCAGGCGATTCAATTGGTCGTATTTAGTAGTTGCCCAATATTGATTATCTACGCGCAGCATTTTGGCGGACAGCATGAATGCTGATTGCCAGCGTCGTTCCCGGACTTCGGTGATCGCACCGTTGTATGTGGCTTCTGCTTTTGACCAAATTGATTGCCATTTGCCAATTTGCTCATCGACTAATTTATAAGCTGCTACGTCTTCGGGTATTTTCTCAGCAGTAGTGATCGCTTCCTCTAAATTCCCTGTTTGGAAACTTTGATCAGCTAGCTTCAAAATATCCCGCGACCATTCTTGGATGAAACGATCAATTTCTCCATGCAACGGGTGATTTTGTGGTAGTTGCTTCACCAGAGCGATCGCTTGCAGTAGGTCATTCACTGTCTGTTTAGAAGCCGCTAACTGAGCGCAGTGTATCCGCACAGAAGCACTAGCTAGGGGCCAAAAAATCGATGGGCAATTAGGAGCAGCTGGCAACTTCAGCAGCATTGCCATTGCCAAGAATCCTACACCGCCGGTAATTAACATTAGTAGTACTGGCCACCACACCCAGCTTTTCATCCAGCGTGGCCATTTCCCAGGACTTCTACTGAGTTGGGCACTTTTTCGCCGCTTCACTGACTTGGAGCTAGAATCAGTAGCTGGGGCATCAAATGGTTGAGTTTCACCGAATTGTTCTGTTCGGGATAATCTTGTGTTTTGATCTGGCTCTCTTGCTTTGCCTGTTGACCAACTGTCTGGAATATCCCGCTCTGTCATTTCTCACACCAAAATAATTGAATAGCGCTCTGTTTTAGGTCGATAATTCCATTGTTGCCATAGTAACTTTCTCGCGATTAAAAAGCTACTTTTTGATTATCTCTCTCCACAGAATACCATTAACAACCTGAAAAATTAGTGCTGTTTTATACTTTATCCTGAAACAGTAGATTCAGCTTGCAAATCGGCAATTAGTTGAGCTAACTGATCACTATTTGCCTGGTAAACGTTGCCGCAAAAGTCGCAAGTTGCTTCAGCACCATTATCTTTAATAATCATATCTTGCAGTTCAGCTTCTCCCAAAATCTTTAGTGCCCCCAAAACACGATCAAAAGAACAACCACAGTGGAAGCGCAGCATTTGTCTTTCAGGAAAGATTGCCAGCCCCATGTCTCCTAGCAGGTCGCTGAGGATTTCAGTCAAAGTCTTCCCAGCTTGCAACAATGGTGTAAATCCTGCTAGACTAGCTACCCGTGATTCCAAGGTTTTTACTAAGGCTTCGTCTCTGGCGGCTTTGGGTAACACTTGTAGCAGTAATCCTCCAGCAGCCGTTACTCCACTTGCTCCCACGAAGACACCTAAAACTAAAGCTGAAGGTGTTTGTTCGGAATTCACCAGATAATGAGCCACATCATCGCCAATTTCGCCAGAAACTAGTTCTACAGTACTAGAGTAAGGGTAACCATAACCGATATCCCGGACAACGTAGAGGTAGCCGCCACCCACCGCACCACCAACGTCTAGCTTACCTTTAGCATTAGGAGGTAATTCCACAGATGGATTTCCCACATACCCGCGTACTGTTCCATCTAAACGTGCATCTACCAATATGCCACCCAAAGGCCCATCGCCCTTCACCCGAACATTGACCCTCGACCCAGTTCGCTTCATGCTAGAAGCCATCAACAAGCCCGCCGCCATAGTCCGACCCAGTGCTGCCGTTGCCACATAGGAAAGCTTATGTCGCCCCCGTGCTTCTTCTGTTAAACGTGTGGTAATCACACCTACGGCACGAATCCCACCTTCGGCTGCTGTTGCACGAATTAACTGATCCGCCATGAAAAACCTTACATTTCTTAACAGTTCACTTTTTCTATTCTAAGTTCTCTGCTCGTAGAAAAGTGACACCATAATAATTAGTGATTGTATTTGCAATATTAGAAATAGCGATGTCTCACCTTTAGGTAATCCTATAAAAATGCTGGGTAATTTTCAACAAAGCCAACTGCGGATCGAAATAGAAGCACCAACAGATACAATTCGTGACAGTCTGCTGCATCCGGTGCAACTAGAAAAATGGCTCTTAGGGCAACGCTTTGCGCCAGGAATGCCAGAGGAACTGCTTCCCGGATTCCAGTTTACTACCTGGACTGGGCCAGTCTCGATTCATCATCAAGTAGACGTTGTAAAATCTAACTGTCTCCGTTTGCTACTGAGTGGGGGCATTGACGGGTTTCACGAATGGTACTGGGGAGAAGGTTGGGTACAATCCCGCTTGGAAGGAATTTCAATTTTGCCCTTGAATTTGGGTCAAACCCTGAGTTTGTTAAGCTTGCGTCAGTTTTTGGCAACTCAAGGGCGTTGAATTGACTGGACGTGAAGGGATTGGGTATGGGGCAATTCAATTTTGGATAATGGAATTGATGATAGCGCAGCGTAAAGCCTGCGGCATGGCAACTCTTAGAGAGTCCGCCTACCCCTTCCCGTAGGGACGCTCTTGCGTTCGGGGATCTTGCTAGCAAGAGCGTCTCGTAGAGAGCGTCTTTTAGATTAAACTTCAATTCTTTAATCCAAAATCGTTCGACTGAGCGTAGGCGAAGTCTAAAATCTAAAATTCTTACTCCCCAGTCCCCAATCCCCAGTTTTCTCAAGAACCAGAAATAATACCTGCAATAATTTTTATAAGCACCGATAAATCTTTTGGAACTTGATAGCGTTTTTGGTCTTGAGTCACCTAACGATTCGCACGATGATAAAGTCCAAAACGCCAGTCTTCACCAGTCGTAACGGCTCCATATAGAAGTTCAGATGTGGATTTAGTCTATCGGTCAAGTGCTATTAATTCAACAGCGAGTTGAGTAAATCCTCTAACTAAATCTGATTGTTTGGCTTCGATGACTAATAAATTTTGAGGTGCTGCAATATAGTAGTCGAGAGTCCCTTTCAGATAGTCGTTGACAGCAATAGAATATTCTATATTGAGTTTCTGATTAGTTAAACCGCATACTTCAAACAGAATTGGACTAATTAAAAGGTTTCTTTATTAAGTTAATTAGGCGGTTATTACATGAGTCGTCTAACTCATGTTAAATAAGCGTAGGCAAAGCCTTACTCTAGGTTATTCTAGAGAAAAATTCTTGGGCAATGCGTTCTTGGGCGATCGCCACATTAGCATCGCTGGGATTCAGTCCCGCTTAAAAATAATTTCAATTTTACCCTTGAATTTGGGTCAAACCCTGAGTTTGTTAAGCTTGTGTCAGTTTTTGGCAACTCAAAGACGTTGAATCGATTCAACGTGGAGACAAAGAGGATTTTCCTTGTATGTGTCTCTATGCCTATTCTCAATCAGCCTACAAATCTGTCAGCAGCCTTGCTTTTCTCAAAATAAATGTCAGAACAGTCTCTTCTTTAGAAATAATGTCGGCTGTAACTTCCATACCAGGTTGAATAGCATAAGATTGATTGCCCTTAATCAGATCAAATCTATCAGGCTGGATTGTGATCTCGTAGTAAGGTGCAGCAGGAATATTACTGTTAGATTGAGGTATAATCGCATCGGCAGTAATACCTCTAACAGCACCATTCAGTATGCCATAATCGGGGTACGGATAGGCAGAAAGCCGCATTTGGACTTTCCCTTGGGTACATTTTGTGACTTGTACAACTTTACATACTTTTACCTTGGTAATATCAGAAGCGGCAACACGGGCTTTGATCACCAGAGGAGCATTACTAGGGGCAATTTGAGCGATCACATCCCCAGCCTTCACAACTTGCCCAGTATTTCTTAATTCCAGTCTCAGAATAGTACCTGCCTCTGAGGTTCGAATTACAGTTTTTTGCAGTTCCGTGAAGACTCGTTTAAGTTCTTGTTGAGCGTTGCTAGTTTGGTTTTGGATTTCTATTTGACGCCTGATGATTTCTTGTCTGTCTTTGTTCAATGCCGCTAGGGTAGATTTACCCTTTGTCAACTCTTGGGCAATGCGTTCTTGGGCGATCGCCACAGTCGCATCACTGGGATTGAGTCCAATTTTGCTACGTTCCAATCTAGCAAGTGCAGCTTTAAAATCTTGTTCTTTTTCCTTAATTTCGGCAGCAGGGATCGCTCCAGTGTTAGCTAGCCCCTTATATCGGTTCAGTTTATCCCTAGCTAACGCCACAGAGGCTTCTGCTTCGTCCACTTCTGTCTGACTTGTAATTCCCCTGTCTCGATAGTCCCGTTGGTTGCGACTCAGGTCTGCTTTTGCAGATGTGATCGCCTGTTGCATTGCATTCGACTCAGCAGTGACTTGAGTTTCTAGGGCTTTTAGTTGTCCATTGATCTGCGATCGCTGTAACTGATTTTGCTGGATATTTCCGAGTATTTCGTCTTTTTTACTTTCTAATTGGAAGTTATCGATCACTGCGATCGCATCTCCTTTTTTTACAACCTGATTTTCCTTCACCTTGATGCTTCTGATTGTTCCCTCAGCTGATGCTTGCACTACCCGTATTTCTCCGGTTGGGCGGACGGTAGCGTCAGCTTTCACTATTATGTTGTATTTAAAAACACTAGCAAGGCTGAAGGCAGCGCCAATACTTCCAATTAAAAATATCCCTCCCAACCTTGTCCATATGCTGATTGGCGGAAGATATTCGTCGTTTTCGACTAGGCGGATAAAGTCTGGTTGGGGGTCAATAAACATAGATGCTAAAAAACATTTTGCTTGTGTAAATAATCTAGCAAAAAAATCTACCTAGCCTTAGCGTGACGACCAAGATTTAGGGATATCCAAAAAATAAAAGCTCTCTTCCGTTTCAATCATATTTTTGGCAAAACTCCCATAATTTTGGCGTTTTCGCGCTGGAGGGCGAAAGCAACGGCTTTTACTTTTATTACTGATAAGTGCCTTACTTGGATATAGTTAGTATGTAAATACAAGGTTTCTATACAGTTAAGTCTAAATAATAATTAGCGCATTTTAGTTAAAACACCAAATCTTTATAAATTTTCTCTAAAAATTTATCATTTCTTTATTTATTTATTAACAAGTTATATTAGATCAAGCTTTTTTAAAGCTTTTTTCATTAATCAATAATTAAGCAAACTGAAGCGTATTTATATTAAAAGAAATTATATTTATTCAATTATTTTATGTATAAAATTATTTACTAATAAATTTTTTATGTAAAAATACTTATCTCAGAAGCGCAGAATCCCAATTTTTTAGTTTGAGAATTTTGTTTAAGTATAGCTTGTATAACATTATTGTTTATCTGCTTTTTTACATCCTTATTCTGGGCATTTTCGTATTTTTCTAAGTAGTAATACGTAATAAAATTAACTTATAATATTTATGAAAAAATTAAGTTTTAAGAGCGCTATATTATGAACATATATATGGTAGGTAGGTTATTTACGTCTGCGATTTTTTGATAGATAATTAAAAGCTTTTTATCATTATCCATATATGTATAAAAATATCTATGTATTCTTTTTTTGAAGAGGTGTAATAGATATTTATTACAAAATTAGTCGCTTGACCTTTTGAGCAAGAGTCGTATAAGATACTTCTAACGACACCAAACAGTAACTAAATATACTTTTTGTCTTTATATTTGTTACTTTGAAGTGGCGTTAATCCCAACAATCAAGCGAGAAGTTAAGATTATGGAAAGCATGTTGTTCACTACATTAACGGCCCAAGAAGAAGCGAGTTTGTCTGGTGGTAATAAGAAGCCTCATCCTGTTAAGACACCCCCAAAAACCACCCCTCCCAAAACCACCACACCTGTTTCTATTATTAAGTTTGCGCCGATCGAAACAATAATTCAAACCGCTGTTAATATTAATACTGGTGACGTTAAGGGCGACCTCACCCAAACAGCTGTGAACCAACTCGTATTACCAGCAAAGTCATAGAAGGAAAAGAATAAACGTAAAGACACGATTAATCGCGTTTTTACTGAGGTAAAGTGTCTTAAAGAAACTAACCTGCTTCAACAGGCTAGTTTCATTTTTGGCAAGCTATTAGCTTTGTTGCGGCTCGCAGTTATTCTAGCATTACGTTTATTCTTACCAGATCCTTTTGCTGAACAAAGTTAACAAAGTCTATCAACAGTTGCCTACTAACAACTGTTGATGCGCTTTGCTAAAAATACTGCTCACATCGAGTAGTCAAGTAGGGAAACAAACATTACTACTTGAGAAATTGACCAGATCCATGTTTAATCACTCTCGGCACAGTAAAATCTAAAACACTTTTATATTCAGGGTTTTGGCTATTTGGCTTCGTTTTAGGGTTTCTATCAATATTAGCAGCTTAGGTTAACTAAAATTATGAAGAGTACTCAAATCTCCCCAATGTTTATGTCCCTGACTAAAACTGAAGAAGCAAGCCTGTGTGGTGGTAAAACCTCGATAGTTTTTAAGCAGGTTTCTCATAATTATAATGTTATTCAAGTTAAGAAAGCAACTGGGAAACCAGGAGTAAAGAAACAAACAGTTCAATCAACATCAAATACAAAAGTTGTGAAAACTACCAGTAAAGTAGAAATTCCAAAGGGAATATCATTTGACTTCCTATTCTCCCTACTAAATTTTGATTTGTTTTGATTAGTAGTGATAGTAAAACCAAACTGTTGGTCAAATTTTTAATCACGCAGGGACGAAACCCTGCTATTTTTTTTTGAGTTTTTTCACAATGTTATTGGGTACTGGAGTATAAAATGAAATACCAAGTTGTTACACAACATAGTGAAGAAGATTGTGGAGCTGCTTGTCTTGCTTCCATTGCCAAACATTATCGGCGTAACTTTACACTAAATCGCATCCGGGAAGCGGTAGGCACCGGGCAACTTGGAACAACATTGTTGGGATTGAGGCGGGGAGCCGAGGCACTTGGTTTCAATGCGCGTTCGGTCAGGGCATCAAAAGAAATATTAGACCGAATGAACCAAGCACCACTGCCAGCAATCATTCACTGGAAAGGCTACCACTGGGTTGTTTTGTATGGTCAGAAAGGCAAAAAATATATAATTGCCGACCCAGCCTATAACATCCGTTATGTCTCTAGAAAAGAATTAACGGAGGCTTGGTCAGATCAAGTAATGCTTTTACTAGAGCCAGATTCGGTTCGCTTTTATGCTCAACCGGATGATAAAGTCAAGGGTCTTTGGCGCTTTATGCAGCGTGCATTGCCTTATGGAGACATAATATTCGAGGCTTTTCTCTGCTCTATAGTTATCGGTCTGCTTTCATTAACGTCTCCTTTCCTGCTTCAAATTCTAACGGATGATGTACTAGTTCGAGGTGATACCAAGCTTCTTGGTGGTGTGATTATTGCGGTTATAGTAATGAATTTGGTGTCAAGTAGTCTGCAACTAGTTCAATCTAACCTGATTGCCCATTTTGCCCAACGGATTGAGTTAGGGCTAGTTCTAGAATTTGCTAGGAAAATTCTGCGGTTACCTCTGGCTTATTATGAATCACGTCGCAGTGGCGAGATTGTTAGCAGATTGCAAGATATTGAACAAATTAATCAGCTAATTTCTCAAACAGTTATCAGTCTGCCTACCCAATTGTTTATCGGAACGATTTCTTTGTGTTTCATGGTGTTCTATAGCTGGAAACTCACCTTGCTTGCCTTCGTTATTGCGATTGTCATGAGTTCATCTACGGTTGTCTTCCTACCCACACTTCAACAAAAAATCAGAAGTATATTGGTCTTAGACGCAGAAAACCAGGGCATTCTTGTTGAAAGCTTTAAAGGGGCGCTGACACTCAAAACTACTACTGCTGCTCCTCAATTTTGGGAAGAATTTCAGAACAGATTTGGTCGGTTAGCAAACAAAACATTTAGCACAATTCAGATTGGAATTATTAACAACATCTTTTCTGGGTTAGTTTATGCTATTGGCAGCGTTAGTTTAATTGGTTTCGGCAGCATCCTAGTTATTAGTAAGGAACTCAGTATTGGTCAACTGCTGGCATTTAACGGGATGAATGGAAATTTTTTGGCATTCATCGGTGCTGTGCTTGGATTTATAGATGAATTCATGCGTGCCAAAACTGCCACCCAACGCTTAACAGAAGTTATCGATTCCACATCAGAAACTCAAAGCGATGCTAACAAACCCTTTGCTAAAATTCCTAGCGATGCAAATATTATTTGCACAAATCTAAACTTTCACTACGCCGGCAGGCTAGAGCTACTGGAAGATTTTTCCCTTCTGATTCCTGGCGGTAAAGTTGTTGCCCTAATTGGTACATCCGGCTGTGGAAAAAGTTCTCTCGCTAAACTGATTGCTGGATTATATACACCTAATTCTGGCAATATTCGCATTGGGATTTATAATCTGGAGGACTTAGCCCTTGATTGTTTGCGGCAACAAGTTGCTCTCGTTCCTCAAGATGCTCATTTTTGGAGTCGCTCAATTATTGAAAACTTCCGCTTAGGTTCTCCTCACCTCACCTTCGAGCAAATTGTCGCCGCTTGCCAAATTGCTGAGGCAGACGATTTTATTAGTAAACTACCTGAAAAATATCAAACTGTATTAGGTGAATTTGGGTCAAATATTTCTGGAGGACAACGGCAAAGACTGGCTCTAGCAAGAGCCATCGTTAACGATCCACCAATCCTGATTTTAGATGAATCAACTGCTGGACTCGATCCAGTTAGTGAAGCTCAAGTTTTAGATCAACTGTTGTTACAGCGCCAAGGTAAAACCACGATCTTGATTAGCCACCGTCCTAGAGTAATCAACCGTGCTGATTGGATCGTGGTACTAAATCAAGGCAAGTTACAAATTCAGGGGACTGTGGAAGATTTGCGATCACAACCCGGCGACCATTTATATTTTCTCAACCCTTAAATTATTTTTAATCTTCGGCAGATAGCAAGCCAGAGAATTTCTGCTCGAAAGCAAACATTAATAAATTCTGTTACCGCTCCATGTTGTCCACTTCCTAGACTCATGGGAATTAGTTCTCCATTCACCAATTCGTAACGGGTATTAGTGCCATCATCATATTTCAGGTATTCTTCAAAGGTTAGTTTTGGGGTGGTTATAGTCATTGCTTCCCCTTGCAAATTTTTACCTTGGCTTTACCACCAACACAGAACAATTAGCCTCTTCCACAACTTGACTGCTAACAGAACCTTGGACAATTCGCTTCATCCCAATCAACCCACGACTGCCAATTATAATCAAGTCAGTTTTGTGAATATTAGCAAGGCGAATAATCTCTTCGGCAGGATCACCAGTTACCAGTTCTAACTCACAAGTGACTGATAACTTTTCCTGATACGATTGCAATTGTTTTTCAATATGAAAATAAGAAAATGTTGGGGACTCTGGCTGAGGACGATCAGCGGGTAGTTCCATCTCTGACTCTGGCGTGGGAAACACATGACACAGAATAACCTTGGCATCTTTTGACAACGCCAAATTATCTAAAGTTTGAATTACTCGTTCTGCAATTTCCGAACCGTCCAGAGCTACCAAAATATTCTTTAGCACCGCTCTCGTCTCCTAAAAAGTAGACCCCTTACATAAGTATCTAGCAAAACTTGTTGCCAGCTACACTAAATTAATTTCCCATCTGCCTACTTAGTTTATATATTCGAGGCTGCGTCATAGGTTGGTTTAACCCACTTTGACGTTAGTGCATTGTAGCAACTAGCGTAGAGAATATTTTCGCTAGTTCTTTGGGGAGGGTAACTCTCCTCTGAACTATTCACTGGCTTACTATGCAGGTAACTCCTTCCTTAATAAGCCACTGGATTAGGTGGGCAATGCCCAACTTGTAGACGCCCCCGCCAAAAGGCTTAAAGCAAGGTAGCAAGTGGCGTGCGTAGACGCGTAGCGATGAGCCAGCGCGGGAACAGGGGGTTTCCCCCATGAGCGACTGCCGTTAGCGCAGCGGTAGCGATAGCGCAGCGTCGGAACGAGCGTCGGAACAAGCGTCACCCGGAGGGCTTGTCGTCAGACATTGCTGTCCAAACTTTTATTTGGAACCTATCGAGTGACTTTTGCCAACAGGATTAGGAAAAAATTAACCATTCCTAATCACTATTCTTGCTGAATTCGGCGTCGGACTGAATCAGCATGGGAAGGTAAACCCTCTGCCGTTGCTAGCACATTAATGGCACTAGCCACATTTTGCAGCGCGGCTTGGGAGTATTGAATAATACTGGAATGTTTCAGGAAAGTTTCAACCCCTAATGCCGAGGCATAGCGGGCAGCGCCAGAAGTTGGCAAGGTGTGATTAGGGCCTGCCAAATAGTCTCCTACAGCTTCTGGTGTGGAGTAACCTAAAAAGATTGCCCCAGCGTGGCGAATCTGTGGTAATAGTGCCCAAGGGTCTTTAACTTCTAATTCTAGATGTTCGGGGGCAAATTCATTTGAGAGTTCTGCTGCTGCTTGGAGCGATTCCACAAGAACAATCAACCCATAATGAGCGATCGCCTTTTCTGTGTCTATTCGCCGTGGGTGATCCACTAGCTGTCTTTCTAAGGCTAATTGCACGTTTTTTGCCAAAGCAGCATCTGTGGTTAGCAAAATTGCTGCCGCCATTGGATCGTGTTCGGCTTGGGCCAGCAAGTCAGCAGCTACATGCACCGGATTTGCAGTTTCATCGGCAATTATCAGCACTTCGCTAGGACCTGCCAAGGAATCAATGCCGACGATGCCGTAGACAAGTTTTTTCGCTAAGGTGACATAAATGTTACCAGGCCCAGTAATTACATTCACTTTCGGAATCGTTTCTGTGCCATAGGCTAAAGCAGCGATCGCTTGTGCGCCTCCAATACGATAAATTTCTTGTACTCCTGCTTCTTGGGCAGCTACTAAGACTGCTGGGTTAATAGCACCCCCTGAACCTGGTGGTGTTACCATCACCACGTGGGGTACAGCAGCAACATGAGCCGGAATTGCATTCATCAGCACTGTACTGGGATAGGCGGCGCGACCACCAGGCACATACAACCCGGCTCGGTCTACGGGGGTGTAGCGTTTGCCCAGCACTATTTCATCCTCGCCGAAGTGTACCCAGCTTTTGGGTACTCGCTGACGATGAAACGCTTCAATTTGGCGGTAAGCTAGCCGAATTGCATCAAGCAACTCCTTTGACACCTGCTGATAGGCTGCATCTAGTTCTGAGCCTGTAACTCGGAGTTCTTCTGCTTTCAGGGTTTGTTTGTCGAATTCGGCTGTGTAATGCAATACAGCTTTGTCGCCTTGGCGCTTCACTGCTTGCAAAACTTCCCGCACCGTTGCTTCTTTGTGAAGCACCTGTTCGTCATGGGTGCGATCGCAGATCCGTTGTAGTTCTGCTCTGACGTCTGCCTGCTGAGTAATGATTCGCAGCATGGAGTAAGGACAATGCCAAAATTATAATATTGCCACCTGAGATTTAGTATTGCTCTTGACCCACTGGGGTGTGCAAGCTGACTCTAATTCTCTTCTCTAGCTTAACCTGGATTTTTTTGATACTCTCAAGGCTGCCAGCACTTGGTTTGCTTGAGAAGGCAATTCAATTGCTCAGTCCGACAAACCTTGGCAGGCTTGCGGCAGGAAGCAGGCGTGCCATTTCCCGTTACCTTTATGCCCTTCCCCTCACTCCTTGCGGGGTGCAGGTGGTGTGTTTGCACATCAAAGCCCCCGGATTTACAGGGGGTAGGGTCTGAGTATAATTTTTACTTATTTTCCTAACTTTTTAGTAGTCAACGTGTGTACAGACACCATATGTCGGTTCTATACCTGGAAATCCCTGGAATTTAGCTCTTTACAATTCTTTGCCTCTAACAATACATCCGCTTTATGGACAGATTATTATATTCATTGGCAATCACATTGCTTAACCAGGTTGTGGTGAGTTAGGGTGACTATTTAATTTTATGTACCTTATTTTAACGCATTTCCTAAATTGACGACATACTGAATTGGGGACTGGGGAGATCAGGAAGCAGGGAAAGAACTATTGATTATTCATCCATGCCCCATGCCCAATAGCATAATTTTTTTAGGAAATTATAACATTGGCAATTTGGATGCTATATTAGTAAGTCTAGTAGTATGTGTACATAAATAATAGTATTTTTGGAATTGACTGTGGCGAATACAAAGTCTGCTCTCAAGCGTGCCGAAATCGCAGAACGTAACCGACTGCGTAATAAAGCTTACAAATCAGCAGTAAAGACACTGATGAAGAAATACTTGAATGCTGTAGCTGCCTATACAGCTAATCCTACCCCAGAATTAAAACAAGAAGCACAGGATCGGTTATCGGAGGCTTACGGTAAAATCGATAAAGCGATCAAACGGGGTGTCCTTCACCCTAACAATGGGGCAAGGAAAAAGTCAAGATTGGCTCACAGACTAAAACCCCTCACACAAATAGTTGAGTAGTCATTGGTCATTTGTCCTTAGTCATTGGTCAGAAAACAAAGAGAAAAGTCTAAGCGTCGGCTGACGAGGATAGTGCCGCCTGTTCTCTACCAAAGGCGGCGTCAATGAATCCGCGAGCATATGGCTTTGGCATCCTGAAGGGTACAAAACTTCTCTTACAAATGACCAAGGACAAACAATAAAGGACAAAGAATGCAACTGATAGACACGCACGTTCATCTTAACTTTGATAGTTTTCAGCCAGATTTAGCAACAGTGCGATCGCGGTGGCAAGAAGCAGGTGTAGTGCGTTTAGTACATTCCTGTGTTCACCCGGAGGAGTTTTCCAGTATTCAATCTATAGTCCAAGAGTTTCCCGAAATCAGCTTTGCCGTGGGATTACATCCTTTAGATGCTGATAAATGGAATAGCAAGACAGCCGATAAAATCAAAACTTTAGCGAGTTCTGACTCGAATGTGGTAGCAATTGGGGAAATGGGGCTGGATTTCTACAAAGCTGATAACTATGAGCATCAGCTCATGGTGTTTGAGTCGCAGTTAGCGATCGCATCTGAACTCAACTTACCAGTGATTATCCACTGCCGTGACGCTGCGGCCCAAACCAGAGAAGTGCTACAAAAGTGGCAGAAACTTAAGGGAGAAAGAGTGCGGGGCGTCATGCATTGCTGGGGAGGAACGCCAGAAGAAACTCAATGGTTTCTCGATTTAGGCTTTTACATCAGCTTTAGCGGGACGGTAACGTTCAAAAACGCCAAAGCGATCCAATCCTCAGCTGCGATGGTGAGTAGCGATCGCCTACTGATTGAAACAGACTGCCCATTTCTAGCCCCAGTTCCTAAACGGGGCGAGAGGCGCAACGAGCCTGCCTACGTGCTTTATGTAGCCGAGCAAGTAGCTAAACTGCGTCAGGAAACGGTAGAGGCAATCGCCCATCAAACCACCCAGAATGCCTGTAAATTATTCGGTCTGTCAATAGAAAGTGGGCTTTAATCTCTTTTATTCAGTTGTGCTAAAAAAAATAAAACTCTAGGGGGACAAAAATATGATAATATTATTGCCTCAAAAACATTTTGCTTGCGCCATAATGATAAAGGAAGGAAGCTAAAATTTCTGATCCTAATTTTCCGTGCTGTTATCGGCTTGGCCATGCTCCAAATCTCTACAAGCGGATGCTCTCCACACATGACTAACCGTGCCAACCCAGGTTGAGCTAAACTTTTGCACAACATCAGCTTGGTGTGTATTGAACATATTCAAAATCGTTAAACAAAATTGCCTTGTGAGTACAATTCAGCAAAATGAAGTGATTCTGATTCAAAGCCGACAAGGTACGGATCATTCCCTCAGTCTTAGGATATCTAGGATATTACTGAGAGTATAAATAGCGGAGTGATTTAAGACACACCGTTTAGAGCTGCGTCAGCAAATTAACGCGCTTTTTGGAGGGGAAATGAAGAAAGTAGATAAAACTCAGGAATATCTCAACTGTATATTCTTCTTAAATCAAGACTATAGTGAGTTTTTGCCGTCTGAGTACCCGATTAGGGTACACCTTGTGCAAATTGCTCATTCCAGCTTTAATCGCTGCGTTTGCCCACACCTGTAAATAGCAACTGTGTAAAAAGAAGTTCCCAAACTAGCTAAGGACACTGGCTAGCAATGGGAAGCGTCAAACAGCAGTGTCCAAGGGAAAATGTTACCAGGTTGACAAAGGAAGAGGCATGACTAAAGAAACATATATGGAACCCGCTTTTCTGTTGCCCGACTTGATTGAAATCCAGCGGTCAAGCTTTCGCTGGTTTTTGGAAGAAGGGCTGATAGAAGAACTTAACTCCTTTAGTCCTATTACAGATTATACGGGCAAATTAGAACTGCACTTTTTGGGTCATAACTACAAACTCAAGGAGCCAAAGTACAGCGTCGAAGAAGCCAAACGGCGGGACAGTACCTATGCCGTTCAAATGTATGTCCCTACACGCCTGATTAACAAAGAAACAGGGGAAATCAAAGAGCAAGAGGTATTTATTGGGGATTTGCCTTTGATGACCGATCGCGGCACGTTTATTATTAACGGAGCCGAGCGGGTAATTGTCAACCAAATAGTGCGATCGCCAGGGGTTTATTACAAATCAGAAATAGACAAAAACGGGCGACGCACTTATTCAGCTAGCTTAATTCCCAACCGGGGAGCATGGCTAAAATTTGAAACAGACCGTAACGATTTGGTGTGGGTACGCATTGACAAAACCCGCAAACTATCAGCGCAGGTACTCCTAAAAGCTTTAGGGTTATCAGACAACGAAATCTTTGACGCCTTACGCCATCCAGAATATTTCCAAAAAACCATCGAAAAAGAAGGGCAATTCTCTGAAGAAGAAGCCCTGATGGAGTTATATCGGAAACTGCGTCCTGGTGAACCACCCACAGTCTTAGGTGGACAACAGCTCTTAGACTCCCGATTCTTTGACCCGAAACGTTATGACCTTGGTCGCGTCGGACGGTACAAGCTCAACAAGAAATTGCGCCTTTCTGTCCCAGACACAATGCGGGTGTTAACTGCTGGCGATATCTTGGCAGCCGTAGATTACCTGATCAACCTAGAATACGATATTGGTAACATCGATGATATTGACCACTTAGGGAATCGGCGGGTAAGAAGCGTCGGTGAATTGCTGCAAAACCAAGTGCGGGTGGGCTTAAACCGCCTAGAGAGAATCATTCGGGAACGGATGACCGTATCGGATGCCGAAGTGCTAACCCCCGCTTCCTTGGTGAACCCGAAACCACTGGTAGCAGCAATTAAAGAATTCTTTGGTTCCAGCCAGTTAAGTCAGTTCATGGATCAAACCAATCCTTTAGCAGAACTGACCCATAAACGCCGTTTGAGTGCCCTTGGTCCTGGTGGTTTAACCCGCGAACGGGCTGGTTTTGCTGTGCGGGATATTCATCCTAGTCACTATGGACGTATTTGCCCGATTGAGACACCAGAAGGTCCCAACGCCGGATTGATTGGCTCCTTAGCAACCCATGCGCGGGTAAACCTGTACGGCTTCTTAGAAACGCCATTTAGACCTGTGGAAAACGGGCGAGTCAGATTTGACCTGCCTCCAGCCTATATGACAGCCGATGAAGAAGATGACTTGCGGGTTGCTCCGGGAGATATTCCTGTAGATGAAACCGGGCACATTATTGGACCGCAAGTGCCAGTCCGCTATCGCCAAGAATTTTCCACCACGACACCAGAACAGGTGGACTACGTAGCAGTATCTCCAGTACAGATTGTGTCGGTAGCGACTAGCATGATTCCCTTCTTGGAGCATGATGACGCTAACCGAGCGCTGATGGGGTCGAACATGCAACGGCAAGCAGTACCCCTGCTCAAGCCAGAACGCCCTCTGGTAGGTACAGGTTTGGAAGCGCAAGGAGCAAGAGACTCCGGAATGGTGGTTGTATCGCGCACCGATGGCGATGTCACCTATGTGGATGCCACAGAAATTCGTGTGCGTCCGAAACCAGCAACCTCCGAAATTAAGTACACCCTTTCCAAGTACCAACGTTCCAACCAAGACACCTGTTTAAATCAGAAACCTCTCGTCCGCATTGGTGAACGGGTTGTTGCTGGTCAGGTGCTGGCTGATGGCTCCTCCACCGAAGGTGGTGAATTGGCGCTAGGACAAAATATTGTAGTTGCCTATATGCCTTGGGAAGGCTACAACTACGAAGACGCAATTTTAATTTCTGAAAGACTAGTGCAGGATGATGTCTACACCTCAATTCACATTGAAAAATATGAAATTGAAGCTAGACAGACGAAACTGGGGCCAGAAGAAATCACCAGAGAAATTCCCAACGTCGGCGAAGATGCCTTACGTCAGTTGGATGAACAGGGAATCATTCGCATTGGGGCATGGGTAGAAGCAGGAGATATCTTGGTAGGAAAAGTCACACCTAAAGGTGAATCTGACCAACCGCCAGAAGAAAAACTGTTGCGGGCCATTTTCGGTGAAAAAGCGCGAGATGTGCGGGACAATTCCCTGCGAGTCCCAAACGGTGAAAAAGGGCGCGTAGTTGATGTGCGTTTATTTACCCGTGAACAAGGCGATGAACTGCCACCGGGAGCCAATATGGTAGTCCGGGTATATGTCGCCCAAAAGCGCAAGATCCAAGTTGGTGACAAAATGGCAGGACGCCACGGGAATAAAGGGATTATTTCTCGGATATTGCCAGCGGAAGATATGCCTTATTTGCCCGATGGTTCACCAGTAGACATTGTACTTAACCCCTTGGGTGTACCCAGTCGGATGAACGTCGGACAAGTATTTGAGTGCCTCTTGGGTTGGGCTGGTCAGACCTTGGGAGTGCGATTTAAGATTACTCCCTTTGACGAAATGTACGGTGAAGAGTCATCCCGCCGAATTGTGCATGGCAAATTGCAAGAAGCACGAGACGAAACAGGCAAAGACTGGGTATATAACCCAGATAATCCAGGCAAAATCATGGTGTATGACGGTCGTACAGGCGAACCCTTTGACCGAGCAATCACTATCGGTGTGGCTTACATGCTGAAGCTGGTGCATTTGGTGGATGATAAGATCCACGCCCGTTCCACAGGCCCATACTCACTGGTGACTCAGCAACCCTTGGGTGGTAAAGCCCAACAAGGTGGTCAACGGTTTGGGGAAATGGAAGTGTGGGCATTGGAAGCCTTTGGTGCAGCTTACACCTTACAGGAATTGCTCACAGTTAAATCTGACGATATGCAAGGACGGAATGAAGCGTTAAATGCGATCGTTAAAGGTAAGGCAATTCCTCGACCTGGAACCCCAGAATCCTTTAAGGTGCTAATGCGCGAGTTGCAATCATTGGGGTTAGACATTGCAGTACACAAAGTAGAAACCCAAGCAGATGGCAGTTCCCTAGATGTGGAAGTCGATTTGATGGCAGACCAATCAGCCCGTCGCACACCTCCTCGACCCACTTATGAATCTCTTTCCCGCGAATCGCTGGAAGATGACGAATAGAGAGTGAGGAGTGAGAAGTTAGGAGTTAACAATTCCTAACTTCTAACTCTTAACTCCAAACTAAAAACTAAATATACTCATAACTCGGAACTCAGTATTTAAGTATGAGACCTGCCCAAACTAATCAGTTTGACTACGTAAAAATCGGCTTGGCTTCCCCTGAACGCATTCGGCAGTGGGGCGAAAGAACATTGCCCAATGGTCAGGTAGTCGGTGAAGTTACCAAGCCTGAGACCATTAACTACCGAACTCTCAAGCCAGAGATGGATGGCTTATTTTGTGAGCGCATCTTTGGCCCCGCGAAAGATTGGGAATGCCATTGTGGCAAGTATAAAAGAGTTCGTCACAGAGGTATTGTCTGTGAGCGCTGTGGGGTAGAAGTCACCGAGTCACGGGTGCGTCGCCACCGCATGGGCTATATTAAACTCGCCGCACCAGTAGCTCACGTCTGGTATCTCAAAGGCATTCCTAGCTATATTTCCATCCTATTGGATATGCCTTTGCGGGATGTCGAGCAGATTGTCTATTTCAACTCTTATGTTGTCCTGAGTCCAGGTAATGCCGAAACTTTAACTTACAAACAACTACTGAGTGAAGACCAGTGGTTGGAAATAGAAGACCAAATTTATAGCGAAGATTCTCAGTTGCAAGGCGTAGAGGTAGGTATTGGTGCTGAAGCACTGTTGCGCTTGCTTGCCGATATCAATTTAGAGCAAGAAGCGGAAAGCCTACGCGAGGAAATTGGCAACGCCAAGGGACAAAAGAGAGCCAAGCTAATTAAGCGATTGCGGGTGATTGACAACTTCATCGCCACTGGTTCCAAACCAGAGTGGATGGTAATGGCAGTTATTCCCGTGATTCCCCCCGACTTGCGCCCAATGGTGCAACTAGATGGTGGACGGTTTGCTACCAGCGATTTAAATGATTTGTATCGGCGGGTAATTAACCGCAACAATCGTTTAGCACGCTTGCAAGAAATTTTGGCACCAGAAATTATTGTGCGAAACGAAAAGCGGATGCTGCAAGAAGCAGTGGATGCTTTGATTGACAATGGTCGTCGGGGACGCACTGTGGTAGGGGCAAATAACCGACCCCTAAAATCTTTGTCCGACATTATTGAGGGTAAGCAAGGACGTTTCCGACAAAATTTGTTAGGTAAACGGGTTGACTACTCTGGACGTTCTGTAATTGTGGTCGGGCCAAAGCTGAAAATTCACCAGTGTGGTTTGCCTAGAGAAATGGCAATTGAGCTATTTCAACCATTTGTGATTAACCGCCTTATTCGTAGCGGTATGGTGAATAACATCAAAGCTGCGAAAAAGCTGATATCGCGTAATGACCCCAGTGTTTGGGATGTGCTGGAAGAGGTGATTGAAGGACACCCGGTGATGCTAAATCGGGCACCAACGTTGCACCGCTTGGGTATTCAGTCTTTTGAACCGATTTTGGTAGAAGGTAGAGCGATTCAACTGCATCCTCTGGTGTGTCCGGCATTTAACGCCGACTTTGACGGCGACCAAATGGCGGTACACGTCCCGCTGTCGTTAGAAAGTCAGGCTGAAGCGCGGTTGTTGATGTTGGCTTCTAACAATATTTTGTCACCAGCCACGGGTAAACCCATCATTACGCCTAGCCAAGATATGGTGTTGGGAGCGTATTACTTAACAGCAGAAAATCCCGGTGCGACAAAAGGTGTAGGAAAGTACTTTTCTTCGCTAGAGGATGTGATTATGGCTTTCCAGCAAGAGCAAATTGACTTGCACGCCTATATCTATGTGCGGTTTGACGGTGAAATAGAATCAGACCAACCGGATACAGAACCCCTGAAAGTGACGGAAAATGAGGATGGTAGCCGGACATTACTCTATAAGTTCCGCCGAGTCAGACAAGACGCTAAAGGCAATGTACTTTCGCAGTATATATACACAACTCCTGGTCGCGTTATTTACAATAATGCCATTCAGGAAGCACTAGCAAGTTAATTCGTAATTTCTAATTCACGCCTGATGTGAATTAGAAACGCCCTATGTTCCATAAGGATTTCTGGGTCTAACCAAAACATAGCTTGAACCAAATCGACGGCAACATAAGGATTTCAACGCCTAATTCACATTAAACGTAATTCGTAATTCGTAATTAATTCTTCAATTACGAATTACGTAGCTTGCTTCTCGCCTCTGGCGAGTATTACGAATTATTAATTATTGATGACTCAGGACTAATGACTAATGACTAACGAAAAAATGATTTTTCGCAATCGGGTGGTTGACAAAGGTCAACTGAGAAATTTAATTTCTTGGGCCTTTACGCATTATGGTACGGCGCGAACCGCAGTAATGGCGGACAAACTAAAAGATTTGGGATTTCGCTACGCTACCAAAGCAGGGGTTTCCATCAGTGTAGATGACTTGATGGTGCCACCAACTAAGCGATTGCTGCTAGAAGCAGCCGAAGAAGAAATTCGCGCCACAGAAACCCGTTACCAACGGGGAGAAATCACCGAAGTAGAACGCTTCCAAAAGGTAATCGATACCTGGAACGGTACCAGTGAAGCCTTGAAAGATGAAGTTGTCGTTCACTTCAAGAAAACTGATCCCCTAAACTCCGTATACATGATGGCATTCTCCGGGGCACGGGGTAACATTTCCCAAGTCCGGCAATTGGTGGGGATGCGGGGACTGATGGCAGATCCTCAAGGGGAAATTATCGATTTGCCCATCAAAACTAATTTCCGTGAAGGACTAACTGTGACGGAATACATTATTTCGTCTTACGGTGCCAGAAAAGGATTAGTGGATACCGCCTTACGGACGGCTGACTCTGGTTATCTCACCCGCCGATTGGTGGATGTATCGCAGGATGTAATTATTCGGGAATTTGACTGCGGCACCACCAGAGGACTTAACATTCGACCAATGACAGAAGGTGCCAAAACCTTGATTCCTCTAGCAACTCGTTTGATGGGACGGGTAATTGGCGAAGATGTGGTGCATCCAGTCACAAAAGAAGTGATTGCACCACGCAATTCTCCAATTTCTGAGGACTTGGCAAAGAAAATTGAAAAATCTGGGGTGGGAGAAGTTGTGGTGCGATCGCCCCTAACTTGTGAAGCTGCACGTTCAGTGTGTCAACACTGCTACGGTTGGAGTTTAGCCCACGCCAAAATGGTGGATTTGGGCGAAGCAGTGGGGATTATTGCCGCCCAAAGTATCGGCGAACCTGGTACCCAGTTAACCATGCGGACATTCCACACAGGTGGTGTGTTTACTGGGGAAGTGGCGCAACAAGTTCGTTCTAAAATCGATGGGACTGTCAAGCTTCCCCGCAAACTGAAAACCAGAACATATCGTACCCGCCACGGGGAAGATGCCCTGTATGTTGAGGCTAATGGCATCCTGCTTTTGGAGCCAACAAAAGTAGGTGATGTTACCCCAGACAACCAAGAGGTTCATCTTACTCAAGGTTCAACACTATATGTATTTGATGGAAATAAGGTAAAACAAGGACAGTTGTTGGCAGAGGTTGCTCTCGGTGGACGCACAACTAGGACTAATACAGAAAAAGCAGTTAAAGATGTAGCCTCTGACTTGGCAGGGGAAGTGCAATTTGCCGAAGTAGTTCCAGAACAAAAAACCGACCGTCAGGGTAATACCACAACCACAGCCGCACGGGGTGGTTTGATTTGGATTTTGTCTGGGGAAGTTTACAACTTGCCACCTGGGGCAGAATTGGTGGTGAAAAATGGTGATGCGATCGCCTCGAATGGAGTTTTAGCAGAAACCAAGTTAACCACTTTACACGGTGGTGTGGTGCGCTTGCCGGAAGCTACCCCAGGTAAAAGTACTAGGGAAATTGAGATTATTACCGCTTCTGTAGTCTTAGACCAGGCAACGGTAACAGTCCAAAGTTCCCAAGGTCGTAATAATTACTTAGTCTCCACTGGCAACAACCAGATATTTAACCTCCGGGCTACACCTAGCACAAAAGTACAAAATGGTCAAGTGGTAGCTGAGTTAATTGATGACCGCTATCGCACAACCACTGGTGGATTCCTGAAATTCGCCGGTGTAGAAGTCCAGAAAAAAGGCAAAGCCAAGCTGGGTTATGAAGTTGTGCAGGGCGGTACCCTTTTGTGGATTCCCGAAGAAAGTCACGAAGTTAATAAAGACATCTCCTTGCTGTTGGTAGAAGACGGTCAATTTGTGGAAGCTGGCACCGAGGTAGTAAAAGATATTTTCTGCCAAAACAGCGGTGTGGTAGAAGTCACCCAGAAAAACGACATCCTGCGGGAAGTGGTGGTTAAGCCAGGAGAACTGCTAATGGTGGATGATCCAGAAGCAGTCATCGGGCGAGATAATACCTTCATCCAACCTGGCGAGGAATTTCAAGGCAGTGTCGCTACAGAATTACGCTATATCCAGTATGTGGAGACACCAGAAGGCCCTGCCCTGTTAAGTCGTCCGGTAGTTGAGTTTGCCGTACCGGATAATCCAGACGTGCCATCAACTACATCAGTAAGTCAAAAAACTGGGCGTTCGATTCAGTTGCGGGCTGTGCAGCGACTACCTTACAAAGATTCGGAACGCGTCAAGTCTGTTGAAGGTGTGGAACTGCTGCGAACCCAGTTAGTGCTGGAAATTGAGCAAGAAGGGGAACAAGACCACAATGCTTCGCCCCTAGCAGCAGATATTGAATTGGTACAGGATACTGAAGACCCAGAAGTTCAGCGCTTACAACTGGTGATTTTGGAGTCCTTGGTAATTCGTCGAGATATTACCGCTGATGCCACCCAAGGTAGCACTGAGACAACACTTGAAGTAGAAGATGGGCTTACCATCGCCCCTGGATCTGTGGTAGCACGGACCCAAATCTTGTGTAAAGAAGGGGGGATAGTGCGGGGCGTGCAAAAAGGAAGCGAAAACGTGCGTCGCTGTTTAGTGTTGCGCCACACCGATATGCTCACAACCAATACTAGTACTCAGCCCAAGGTAAAAGTGGGTGACTTGCTAGTAGAAGGTACAGAAGTTGCTGCGGGAGCTTTTGCCCCAGAATCAGGGCAAGTAGTGGATATTAAAAGTGCCGCTGCTGCATCTGGTGGGGAATCAGCTCTGAGTACTAAAAACTACGTTATTACTACCCGCATCGGTCGCCCTTATCGAGTCAGCCCTGGTGCTGTGTTGCAGATAGAAGACGGCGATTTGGTACAACGGGGTGATAACTTGGTGTTGTTGGTGTTTGAACGCGCCAAAACCGGAGATATCATTCAAGGTTTGCCCCGGATTGAGGAACTGCTTGAAGCTCGTAAACCGAAAGAAGCGTGCATTTTATGTCGGCGGGCGGGTGAAGTTAAGGTAGTTTACGGCGATGGTGATGAAGCGATCGCCATCAAGGTCGTAGAATCAAATGGCGTGGTCACTGATTATCCTCTAGGACCAGGACAAAATTTGATTGTGCCAGATGGAGCAACTGTGTTAGCGGGACAACCGTTGACAGATGGTCCATCCAACCCGCACGAAATTTTGGAAATCTTCTTTAGCCTGGGTTCCGAAGACGGAGTTTATGCTTGTGCTAGCTATGCTTTGCAGAAGGTACAGACATTCTTGGTGAATGAAGTGCAAATGGTGTATCAGTCTCAGGGGATTGATATTTCCGATAAGCACATTGAAGTGATTGTTCGCCAGATGACCAACAAAGTCCGGATTGATGATGGTGGTGACACTACAATGCTTCCTGGCGAATTGGTGGAACTGCGCCAAGTTGAGCAGGTGAACGAAGCTATGGCAATTACAGGCGGTGCTAGGGCACAGTATACCCCAGTATTATTGGGTATCACCAAAGCATCGTTGAACACTGACAGCTTTATTTCTGCTGCATCCTTCCAAGAGACAACACGTGTACTTACCGAAGCAGCCATCGAAGGTAAATCTGACTGGCTACGTGGATTAAAGGAAAACGTGATTATCGGGCGATTGATTCCGGCTGGTACTGGGTACAATACCTATGATGAACCCGGTGCGATCGATGATTATGCTGCTGAGATTAGCAATGGTGTCTTGGATGAAGTTGATGATCCCCTGGATATGGTTTTAGATGACCGTACTGCTCGCACCTATAATTTAGATTCTCCTACTCTTGGAGAATCTGGTTTTGGTAGCAGACGTGCAGAAAGGTCAATTTTAGATGACGACGATGAATTAATCGCCGATGAAGTAGCAGACGAGGACGATTTCGAGGAAGAAGAAGAAGACGAGGAAGATGATTTCGACGAGGAATAGAGACTTGAAATTTTGCGTCTCTATTAAAAGGTAAAAAGTAAAAAGGCAAAAGAAGATTTTCTTTTGCCTTTTTATTTTGCTCTCTAAAAACACATTTTTGAATCCTCAAGATTCTGGTTTTTGGCTTTCTACCTAGTAGTGATTTGTCAAACTAGTTTTGATTGATGGTTTGTAGTCAGGATTTTATACCAATTCACGAAAACCCTGATACAGATAGATTTCTTGTAGGGGCATGGCATTGCCATGCCCTTACCAACGTATTTGTATCATTATTAAAGTGAAATGGTATTAGTCCTTATTTTCTCAGGACTAAAGTCTTGTCTACTGATCAATTTAAACTTGACACAGTAGACATCTCCTAAAGAAACTTTGCAGGGTAGCAGTCAGCAGCGTCAGATCATCTAATTTGGGATAAAATGTGCTTATTGAAAACTTTTAGAGGAGATATGGCAGTTTCCATAGGGAAGTTGCTAAATTATCAAACAAGCAATTCTCTCAAAAGCTATAATTTACATCTGTTGCACCGAGAGATGAACTTGTGGATGTCATATTAGAACGATCGCACCAATTAAAACAAGCCTTAGTTGATTTTGTTCTTGATGCAGAAGGCGAACTGGCACAAGCACTCGAAACCTATGCAGCAGCACAGTTGCGTCGTGGAAGTGGGGATAGTACGCAGCAGGACTTAATCATCGATAGCTTTCTGACAGTAGGGAAAGTCGGTGAGAAGTCACCATTAGAGTTGTTTATCGAAAGCCATCCAGATTTAGAAGGGAGCGATCGCGACCTGATCAAAAGCTGGCATCATAGTTTTATTGGCTTATTTGCCATTACTAACATCCTACCTGATGGCTTTGAGCTGACGAACTGGTTGACAGATAAACGCTATATCGTCAAGCCAAACAATACCCAAACACTACAGGCAATATCTCGGTTGAAAGTAGGAGAAATCTTACTAACTCGCATTTCTCCCGTTACCGACAGCTACTGGATGTTTTCTGGCCCCTACACAATGATGGGTAAATTGGGTAAACCAAAACTTGCTGTAGCAATTGGTAATTTCAAAGAAAACTATAAAAGTAATCTTTACAGCGATGCTCCAGACTTGCTAGAAGAGGCTTGGGAGTCAGTAGCACAATATCATCAGCAGTTTGTAGACTTTTTTGGCACTGATGAAATCACACTGCCGGGATACCAGCTTAATAAAAAAATAGCCCAATTCCAAGAATTAATCACTGAAAAAAGCTTTGCAGCAGCAGGAATTGATACTTCCAAGTCCTTGGCTGAAGTGGCAGAAGCAGCTGGCATCACAGATGAGGAAATCAAAGCAGCAGCACAAGAATTTGGTGCTGACTCAAACGCAGTTTCTCAGATGTTTAACAGCAAAAGTGGCAATAGCAAAATGGTTATGCCCAAAGTTGATTTACCTGCGGAACTCAAAAAAGCAGAACAGGTAACGGCTCTTTCTGATCCTCGTTGGGGACAAATATTTTTACCAACATATAGTAAAATACAAGCAATTTTATCAGCAGAGGACTGGGAAAGTATTGAAGGGGCTGAAAAATTAATTCGGTATTACCTCGAAGATAAAAGTATTAACGCCTTTATCTGGCATCGGTTAGCGCAACAGTATCCAACTCAGTTAGAAAGGGTGTTGCAGAAATATCTGCAACGTCCATTTAGCCTTGAAAGTGACTTAGACCCACTTTTGCAAGAATTCAACAAACCTATTGAGCCAGAGTTACCAGAAATTGCTAGCGTTCCTATACATCTACACAACTTATTTCAAGAAGCTTTAGGAGAAGTTAATAAATCTAAGCCTAAGGGTAAGGGGCAAAAAAAGCCAGCAAAGGGTTTTCAATAAAGTTAACAAATATATCTAACATCTCACCCTAGTCACTTAGGGTTATATGGTTTCCAAGGCAGAGTCGTTTGTAGGAGGGTACAGCTAGCTATTTGCTCCCAACGCCTATTGGGTAAATATCAGTATCAAAAACCAGATGAAGACCATTCTTGACAGATTAAGAACATCAACTATTAGTCAACATGTTCTTTTTTGATTTGGTAACTAACTGCAACCCTGGTTCATATAATTCTTCAAATAATTTTTGACCAGATTACCCTCGGCTGTATGTGTGCGACGTATTCGCCTTATGATCATCATAGAAAAATCTCATTGTTACCAAAATGTCCGAGCGTAGTTACGCCATTCTAGGAACTGGTGCATTAGGTGGCTTTTATGGTGCCAAACTGCAAAAAGCTGGTTTAGATGTCCACTTTCTGCTGAAGAGTGATTATGAATATGTCAGTAAATCTGGTTTGGTTATTGAGTCAAAAGATGGTGATTTCACCCTGACTCAAGTTAATGCCTACAATGATGTAGAAAAAATGCCACAATGCGATGTGGTGGTGGTAGCATTAAAGACGACACAAAACCATTTATTGCCGCAGATGTTACCGCCACTCGTCAGGGATGATGGGGTAGTGTTGGTATTGCAAAATGGATTGGCGGTGGAAGAAGAAGTTGCCAAAATAGTTGGCAATGTCAGCATTATTGGTGGGTTGTGTTTTCTCTGTTCCAATAAAGTCGAAGCAGGACATATCCGCCACCTCGACTATGGACAAATTACACTAGGAGGATATGCTTCTGGCTATGATCCTACTGGGATTACAGATAAGATGCGGCAAATTGCCGATGACTTCAAGAGTGCTGGTATCTCAATGGAATTAACTGAAGACTTACTACTAGGGCGATGGAAAAAATTGGTGTGGAATATTCCCTATAATGGACTGTCTGTAATTCTCAACGCTAGAACAGATGAATTAATGTCCTATGTCCACACCCGCAAATTAGTTGAACAGTTGATGTATGAAGTTGCAGCAGGTTCCTTTAGTTGCGGACGCATCATTCCTGATAGCTTCATTCAAACAATGCTAGATTACACCGTGAAGATGAAGCCTTATCGTACCAGCATGAAAATTGACTACGACGAAAGACGGCCTTTGGAAGTAGAAGCAATTTTTGGGAACCCATTACGGAAAGTGCATTCTAAAGGTGTGGATTTACCGCAGATTAGCTGTATATACCAGCAGCTAAAGTTTTTGGATGAGATTAGAAGAGTGGAAGATCGCCGAAACGCTTAATTCCTTCTGCTACTCTGCACTTTGTCCAATGCCAAGACTCAAGAATTATCGCCGTTGTCATTAAACACAACAGGATAAATTCCAAAGGCACAAAGAAGTGTTTTAGTAATGTTCATCATTTCGCATCCAAAAAACCGCTACTAATAAAGTAGTCAAAATAGGTATTCAGCAATTTAGTATCTACTGGAGGACAGATAATCGAACTTTCTGCCAGTGCGGTCTGCGTTGCTTGACAGCTAATTTTTGGTTCTCTAGCTTGTTGATGCTCTGGAGAATTTTTGAGAAAGAAAGGTAAAAGAGGATATAAAGGATTTGATTGCGAACGAGCTTGGTTACTAAGCTGTGACTGCCAATTTTGATAAGAAATATGCTTAATGGGATAGCCTAAAGAACGAATAAAATCAGTTAGCTGATTCCAAGAAATAGGTTGAGGATTGTTTAAATGAAAAGATTTACCAAGAGCTTCGCGTTGTCTTGATAAATAGACAATGCTTTTGCTGACATAATCAACAGGAGATAAATCCAATATATCAGTTATACCAGCCATGCTTCCCATTTGGATGCAACCTTTAATCATTCGACAAATAACATCATCTGTATACCAAGCACCTGTTTGACTATGACCGGAAATAAAGGGTGGTCTGTAAATAGAAACGGGAATAGCACGCGAGCGTGCAATAGTAGCTAATTTTTCTGCAACCCATTTACTTTGAGAAGAGGTTCTGGTAAGTTTTCTGCTATATTTGCTATTTCTCGTTGCACTAAAAGCCGACGCAAAATTTTACCAGAAGCTGATTTGGGGATTTTATCGACAATTTCCAACCGACGAATTCTTTTATGTGGTGCGACAAGTCCTGCTACAAATTCCATAATTTCCCCAAGAGTAGCTTCGCTTTTGAGGACAACAAAACCCTTGGGAACTTCACCCGTACTTGGATGGGGACTGGGGATTACAGCAGCATTAGCGATCGCTGGATGGGATAACAATACAGCCTCTAGTTCTGCTGGCGCAATTGGATATCCGTTGTATTTAATTAACTCTTTAATCCGGTTAACTATGTAAAAATAACCATCTTCATCTACATAAGCTATATCACCAGTGCGAAACCAACCATCGGCATCAATTACTTTTGCAGTCGCTTCAGGGTTATTTAAATACCCTTTCATCACTTGCGGACCGCGAATCCATAGCTCCCCTTGCTCGTGGAAACCCAAGGGTTTCTCTGTTTCAATATCTACAATTTGACATTCAGTATTTCTCATGCAGGGACCAACAGAACCGGATTTGATTTTTTCACGTTCGTCAGGGTTGATATGCGTTATTGGGCTGGTTTCTGTCAAACCGTAGGCTTGCTTGACGACACAATTTAAACGCTGTTCGCATTCCAAAGTCACTTCATTACCCAGTGGAGCTGCTCCACTGGTAATTATCTTTAAGCTAGAAAGGTCGTATTTATCTACTATTGGTTGTTTTGCTAAGGCTAAGACTATCGGAGGTACTAAATGAGCGCGAGTAATTTTATACTTCTGCACTAGTCTCAAAAAAGTCTCTAAATCAAATTGCGGCATCACAACTACGGTAGCACCACAATAAAGGCTATAGTTTAAGAAAATTTGCAGTCCGTAGCTATGAAAGAATGGCAGAATGCCAATAATTGTGTCTGCTGAACTTATCAACTCGCGGTTTGAAAGTTGGTACACGTTGGCTGCTAGATTATAGTGTGTCAGTGTGACTCCTTTAGGCAAACCAGTTGTGCCACTAGAATAGGGCAAAGCAACCGCGTCTTCTTTTGGATTAATTTGTACTTTTGGTACTGAGTCACAATGTTCTAAAAGTACAGAAAATGGGATTGCACCCGCAGCGTTACCAAACACAAATACTGATTCAACTTTTGACTGACTAGCGGCCTCTAATCCGCGTTCTAGCAGTTCTGGTACTGTCAGCAAATATTTAGCACCAGCATCATTTAATTGATATGCAAGTTCGCTAGCTGTAAAAGATGGATTTGCCGTGGTGCTAACTCCACCTAAACTAGCGATCGCCCCAAATGCGATGGGATATTCTAGACAGTTAGGACTATAAATAGCAACTACATCCCCCTTAGAAAAACCCCTCGCAGCAAAACCAGCAGCTACTTTGCTAATTGAGTCTGCTAGTTCTCTATAAGTTATCGTTCGACCAGTTAGCCCGTCAATCATCGCTGGTTTGTCAGTGAATTCTATCACTCGTTGCAAGACAATTTCCGTTAAGGGCTGTTCAGGGATGGAGATATTCGGTTCTGTACTGCGAAAAATCATAGGGTTTCCTTATATAGAGAAAAGCTAGCTTTACTCAGTAGTATTTTTGCAGGTTTTTACTTTGAGATATTTTTTGTACCTTCTTCAACCCGTCGAGCTCACGTTAATTTAATATCCCATTTATCAACACATTTTAAATAAGTAGATAGGCACAATTAAACCAAACTACGTAAACTTATATAAAGCACCATAAACGCTTTGAATATAACCTTTGAAGCAATTTACATTTCTTAATCTAGTTGTATTTTTTAACGCCCACCTACTTAGAGTTACTAATTGACAAAAGTAATCTTGTCTTAACCTCTCACGAATGGATCAAGACCGAGTATTTATATCTAAAGATCGGTAGATAGCAGGTGAACAATCTCACCTACGATTGACTCTGGACTCTCAAGCTTGACTAGAAATCGATTAAAACCAGCATTCAAAGCCTTATGACTTGAGACTTCCCGTGTATAAGAAGTGATGGCGATCGCAGGCAACTGTCTTAGGGATAGGCAAGAATGCACTCGAATTTGCTCAATTAACCAATTTCCATCATGATCAGGCAACTTCACATTGCACACCAGAATATCGGGATGAAGCGATTCTACCAAGGCAAGGGCTTCTTCTGCATCGGTTAAAGCCATCACCTCTGCACCAGCTGCTTCTAAAATGAAGATGAGCAAATCTGCAATATCTGGCTCATCCTCTACCAGTAAAATCAGGGTTCCAATAAGGAGCTGGAGCGAATTTAACTCAGTTTCTTGATTGATTTTTTGATCGCTTGCCATGCTGTCCTTTTATTGCCTGCTATAGTCTGCTATTTATATTGCAACGCATGGAGCGGAATAAGTATTCACCCTAAATACACAAACTTTGGATGAAAAGTCTTATCAATATGAAGAATGTTAATTCATGGAGCAACATTGACCGCCTTGTTGTGCCTTCGAGCCGCGCCAAGTTGGTAAACAGTAAGACTTTGTGAATGATCTGACTAATATTTTTTGGTAATAGGTAATTGGAGAAAAGCTCTTACCCATTACTTATGAATCATTACCGAGGTGCAGCTTGAGTTGACACTGTTAATACTTGCGGTGGTGTCGCATCCGGTGGATAGAGAAAATCTACTTCTACTAAGGAGCGATCGCCAGCTTTCATATTTAATAAAACTAACGGTTCTCCTGGTTGACCTCTCTTTTGCACCAAATGTACATACTCCGTTTGCAGCTGACCAAGGTCATTTTTGTAACGTACCCGAACTGTGCCTCGGAAGAATACTTCACGGGCTGGTGTATTCAAAAAGCGTAACCCTGGTTTTCCTAACTGTTCTTCTTTTAGTGGCGTTTGCATCGACACACTAACAGTTTGAGAACTTTGAGTATTGTTATATAACGGCAACTTTAGATTATATTGAATTCCATAGTTGCCATGAGCGCGATATGCGGTGTCAGGATAACGCACCAGCATGGGTGCACTTTGAATTTGACCAGTTCCTAACGTACCACCATGCAGGGTACTCAGAGCGTAGGAAAACACTTGACCAGGCTGGGGAATAGTCAGATACCCAGCTTTAGGATTATCTACTAATAAGGCTCTCCATCGTGAACCACCAGCCACTCCAGCAACACGCCCATAAATTCTTGGTTTGTCAGTTTCCTCTAAGGGAGTAGCAGTTTTATCCCGTGGCCCAGCCAAATCACCATTATCTAGTAAATTCTGCCACTCTTTTAAAGTAGGCGATCGCTCACTGCCATCGGGATTCACCCGTGCAAACATGGCTAGGCTAGCTGCATAGACAGTGCCATTACTTTGCAATCGGATCAATGTAGACCGACCATTCACGGGTGGTGTCAGTCCCTGCACAGGAATTGGCAGATTGAGTAACATTCGACTTTGCCCTGGTGGAATCTCAATTTGGGCAGGAAAAATCTCTTGTCGCCGTCCCCTTAAAACATCAGACATGACGCGATCGCCTGGCCCCGCAAAAATTGTACCTAAAAGATTTTGGGTAAAGGATGGTAACTGAATAAATGGTGCATCCGGTTGACTCAAATAACTCGCCGCCTGCCAAATATTTATCTTCACTAGTTCAGAACCAGGGTTATGCAAAATTATTCCCAGATACAGCGAACGCAAATTCTCTGGTGGTTCAGCCTTAGTAACATGATGGGCAAAAATATCAAATCGTCCCCGAAAGGGAAAATTCAGATGCGCTGTTGGCACTTTTTTGCCATCTGGTGGAAAAGTGGAGAGTAAAATTCCTTCTTTCAACACCAATTCTGGACTATTGCTGTTAAACGTTGGTACTGTATCCAACTTGCCTGGTAAAGGACGCACTTCTTGTGGTTGCAGGACTTCTTCAAGTGGTGGTGTAGCAGGAATTGATTGAGCAATTGGCAAAATCAGTAGCAATGGCAACATACACTTAGATATTTTTTCCAATATCACAGACATTAATAAGTTTATAAAAGTGCCAATTTGTTAATAATTAATAAGAAATCTGCAAGAATTTCCATCAAATTTTCTTGATTGAGAACCGGAACGTGGACAAAGATACAACGTGCCGTGAGTTGGCTTTGTTCGTGCCAATCTTAGATTTTAGATTTTTTTGGTTCATGTCCCGTCTAAGCGTAGGCAAAACAAATCCAATCATCCGCTCGTGGACTCGCTCTAAGCGTTGGCGCAGCCTCTCTAAGAGTTGCCATGCCGCAGCTTTTACACTACGCTACCGTCAATTCCATTATCCAAAATTGATTGACTTAAGTAGTCCAATACTGAATAGTAAACTACCTTCTAGTGCATCCCCACTCGTGTTCACAAACAAATTTACCGCAATCATGGCTAATCTGAATTGCCAATGCTCCCACCACTAATTTCTCTAAATCGACTTCTGTCTGCAAAATAATTTCTTTACAGCTTGCACCTGCTTGCACACTTAATCATGTACGGCTTGCAGCCATGCCACAACAGATGATCTAATCAGGTTGGATTGCATTGATTTTTTCAATTACCTGATGACTGGCAAGTTGCACATCTACCGGTAACTGGCGCAAAAAAGTTAAGTCATGGGGTATCAACTCAAGTTTTGTAGCTTCTAGTAATAAATTCATCAGAAGAATTCGACAGTTTATCGTTTAGCAAGTGTCAAAGGAAGTTAATAGAATTCTTTTATTCATAACAAATATTATTTAGAATAGAAATATTATTTAGAATAGAAAAACCCTCCATAATAAATTTACAAGGAGCAGGTAAATGCCAGTTATTGCGGTCGTAGACTATGAGATGGGAAATTTGCACTCAGTCTGCAAAGGCTTAGAAAAAGCTGGGGCAACTCCTAATGTTACTTATTCTCCAAAGGAATTAGAGCAGGCAGATGCAATAGTCCTACCGGGAGTGGGAGCATTTGATCCAGCAGTGCAACACTTGCGATCGCGTGGTTTGGAACAACCTATTAAAGAAGCGATCGCATCTGGTAAACCTTTTTTGGGAATTTGTTTAGGATTGCAAATTCTCTTTGAATCAAGTGCAGAAGGTACCCAACCAGGACTAGGAATTATTAAAGGAAAAGTGCGGCGGTTTCGTCCAGAACCTGACATCACTATTCCTCACATGGGTTGGAATCAACTGGAAGTGACTCAGCCAAAAAGTATTTTGTGGGAGCATTTACCGTCCGATCCTTGGGTATATTTTGTCCATTCCTACTATGTTGACCCCATAGAAGAGCAAATCCGTGCAGCAACTGTCACCCACGGGACTCAAACCGTCACAGCTGCGATCGCCCACGAAAACCTGATTGCAGTCCAATTTCACCCCGAAAAATCCTCTAATATCGGATTGCAAATCCTGTCTAATTTTGTTGCTCAAGTCCGCGAAAAAATTCCTGCCTAATACTATTTTCGTCATTTGTCTTTTGTTATTTGTCTTTTTTCATTTGTTAATAAATGAAAATGGCTAATGACCAATAACTAACGACTAATCGATTATGAGTCTGAGAATTTACGGCAATCGCCAGCTAAAAACTTTACCAGGAAAAGAAACTAGACCCACCAGTGCGCGAGTCAGACAAGCAGTTTTTAATATTTGGCAGGGAGAAATAGTAGGTTGTCGCTGGCTGGATTTGTGCGCCGGTACTGGTTCAATGGGTGCAGAGGCTTTGTGTAGAGGAGCCAGCTTAGTAGTAGGAATTGAACAATCAAGCCGAGCCTGTGCCACTATTCAACAAAATTGGCAGCAAGTAGCTGATGCCGAGCAAGAATTTCGGGTATTGTGGGGAGATATTATTCAGCAGTTAAAGACTTTATCAGGCAAGCAATTTGACAGAATCTACTTTGATCCACCTTATGCCAGTGGATTGTATCAGCCAGTTTTAGAAGCGATCGCTCACTATCAGCTTTTAGATTCTAGCGGCGAAATCGCAGTTGAACACGGCTCACAAGGTTGGACACCGCCAGAGATTTCCGCTTGGGAAATTTGTCGCAACAAAGTTTATGGCAACACATCACTTACTTTCTACAGAATTTTGGAATGAGACAAGAGGGTGAGTGGGGAAGCAGGGGGAGAAAATTGTATCTTGTCCTCTTTGTCCCCCTTATCTCCCCCACTCATAACTCAGCACTCATAACTCAGCACTCATAACTCAACACGTTCTCACCCCCCCAACCGGTTGGGTCGCTTGTATTGCTTATAGGCAGCGTAAAACAGTCCGGCGAGAGTGACGAAAACTAGACCAAGGACAATACCTGATAGCAGGGGTTCAACCACCGTAAATCTCCTCTTCGTAATTATTAAATATTCGTTTCCTGTTTTTGATTTTACCAAATTTGGTATGAATCCTGCGCTCTACAGCCTTTTTGGAGGATGACTGCCCACAAGAAAATTATCTTCTGTGGTTGCAGACACAATCAAGAACTTTTAAGCTATGTGTAGGAAATAAAAACTTTTTAGCACACCTAAACTTTCACCGCAAACCTTTTGGATAACCAGATTACCAAACCTGAAATTTTGATTCAGCGCATCGTTTTATTGACGCTGGCCATACTGCTAGCAGTCCCTTTGGGCTTTTTTGGTGTTCAGTTGGTTCAAGCCTCCGATCCATACGTCAAGAGTGTTCTGTCCCTAACAGGAAACCCAGTTCAAGGACACGCTATTTTTCAAATTAACTGTGCTGGTTGTCATGGCTTGGAAGCAGACGGCCGAGTAGGCCCCAGTTTGCAAGCTGTTTCAAAGCACAAATCTCAATATGGACTGATTCACCAAGTAATCAGTGGTGAAACACCGCCAATGCCCAAATTCCAGCCTAGTGCCCAAGAAATGGCGGATCTTTTGAACTATTTAAAGTTGTTGTAGAGGTTAGAATTTTTGGTTAAAGGATACATAAATCTCTCATGGAAAAAGGCAGCACACCCAATGCTGCCTTTTTCTATCTCTGATAACTGTTAACAGACGACGAGAATTTCTAGATGTGCAAGGCAAGCGTGGCTTGTCACCAGACATCGTCTTTGAGCATTCTTTAAAGTATCTACAAAACCGTCATTCAGGCGTTGTCATGCAAGTTGAACGTCTTCACATCTGGTCGTATGTACGTAGAATCTTTGATAAAAACTTATATAAACTGTATATTTTAAAGTATGTTAGCAAATCACTATTTAATTATTGCAAAAGTAAGGTTAACATACCTGACTCGGTGGGACTAAGACAAAAGCTCCCAGTGAATGGGCTATGTTACAGCTTGTTTGACAAACCAGATATTCTTAAGATGCCTGAAAGCTAATGACTGAAGCGATCCAAATCGGTAATCGTACAATCACAGCTAGTGAACTGATTTCCTTACTGGCAAGTTACCAAATGCTGCCACAGTTGCAGCGGGAATTGATCCTTGATGAAGCGATAAATCAAAGCTCACGCTCCGCGAACCTAGCAATATGTACACCTGAGGAAGTAGCCCAAGCTAAACAGCAGTTTTACGCCGAAAAACAATTCAAAAATGAAGAAGACATTCAGGCTTGGATGGCACATCAAGGTGTGACTCCTGAACAACTAGAAGTTATTATCACTCGTAAGCTTAAAATTGAAAAATTCAAGCAAGCCACTTGGGGTAATAAACTGGAATCCTACTTTTTTCAGTCCAAGGCAAAACTGGATAAAGTAATTTATTCTCTACTCAGAACCCAAGATGTGGGAATTGCCCAAGAACTTTATTTTCGGATTCAGGCAAAAGAAAACTCTTTTGCTGATTTGGCGCGGGAATACTCACTTGGACCAGAAGCCCAAACTGGTGGCTTAGTGGGTCCGATTGAACTGAATGCACTACATCCGGTAATGGTGCAAATGCTTTCTAGCAGTCAACCAGGTCAGATATTGCCCCCTACGCGCATCGCTGACTGGTTCGTGATTTTACGGCTGGAAAAATTTATCCCCGCACAACTAGATGAATTCATGAAAGTGCGTTTGCTAAATGAACTCTTTGAAATCTGGCTACAAGAACAGCAAAAGCAAATCATGTCTGCACCACGAGGAGAGGGGGGCACGGGACGACAGGGAGAGGGCAATAACCCTATAACCTAAGCATGGGAGTCATCTGCCATAGTTGGCTTCAAAACCGAAGGTCGCGATCACATTCACCAGAACCTTTGCCCAGAGTATATTTCGGACTTTTTTGATGGGTAAGAGTTTTGATCCGCTGTGAAACGCCTAAATCTAGATTTTATAAGGCTTTGAGAAATATAGTGAGAAATCCGGGGTTAGGGTGTGCAGACTCATGGACACACTATAAGCATCAACAGTGCTTTAATTTGGTAGCGTTCGGCACACAATAGTATATGAGTCAACCCTAAATTCGCAACATCATTATTGAATCTGCTAGCAAGTGTGTAAATAAAGATAGGTGGTTTTATCTAGCAGACTTTGGTGGTGTCCTTCGTATTTTGGGATTTGACTTAAAATCAACAGGGCACTTAAAACTTTCTCATTTATTGAGTGAATATACTGATCTAAGCTCGGTTGGTTTGTCGTCCAGACAGCGATTGGTTAATTGCACAAAACATTAGGCAAATCCAACATTTATGATCGCACTCTTAGATGACGCTTTCTGCGTCATCTGAGCATTTTCTCGTGTTTGAAGCTATGTACGTAGTATTACCGTTTATTTAAGCTATATTATTAACTATACTTTCCTTGGATAACATTCTCCTTGTATTGTTATATTTTGCGCTCTTTATTTACCTTTTACGGGTTTATTCGGTTAGGTGCAAGATGTGAGTTGATAGTTTTTTATGTCCTGGGTGATAGTGGGTAATGTCATAAATTTACTATAAATCCCTCACATAATCAATTTTACTTACCTTCTTCCCACTCTTTCCCACCAGGTAAATCAATCAATATCTCATCAATAGCACCAGGCAAAGACTTTTGAGAATTCGTATAAGTCAAATTTAAAAAATCTTTTGCTACGGACATAATCAGTAGTTTTTCTAGCATTCCTTGCAATCGCTTAGGTGTATACAAACCATCAAAAATTTCAGCAGATGCAGGATCGATTGCCGCATCATAAGCAGCATCGAGCAAATCCTCCCATTCACATTGCTTCACATAATGAGAAGTCTTATTATCCTGTAAATTTAAATCTTGAATTTATAAAATCCAGCCTTTAATAGAAGCTACCCAGGAATTAGTTAATGTCTGTTCAACTTGATTTTTAATCAAAGGAATAATGAGCCTGATGAGGAAACTCCTAATATTTCGGATATAACTCTTTCGACTCATCAACTCTAGCTCATCAACAATTACTAAAGCGTCGTCATAACGTCCATCAAGAATGGACTTTCTTAAATCCCAAAGTTCTTGGGTCATAAGTTATAGCGATTTATACAATACTAAATTCAGCATAAACGAAAACCCGCTAGCAGTGATGTGAGCTAGCGGGTTTTGTTTGTATTAAAATCCCTGGCATCGAGCTATTTTTGCGTAGGGCTACCCCTAAACTATCGTGGCCGCAGC
>NZ_CALMFY010000152.1 GCF_937863485.1 uncultured Nostoc sp. | reverse complement strand
TATTCACTTTATCAACAACTGTGATTTTTCACAACTCATTTAGGATTGCTATATTCAAGCGGAGGAAATAAAAGCTTGAAATATAATTTTTCTCCTCAATGGGGTACAACAGCTTGTTGGCGAGGCTATTGTTGCACTTATAAGGTAATAGAAGAAACACTTTACTTAAAAGAATTAATTATCTCCCTCAGCCTAAAAGAAAAACTTGCAAAACACGGTAAAGCAAGAGATTTTTTAGGAGTCTTACCTTCTCGTCGAGATACACCTGTGGCTCATCCTAGTGCTATATATGATGCTCTCAATCATCTTGTAGAATTTACAGGAAGTTTATTAGTAGCCAAGAATTTTATTAATAGCCTATATGTTCATCTTGGCTTTCAACCTGCTTATAAATATGAGGAAGTTCATCAACTTATCTTTGAGAGTGGTTATCTGATGCAAAGTATTAATCGCTCCGAAGAAATGGCAGAAATTCGCCAAAAAATTATTCCCCCGTTTAATTTATATGACCGATACTTACCAAATGGTCGCCCCATCTTATCTGCTACTAGTGGTATGGGTGCGCCTTCATTAAGTATTGTAGTCAATGAGTTAATACAAGTAGGAATCCGGCAAATTATTCGCATTGGAACTTGTGGTTCCATTCAACCCGATGTAACCGTTGGTAGCGTTGTTATTAGCAGTGCAGCATTGTGTCGCCAAGGTGCAGCAAATGACATTGCGCCTGTGGAGTATCCAGCCGCAGCTGATCCGTTTCTCACAGTCGCCTTAGTTAAAGCCGCGCGAGAATTAGAGGTTGAATATCACGTAGGAATTACGGCATCAGTTGATACTTTTTATGAAGGACAAGAACGCATTGATTCAGCGAATCCAAATTTAATGCGATCGCTGCATGGCATCACAGAAGAATATCGGCGCTTGAATATCTTAAATTATGAGATGGAATGCGGCACACTATTTAAAATGGCAGGAGTGTATAATTTTGCAGCAGCAGCTATTTCTGGTGTAGTAGCTGGACGTACTGTTAGTGAAAATATCATCTTAGAACAAAAGGATATTGCTGTTAAAAATGCGATCGCAACTGCTGTACATGCAGTAGCAACCTTTGAGTAAGCTAATTAATATTTATTTCATAAATATAGCGGTTCTCGTTTGCATGAAGTAGATTTTTCAACCTTACTCCCAACCCCTCTCCAAAGCATCGGAGAGAGGAGTGTTTGCGTGCCTAAAATCTGGGGTGAGGTTGTGACTGTATTGCACCGAAGTGAGAACCACTATAAACTCTCAGTAGTTTTATGGAGTCTTTACCTAATCTTTAATTTATTAATTAGTAATTCTAGCTAATATATATTGAGCGAAATATAATTTGATCTGATAAAAACAAATGAAAAAAGTACAATGTCTCCACAAATAATTATGAATACAAATTGTTCATAATTATATTGATAATATTCACATTAGCGAGAAGATTAGTAATAAATTTTAAACCTATTATAAATATTCTAGATATTTATTAATATCTAAAATATTTGAAAATAAGATAATATGAATAATCAGATTAAAATCATGACTTTAACTGCGATCGGACTAATGCCGACGCTGATATTTTTAACATTCTTTTATCGGGCAATAGCTGACGATCCAGGAGTATGTTACATGGTAACCTCCTCTGGTAAAACCGTTGGATTGGGAAACCTTTGTGGCAATATAGTCGCACCTTCAGACAACAGAGTTTTTCGAGTCCCAGTCAAACGCCGCTTTGGTGGAACTCCAGTGATTGATGTCACCTTCAATGACAAAAAAACTTTTGAAATGATTGTAGATACAGGTGCTAGTGAAACCATTATCACTCTAAGTATGGCGAATACACTTCAACTCCAGGCTACAGGTACAATGCAAGCCCAAATTGCCGATGGTAGCCAAGTAGAATTTCCAACCAGTAAGGTAAAATCTATTGCAGTAGGTGGAATTACAGCCAATAATCTTCAGGTAGCGATCGCACCCAAAGCAAGCATCGGCTTACTAGGCCACGATTTCTTTGGCAACTATGATATTAAAATTCTGGAGAAAGAGGTGGAATTTCATCACCGCTAATGTTCGCAGGTAAAAACATTATAAACATGACTAAGCTGATTGAATACGAAGAAGCCAGTGAGGAAGTCCGCGCAGTATATGACGACATTCGCGCTACCCGCCAGAATGACTACATCAATAACTTTTGGAAAGCTATAGCTAACCATCTCCCTACCTTGCAACGAACTTGGCAAGCCGTGAAGGAAGTGATGACTAGCCCTGGTGAGATTGATCCACTGATGCGTGAGCTAATTTATATCGCCGTGAGTGCGACGAATGGCTGTGAGTACTGCATCGCCTCGCATACAGCAGCGGCGCGTGCCAAGGGGATGAATGATACCATGTTCGGGGAAGTAATGGCGATCGCAGCCACTGCCAACATGACCAATCGCCTCGCCAACGGCTATCAAATTCCGGTGGACGAGAGATTTAAGCCGTAGGAGTGTAGCCTTGTCTATCGCTGCTTAAAAGTAAGGTTTAGCAGAATTATTGACTATGCCCAAGGTTCAGATTAACGGGATTGATTTGTTCTTTGACATTAAGGGAACGGGTGAGCCTTTGCTATTAATAGCTGGCTTCCTTTGTGATCATGCCTATTGGTCGCTGATTATGCCATCGCTGGTTTCGCAGTATCAAGTTATTCGCTTGGACAACCGAGGCATGGGGCGAAGTTCTGCTCCCGATAGCCACTATAGTTTGAAACAGATGGCTAGTGACGTTGCAGAATTGCTCGATCACATTGCGATCGATAAGGTGCATCTAGCAGGTCATTCAATGGGTGGTCAGATAGCCCAAGAGTTGGTGTTAGCACATCCTGAAAAGGTGCAGAGTCTGATGCTACTTTCATCGTTGGCAAAGGGTGATGAATTATTCAACAGCATTATTGAGACTTGGGGCGACCTCTGCAGTAATGTAGACCTAAAACTTTATGAAAAAGTCGTATTACCCTGGATATTTACAGATACATTCTACTCGATTCCTGGAATGATCGAAGGTCTGATCGAATTTGCAATCAGATATCCTTTCCCGCCTGCAACTCATTCACTCTATGATCACAGCCGGGCCATGCTTGACTTTGACACAACAAACCGCCTTCAACAAATTCATTGTCCTACCCTAGTTCTAGTTGGTAAACAAGACATTCTCACCCCGCTAAAGTTTTCCCAGCAACTTGCTCAAGGCATTCCCAAGGCTGAACTTGTAGTCCTCGATGGTGGGGGTCATGGCTTCTTAATTGAATCGCCGGATGCTGTGGTTTCAACCATGCTTAACTTCCTGGAAAAGTTGAAGCCAGCTTACACCAATTCTTTATAAAACAGAGGCAAAACCCCTTGTTAAAAGTAGGCAAACTGACGCCACAGTGTACTAGTAATAAGTTTTGGGCATTGCTGATTGCGGTATGAAAAATGTGTATGTCATGCTGAATGGAGCAAAGCAAAATGAAGCATCTATCGGGATTCTTCGCTGCACTTCGTTGCGCTCAGAATGACAAATCATACTTGATTCAGCAACGCCAAGTTTTGAAACCTAGACAGAGTAATTTAAATATTCAGCGTGTTTCTAATTTAGAAACTCGCTCCTCTAATTTATTGACTTGTTGCTTTAATTCAACCACCAAAGTTGCCAGCCGATCAAACATCTGATCTTGCTGCGATAAGTTCCCTCTGGAACCAGTTGACTGTCGTGGGGTAAGTGTTGTTCTTCGGGATGGAGACTGGCGCCTTTGACCGAGTTGAGACTCTATCTGGTTTAACCGCGACTCGACACGATTAAAATCCGCTTCCAGGTTGTTGATGCGCGAGTCCACTTGCTGCGATGAAGCAGTGTTTCCAAATAACCCACCCCAGATAATTGTTGCTAAAATCCCAGCAAGTATTAGCACTTGGATTTTTTTCATAACAGTCTATTTAGACAGGATATATTTGTATGGGTACAGAGGATAAGTCTGTATTCACTTCACTTATTTATCCTGTTCTAAGTTAGAAAATAGCTTCTGCCAATCGATAGAGTTAAGAGGATTATCTCCCTGTTTTACCTCAAACGTGACATTACAAGCTTTCGCTAGTTTTAGCGCTTGCACACAAAGTTCTGCCACATCCTCACGGCTGATTTTGCCCTTAATATTATCACCTTGCTCAAATATTAATTCCTTACTCCCTGGTTCCTCAGTTAAAGCACAAGGTCTAATAATCGTATAAGGAATTCCGCTTTCTCTTAAACTATCTTCTCCCTTCAACTTCCAAGTTAAAATTCCTCCCAATTGGTCATTTAATTTCACTGCTGGCGGTTCTTCATCTAAATTAATCCCAGGGCGTCCGGGACGAGTCACACCTGCTGAACTGACTAGAATAAATTGTGGTAAAGTTGTCCCGCCGTAAGCTTTAATTGATTCCAACTGCAAAGCAAAACCACCGGCAGAAAATTTGGGATTTAAAGCACCATCATGTTCAAATTTGCTCAACATCAGTTGGAATGAAGAAATTCTATTCTGCTCAAGTGGCGGCGCATCTTTGACAGTTTTTGCCCGAAAGACGGGAATCAAATCTGCAAAGGGAATCTGAATATCTATCCAGGTATTAGCTACGGTATCGAAAGAATAGCTGTAGCCAATGCCATCCCATTTTGTATCTGTCCGTAGGAAGATTTTATAACGCTGACCGTCACCTTTGACGCGCAATTTTACACCTTCGTAACCAGATAAGTTGAAGGGGGGATCAAAATTCTTAGTTCTGATTGAAGCAAATCCGCCAGAGTTCTCGGTGGAGACATTACCAGCAAATAAAGCTGTATTTTCTACTAATTGGATATTACTGGCACTCACGCCACCCATGACGACATCATCCAGCGCCCCCCAGTTATCCTTTAATTCTACTGATGGCTTTGTGAAATCAAATATTAGTTTTTCGTTTGCTTGGGGTAGATATTTTGCAGCCGCGTGGACTAAGTTTTTGACACCTTGATATTCTACATTTTCTGGGGTGTCGCCGACAATTTCTGGCTGGTAAAATTTCACACCTTGATAATATTTGGCTCTATCTGCTGTATCTCCCTCAACTGGTTGGACGCGCACTGCTGTGCAACAAACTACAGCTTGGATATCAGTCATAACTAAAGGAGTTAAAGTTTCTGGTTGAGTGATATCCGCAACTACAAAGTCTATATCATTACCAAGAATTGACCGCGCTTTATCAATGTCTCTAACAAGCGCCCGAACTTTATAACCCCGTTCGAGCGATCGCTGGACCACTCGTTTACCTACACCACCTGTTGCACCTGCTACTAGTATTACACCCATGTTTCTTCCTCCATTGGGTCTATCTTGATTATCCTTAGGACGGCCTTGGATTAACTGCTGTACCCAGTTAAGGAAAGGAATTACCTCAAAGTAAGTCAGGGTTTCGATAAACCTGCCTAAATCCCATTGAGAACGATTTTTGTCAGTCACATTTGCGTCCTCACAACTTTCTTAAGTTTAGCCCAATGTTTGTTTCTCCAAATCCTCCGATACTCATAACTTTGCTTTAATTAGGGGAAGGAGACTAGTACCGCAAGGCGGAAGTCACTCATTCAAAAGTCAAAATGAATACAGCGTAAGCGTTTCGCTGATTTGGAATGGGTTGTTTATTTCCGCCACGCTGTACTAGTACGGTGGGCGCGTAAATCCAGCTAATATCTCAATTAACAAGACTTGGGGCAAAATCTCTTGTCTTAAAGGTAGGCAAACTGACGCCACAGGATCTTAGCTACAATTAAACCAAATCTTTGGGATTCCATGTGATGCCGAACAGCTCGTCGTAGACATCGCTGAATCACGTTAGGATACTTAATTAGGTGTTCCTAATCAAACGGTAATTTACTTATGAGCCAACTTGAAAACATTCAAGCTGAATATGAAAAGTTTCCTGAAGAGTTTGAGAGTGTAATCATTAGCACCGTGAGCGCACAGGCAATACCCAATGCTAGTTATGCTCCCTTTGTTATGGATGATTCCAAGAATATCTACATTTACGTCAGTGGTCTTTCAACTCATACCAAAAATCTCTATGCCAATCCTCATGTTAATGTCTTGTTTATCGAGGATGAAGCCAAGAGTAATCTAATTTTTGCCCGTCGTCGTTTGAGTTTTGATTGTACGGCAACTTTGATAGAGCGTGAAACTGATAAGTGGAATCAAATTGTTGAGCAATTTCAAGGGCGGTTTGGTCAAATTATAGAGGTTTTGCGCGGCTTGTCTGACTTTCGGATTTTCCAGCTAACTCCTAGTGAAGGTCGTTTTATAGTTGGTTTTGGGGCAGCTTATCACATCAGTGGTGATCACCTCCATCAACTTGTTCAGATCACAGGAGATAGTGACCAAAAGCAAAAATAAGCAATGCAAATTTAAAAATTAAATCTGATTATTAAGAAGCATCGTGGCGGAATAATTCGTAATTAATGGTATAATTTAAAGGATTGATCAATAAAGACATAAAATCCATACAGTATCGACAATTCAGACTGCCCCATTTATGCGTGGGGTAATTATAAGTTATGAATTAGTCCTATGAGTAAGCTTTACTTTATACCTTGTAATTTTGCTTTCGCGTAAACTGCGATTAAACTAAACTCTTTAATTTTATGCTTCAGTTTCAACCTCCTGGCTTTGGACATAAACTTATCCATACATCCTTGGGGGCAATGGTTTACTATACCCAAACGAATGCACCTTGGGCGATGCCTGCGGCGGGCAAAGCGATCGCTGATACTGAAGATTTACGCCCACTACTGTTTCTCCATAACTTTGGTGGTGGGGCGTCTGCATATGAATGGTCTAAAGTTTACCCAGCTTTTGCCTCTAATTACCACATTTTAGCCCCCGATCTAATCGGCTGGGGAGAATCGGCTCATCCAGTCCGGGATTATAAAATTAGGGATTATCTCAGCACGATCGCAGAGTTTATCATCCAAACTTGTCGCCAGCCCGTAACAGTGGTAGCCTCGTCTCTAACAGCCGCTTTTGCTATCCGCCTAGCTATTGTTCAACCCAATTTATTCAAAGCACTGTTTTTGGTGTGTCCCTCTGGATTTGATGATTTTGGGGAGGGTGCTGGACGTAGACTTCCGCTTTCGGTGATTAATACGCCTCTATTGGACAATTTTATTTATATCCTTGGTGCTGAAAATGAAATTGCAGTCCGAAATTTTTTACAAAGTTTTCTGTTTGCTAAGTCACAACGAGTATCAGAAGAAATGGTGGAGGCTTATTTAACCTCTGCACAACAGCCTAATGCCAAGTTTGCCGCTTTGTCATTTTTGCGGGGCGACCTTTATTTTGACCTGAGTTTATATATTCAACAACTGACAATTCCCACGAGGATTTTTTGGGGAGAAAAGGCACAATTTACTAACATCAAACTAGGACGACGCTTGGCAAATTTAAATGTAAGTGCAATTCGAGATTTTTATGCGATCGCAGATGCAGGAATATTACCTCATTTGGAAATACCAGAAGTTCTCATTGGTCTATTGCAACGGTATCTTTAGGAGTTAGGAGTTTGAATTCCTGATTTTTCCCTTTTACCTTCTACTTAAAGAGCAACTCTGCATTTAATGCTTTAGTAATGCGATCGCCAGAAGCTTGGAAGTGGGTCTTAATGTAAATATCAAGGCTTTCACTAAGTTGTTTGAGTCAGGGACCGTCTTGATTCTAAATTTTTAATTCTTCTTTATCCAATTTATAATAACAGTTTTATGTATTCCGCAATCGCTTTCGGATAATGCTCTTTCATTATGCAAACTCTCTAAATAAAGGCAGTATTGCTCGTTGCTTGTGCCCATAGACGAATTGCAAATATCCATGCATCGAAAAACTCACATCTTCCCCAAGATTTAAAAAATATTTCTTTTTTCTAACTGAAATATGCCTTTTGTTAGAAGCATAATTACCTTTTTATAGTTAATCTTTAGTTTGTACTCAAAAAACAAGCTAATTGGCATGATAAATTTGATTTCTAGGACGATTGGTCACATGAGTTCTCTGCTTAAAGGACTTCAGGTAAAATCTTTTTTGGCTGTTGTCCTAGTTGGTTTTCTAGTGCTGACAACAAATGTTAGTTATGGGCAAAAGGACAAAGGATTAGGCGAGAGAGTTCGCGAACAGGTAGAGCAAAATGATGCTCAAAGACCGAAAACAGTAGGGCAGTGGAATAAAGAAGCTCGTGAAACGGAAGGTTCTCCTGGTGAACGAGTTAAGAAGATTACAAAAGAGTCAGCAGAAGCCTTTAAAGAATTTGGATCTGGGTACGTAGAAGGTGCTCAGAAAACTGCTAGTGATGTAGGGGACAGTGCGGCAGAGACAGCCAAAGGTGTCTCAAATAAAATTATACCCTAAATAGGTTATCATCCTCTATTGGCAGCAAGTAGTAATAACTTTTCGCCAATATAATGAGTAACAATAGGGACGCTGATGTCTAACTAACGAATTTTTCTAATGCTTGGGTAACGGGCTTACCTTTGTTGATTAAAGCTTGTAGCATTTCTCAGTTGCATAAAATATAGGACTTTAGTAGGGGCGCATAGCTAGCTGTACGCCCCTATTGCGTGTTGTATATAAAAGAGAATTGCTAATATTTACAGCAGTTTTCATGTATTTGAACCACATCTGTCGTAAGGGCACAGCAATGCTGTGCCCCTACCGTGTGGTCTATTTACCTGAAAATAGCTGTAAGTTGCCGCAGCTACGCATTTTAGGCTTTTGTGAATCCTTTATCAAACTTGTATATCTTGCAGTTTTGCCACCATTTCTGCACGCGCCGAAACCTTCAACTTACGAAACATCCTCTTCAAAGCTTGTTTGACGGAATTTTGCGTAATCCAAAGTTTTTCTCCAATTTCCGCGTTCGTTAACCCCTGCGCCACTAACTCGGCAATTTCTAACTCACGCACTGTTAGAGGACTTACTAAAAGGGAATTGGATATTTTTGGTTTTGTCCGTAGAGTCGCCATTTTTGCTGATAAATGAATGCATAAGGCACTCAAATCTGCCAAATCGTTGCCATTAAAAGCAGGATATCCCTTGTCACGAGCCAAGTTAAGCGTTCCTACAAGACGACCATCATAAACTATTGGCCCGGTCATCACGTGTTCGTGATCAGAACGCGAACAAAAATGCTTCCAATCTCCTGGTGATAATAATAATTGCTCATGGGCGGGAGCATGACGCTCAACCACATAGCGCCCGACTGGATTGCTTTCTAAGCATACTGCTGGAATACCCTGAATATCAATGTCAGTCGTTGGTTGCTCATTTAGAAAATAAATACCCCAATTTTGCACGCAAAAATGCTCACCAATTTTCTCCGTGAGAGCTAGTCTTAATTCTTGCTCATTTTGGACATTGGCGATCGCATCAAATACGGCGTAGAGAGAATTAACCATAAGTGTACCCAGTTGGGGACTATCCAAGCCTCAACAATTACTTCTATGCTAATACCAGGAAAACTAAAACGCTAATTACAGTAGCGACTAGGAGAAGCACATGACAGTTACACAACTCTCTGCTCAGGAACTTTTCCGGGCTGCTTATGAGAACCGCTACACTTGGAACAAAAATTTTCCTGGTTATACCGCAAATATCACCTTTAAGCAAGATGATAAAGTATTTACAGGCAAAGTTATCATTAGCGCCAATCTCAAAGCCGAAGTTTTGGACGTAGATGACGAGTCGGCCAAGCAGGCTATTCATGGTCAAGCCTGGGAAATAGCAATTCACCGCATCCGCCGCAGTTTTGAAGATACCCACAGCGCCAATACGTTTAGCTATGGTAAAACTGACGAAACTGGTGCAGTTGAGCTTTTAATGGGTGGTAAGGCTAAGGGCGATAAATACAAAGTCCGCAATAATGAAGTATGCCATGTTCACCGTCTCATTCACGGTACTTACGTGACAATTGACACCTTTAGTAGTCATGACACTGGGGAAGGTTATCTCTCCCACACCTATGATTCTGTGTACCATGACCCCAAAACTGGGGAACAAAAGGGTGGTAGAAGCGAATTTACCGATGAGTATGAAAAAGTTGGTGAGTATTTCATCTTAAATCGTCGGGAGATTCGCACCGAGACAGCAGGACAAGTATCTATTCAGGAATTTGTCTTCTCTGATATCAAATTGTTGGAACCTGTTGCTGCTTAAGCTCTATTTTATCATCTAAAAATTAGCGATCGCTCCCTTAAGTTAAAGAGCGATCGCTTTGATTTTTTCGATTTAATAAAGTCTTGTCAATAAGTGGCTATTTTCGGTCAGCATTAGGAAAATAATTGAGTGGAATTGTAGCTATGACTAACCCCAATTAAATTGGAGACAAGTCATGAAAATTTTGCACAAGACAGAGAACCTATTGATACTTCGACTGCGACCTGTGTGGGTTTGGATACTCGGAGGTATACTTGCAGCGTCTGGATTTTCTGTAATCGCAATATTTGCCCAAGTGACTACCTTCACTTGTACCCGGATTGAGCCAACCAATTGTAAGTTAGTGACATCAGGATTACTGGCATCAAAGCCGAAAGAATTCTCGCTGAATATGTTACAGGGCGCTAAAGTTGAAGAGAGTAGTAATGATAGTCATGGCAGTAGCACTTATCGAGTCATAATCCTTACCAGCAATGGTAAGGTTCCTTTCACATCCTACTTCGACTCTGATCATAGTAAGAAGGAAATAATTGTATCCCATATCACAAACTTTGTTAGCAATCCTAAGATAACATCTTTGACAGAAAAGCAAGATGACCGATTATGGATGTATTTAATCGGAGGTATCGTTGCAACTGGTGGTCTGATCACCCTGTTAGCGAGAGTCGTTACGTGCGTGTTTGATAAAACCCTTGATATCTTGACTATCAAGCAGCAAGGTTTATCAGGTACAAAATTTATTGAGCATCGACTCAGCGAGATTGAGGATGTTCTTGTGGAAAAATCAAATACCAATGATAGCAGTACCTACCGAGTTACCATTGTGCTAGTATCTGGCGATCGCCTACCTTTTACTTCTTATTACAGTTCTGATAGGACAAGCAAGCAAGAAATGGCATCGTGTATCAAAAGTTTCCTAAATCTTAATAAATGAACTCTTGTACTAAGTGGCTTAAATACCGTTTTCTTCCATATATGCTCTAATGTCTGTGTCTAAGTTGTAGGGTGCTTTATAGCAACGCTTAACGCACCGAGAAATGTGGCGCGTTACGGCTAATCCTCACTCTCTCAAATTCCCAAATCCTTGCGTAGCCGTAACACACCCTACTTAATATTTACTTTATAAATAGGCTCTAAGGGTGAATTCTTAACATCAATGAACAACGAGATATGCAAACAGCATGGAAAGAAGCACGGTTTAATCTTTATGAGGGAACCGTGCTTTTGGGTGTGCGTTGGTTACAGAGAAAACGAGTAGTGGCAGATTTTGCCGCAGGAGTATTGACATTAGGATAAAGGCGATCGCTTTATTGTTAGTTTGAGGATCGCTTTCTCTGTACATTAATAGGTGGCAATAGCGCCTTCAATCTCTCCCTGCTGTTTTAACAAGCGTCCCAACTGCCAATGCCAACGATAAGCGATATCTCTGCCCTACGTCACCAAGTGCAGGTGTACGCACAAAATTCCTTGAATTACCTGTTGTACAGCTTCTTTACTCAAGCTGCCATCTACCCGCACAATTCTTGAGGGATAGGATGCTGCTAAATGTGCGTATCCTTGCTGAACGCGCCGATGAAAAGCGATTGTTTCTTGTTCAATGCGGTCTAATCCGACTCCATCTAAGAGTTTGCGGGCTAGTCCCACTTCGACATCGACATCTAGCCAAATAGTTAAGTCGCTTTCTAAGCCACCAGTAGCAATATAGTTAAGCTGATTGATTAAACTCATGTCTTGACCGCGACCATATCCTTGGTAGGCAATGGTAGAGTCAGTGTAGCGATCGCATAAAATATATTTCCCTGCTCTTAGTTGCGGTTTGAGTTGTTGTTCAACGTGTTGCGATCGGTCAGCAGCATACAATAAAAGTTCTGTCACTTGGCAAAAAAGTTTATCCTCTGCCGAATCTAGTAGCAAGCGGCGAAGATGTAAGCCTAACTCTGTTCCTCCTGGTTCACGAGTTAGCATCACAGAAACACCCAGACTTTCCAACCACTCAGAACAAAGCTGCATTTGGCTGGTTTTACCACAGCCTTCCACCCCTTCAAATACAATTAATTTGCCACCCATGCTTTTTAAAGTTCGCTGCAATAAACTTGTTCGCTGACGTTTGATCAAGAATAGCGCGAAGTTTAAACTAAGCGATTGAGAATCTCTCAATGGGTTTGACAAGATGGCAATTCGCTCTGGTTATAGCCATTTTCACTCACTAATGCCTCTTGTACTGCTATAGCACTGATGCGGGCATGATCATCGCCACGCAAGAATTTTCTTCAAAAATACCGTCAATCTTCTCAAACTGCCATCCCCCTTTCGTTGCAATTTAGCAACGTTCTCAAGGAAAGTCGTAGTTAAACTACGACTTTCCTTGAGCTAAAAGACAAGACGTTCTTCAGATGCTTCCAGTCAGGGTGAATGCCTAAGATAAAACTATTAACTTGACTAAAAACTACAAAACTGTTAATTTTATCAACAGATTATTTATAAGACCTTTTGCATAAATTTAAATTGTCATGTTGAGCGGAGCGAAATAGAGTAGTGAGATTCTTCTCTTGACTGCGTTCCGCTCAGAATGACATTCCTGATTTTTTTACTTTTGCAAGAGGTCTATTGTCGGCTGATGTTACATCTCAGTTTATACGCCAATGCAAGCAATTTTTACTCAAGCCATTGGACTAGTTTTGGCAGAAAATCAACGCGTGCTGCAAACTATCACTTATCCAGCGGTCGAGCAACTGGTGCAAAAAATTACAGATGTCGAGCGAATCTTTGTAATCGGTGAAGGTCGCAGTGGCTTGGCGATCCGGATGGCGGCAATGCGACTGATGCATTTGGGCTGCCAGGTTTACGTCGTGGGTGAAACGACGACACCATCGATTCAAACCACCGATTTATTCATCGCTTGCTCAGGATCGGGCAGTACTGAAACTGTGTGTGCGATCGCTGCCAAAGCAAAGGCAATAGGAGCATACGTTGTGGGAGTGACGGCCGACAAGGAATCTTCGTTGGGTCAACTTGTCGATCTTCCAATTGAACTAGCGGCGGCGACAAAGCAAGATTCTGAAAATGTCAAATCGCAACAATTTGCAGGTTCTTTGTTTGAGCAATCAACCCTACTATTTTTTGATACTTTGTTCTATGTTCTGTCGCAAATGCTCAATAAAAATGCTCAGTTACTCTTGGCTTTGCACGCCAATTTAGAGTAATGCGCTCATTGTAATTCCCATCATTGAAAATCATGATAAAAATACCATGAAACCATATCTTTGGATCGCTTACGATTACACCTCTACGTCACAGTGCCTAGCGATGTTGGATACAATTCTGGAAAAGCATCCAGATAACGACATTATTCATGAAATTGGCAGACCTACGCTGCTTCAAGCGGCTCTAGAAGGAGTTCCCATCGTTTCTGAATTCCGAAAGCGATTGAACAATAATCAAATGCTCGTAGTTGACTTTAAAGGCTATGACGTTCCATACATTGCAGAAGGTCAGTTTTACTACGCGGCTGGAACCGATTTAGTAACAGTAATGGCAGCGGCTCCAAATGAAGCGATTCAAGAAGCGATTAATGGTGCAAACATGGATCAGAAGCGAGTTTCCTTCGATCTGATGGCTTGCCTAGATGACAACTGGAAAGTTAAAAGAGCCCAGGAGTTAGCAGATATGGGAGCGAGCTTAGTCAGTTGTCATACGGGTTGGAGCGAACAAGCGGTTGGAAAGAATCCAAATGTACTGATTGGAAAAGTTTGTCAACAACTGAAATATACCTCTACTCAAGTGATCGCTATGGGAGGACTCAAGCCCAGCAATTTAAAAGACTTGAAACCGTATGTTGACCAGATTTTTGCGATCGCTGTAGGAAAGGCAATTACCAGAAGCAACGATCCCAACATTGTGATCGCCCAGTTTCAACTTGAAATGAATCAATTAAATTCACGTCCACTTTCTAATGCTCCTTGGGCAGCGATCGAACGATAAAAAGCGATCTGCACTCTTTTGATGACAAGCATAAATAACTTGACCTGGAATTTGTGGCTGTATATCGATGTTGACATGCTCCTGCTGAAACACTATCTAAGAGCGTACTACCTAAAAATGAGAAATTCCCTTGAAGTAAAAAGTATGTTTTCTGAAAGTATGCTTGCCTAATTCACAAACACTAAATATCAGCGTTGAAGTAAGAGAATGTTTGAAAAATATTTTTGCTAACATCTAAGCCTCCCTACCGCAAGGCGGAAGTCAAAAGGAGCCAGTGCGTTGGGCGGCTCTGCCGACTTGAAGCAACTGGCGTTCAAAAGTCAAAAGTCAAAAGTCAAAAGGTTTTAATTTTGGGCTTTCTGGCTGTAATGAAATGGTAGGTTTATTTCCGCCGACCTGTACTAGCCCCTTTTCTACAAAGGAATGGGGGTTTAAAAGACTCTCCCCGAAGCAGAGAGAGGAATGGAAACGGGGTTTTTAGTATACTTTGGCACTTTTTAATGAGGACAAGAACACTTAGTACCTTATACCAGGGTAAGGAAAATCTATGCTCGATCAGTTTTATAACCGTCGTCGCTTTCTTCAAAATGCCGCTCTATTCTCTACTGGTTTAGTAACTTCATTAGCCTATCCTCGGAAAGCTATTCCCATCAACCCGTCAGCCCCTGTCGAATACATAGTAGTTGGTTCTGGTGCTGGCGGCGGACCTCTGGCCGTCAATCTTGCAAAGGCGGGGCATAAGGTAGTTCTAATAGAGGCCGGGGGTGAGGACGGCGACGATCTGATCTCGGTGCCATTATTCAGCCCACTCGTTGGCGAAGATCCCAGAGTGAGATGGGACTACTTTGTTCGGCAGTACACCGACGAGGCGCGTCAAAGCCGCAATAGTAAGTACGTCGCTGACCGAGGCGGTGTGTTGTATCCACGAGCTGGTACGCTTGGCGGATGCACTGTGCATAATCTTATGATCACGATTTATCCAAATAACAGTGACTGGGATGCGATCGCAGATATCACTGGTGATCCCAGCTGGAAAGCCGAGAATATGCGAAAGTACTTTGAACGGCTTGAGCAGTGCCGCTATGTTGAGCGGCCAATAGGCCCGGACAACCCAACACGTCATGGATTTGATGGCTGGCTGACAACCGAGGTTACCGATCCCGCGCTGTTCAATAAGGACAGTAATATGCGGCAGATATTGGTTTCAGCAGCCCGTGAGGCTGGTTCAAAAAGCGTACTTGACGCATTTTTACACCGGAAACTCGATCCAAATTCTTGGGCGGTTAACTTAAAGGATACCGAAGGGTTCTACAACATCCCGCAAACTACTCGCAATGGTCACCGGCGTGCTCCACGCGAGCTGATTAGAGAAACTGCTGCCGCACTTCCAAACAACCTGATTGTTAAAACTAATACCTTAGTAACTCGCGTGCTTTTCCGTGGCAGGAATGCAATTGGTGTTGAGTACCTTGAGGGTGCTCATCTTTATCGCGCTGATCCGCAGGCTCCGCCCGATGGACCCGAACCCGGACGAAGAAAGGTAATGTATGCTTCCCGCGAAGTGATCCTGGCGGCAGGTGCCTTTAACAGCCCGCAGATTCTGAAGCTCTCCGGCATTGGTCCTGCAGATGAACTGTACAAACATGGCATTAAACCAATCGTTAACCTTCCCGGAGTTGGCGAGAACCTGCAAGACCGCTACGAAATCGGTGTGATAACGCAGATGAATTCAGATTTCACGCTCGCTCAGGACTGCACCCCTGGACAACCGTCAGATCCTTGCTTTGCTGAGTGGAAGCAGGGTCAGGGGATTTATACAAGCAACGCCACGTTCGGAGGTCATATCCGGAAATCTGATCCAGCGCGACCCGTTCCCGACCTTTTCATCTTTGGCTTACCTGTACCATACAAAGGCTATTATCCTGGTTGGTTTGTGCCCCTCTCACAAGTGAAAAACCAATTCAGCTGGACCATTCTTAAAGCGCACACGCGTAATCGCGCCGGAAACGTGAAACTACGCTCATCTGACCCACGGGATACTCCCGAAATCAACTTCCATTATTTTACTGAAGGCAACGACATCGAAGGCGAGGATTTGGCATCGGTTGTTAATGGTGTCAAATTTGTGCGTCGGATGAACGCGCATATCGCGCATATCTCACAAGAGGTGATTCCCGGTCCAACCGTTCAATCACGCGATGAGATTATTAAATTTGTGGAGGCCGAGGCGTGGGGTCATCATGCCTCATGCAGTAACAAGATGGGTCCAAAGAATGACCCAATGGCCGTGGTTGATAGTGAATTCCGCGTTCACGGTACGCATAATCTGCGTATCGTAGATGCTTCAGTCTTCCCGCGCGTTCCCGGCTACTTTATCGTCACCCCGATCTACATGATTAGTGAAAAAGCAAGTGACGTCATATTAGCAAGCACTAAAAGTCAAAGGATCTTGCCTGTATATGAAAGTAGGTGAGTAGACCTCTTGCATAAATTTAAATTGTCATGTCGAGCGGAGCGAAACAGAGTAGTGCCCAGAAATCAGAATCAGCCGCACCTCATGCTTTAAATATTCTGATTAATTCCGACCAAAAGGCTGATTAAAGGGCAATTAAACCGCGTCCACCTTGAAAACTGTAGTTCTTTCCGTATGAAAAGAAAA
>NZ_CALMFY010000151.1 GCF_937863485.1 uncultured Nostoc sp. | reverse complement strand
GCTCCCCTGCTCCCCTGCTCCCCTGCTCCCTGCTCCCTGCTCCCTGCTCCCCATTCATACAATCCCACACGCGGAATTGGCCGGGGTAGCGGGGGATTGTATGCAGTTAACAGGCAAGTGTCAGAGATAAATTGGAGAGCATTAACGAAATTTTCTACGCCGCCTTCGCTAAAATACTGCCATACCTGGTTAACAACACCCAAAGGCACGGTAGACAGGGAGATTAAATCGGGATCAAAAGCGTCATCCCCTGGCATTACAATCAGGGTTCTACCATTACGTTGTACAATTTCCTGCACTACTTCTAAGCCATAACCCCAGTAGGAACGTCCTCCTAACAGGCGCAAAATAATTACTTGGGCAAGTTCCAAAACTTGCTCTCCATAAGTATCTACACTTAATTGTTGCTGCAACTGCAACAGATTGGCGACTCTTAATGCCGGAAAGCTTGCAGGTAATTTTGTCACCGCAGCTGCCAAAGTTTGAATGTCGGTATCAGCAGCCGTAATCAACACCAAAGGCGCTGGAGTTTGTTCTAGAAAAATTAAACCCTCTGACTGATTCCATCCACCTGATGTGCTACTTATCCGATGCATAATGCTGTATTACCGTTTTAAACTGTTGGTTAGTACATAATCAAAACAAACTTTTTCCCCTGCATTCAGCCCCCTCTTACCATTAATGATTGAAAATGCTTATAGCGGTTCCCATTCAGATGAGGTAAAACATTATATTGCGAGGTGTAGGGGCACAATAGGACTGCGGGATGCTCTCCTCGCCGCCGAAGCCGCTAGCACAAGCTGCTGTAAATAATGGTGCTATTGGTGTGCGTATTGATTTGCCAAATCACATCAGCACCGTGCAAGAAAGGGTGCAAGTATTGATTATTGGGCTATAGAAGCAATTAATAGCTGGATACGATGTGTACATTACACCACAGTTTAACCACGTTGGTGCGATCGCAAAAGCAGGAGCAAATATTATTGCCATAGATGCAACTAATTTATGCAGAGTCATGAATTAGATAACCGAAGTATTAAATTTTTTATTTTGAGGTTAGGCTAATTAGCATTTTTTCAAAAATTTTCAACACAGGCTCCATGCCATTGTCTCTAGTGAAAATACTATAGTTTGGGTGAGAATTGATTTCAATCAACCAATATTGGTTATCTCCATCTAAGACGATATCTAAACCAGCATAATCAAGGTCTAATTCTTCTAAAACTGGTCTAGCAAAATTAGCAATCTCTGACAATATTTTTGGCTCGTTGATATACTTTGCTTTTGCACCATTCCAGTGCAGAGGACTAAGGTTACCCACAAATTTTGCATTACTTATATCTTTTTCATAGAGCAAAACTAACTCTTTATTTAAGAAAATCGCTCTATATTCAGATTTAATGTGAATAAATTCTTGAGCAAGAGCAACATAATCATAATTTTTAAAATTGATATTAAAAATTTCTTTTAAAGCAGTTTCAATTTCATGTTGATTCTGACATAAAAAGACGTTATGGCCGCTTGCACCAGAATTCCTTTTAACAATCACAGGTGTTTCAAACTTTTCCTTGATTTCTAATACGATATCTTGAATAGTTGAGAATTTTAAGTAAATCTGATATTGGGTGTCACAGAAAGGAGAAAGAAAACCTACTGTCCGAGGAAGTTTAACTTTTTTATTTAAAACATGGTAAGTGTATTCCTTGTCTTTTATCAGGTATGCTACTGCTTGATTAATTAACGGAGTGCTATGGTTACAAAAATAATGCTGTTTACTATTCAGTTTTATTTTGATTAAGTTTTGAGCAGGATGAATAATTTCATAGCTGATGTTTAAGTTTTCACAAGCTTGGAGCAATAGCGAAATGTTGTCTAACATAAATACTTGAAGTTAAACATCCTAATAAAGTGTTTACATTACGAATTATTTGAACTTGTAGTTTGCCGTTTAAAAATCACTATTTCAGTACCGACAACTGGGTTACGCGCTATCAGCCTATTTTGGGAGTCAATAATTTCTAAATGGGTAAAATCAAGTTCTTGAGAGCGTTGTAATATCTTTGCAGCTAGTGTGTCCTGCTGAGATTCCTTGAGAGTGTACCAATCGTTGCTAATTTTAACTGTAAGATTGCTAGTGCGGAAGTTGGCTTGAATTGACTTTATCAGACCAGAGGCAATGCGATCGCTAGTTTCAGCTACCTGATTTTCAATAGCCGCAATCAAGGCTTGTTCTGGTGTCAATTCTATGGTTGGTGTCGGAGTTGGTGTGGGAATTGGTTCTGGTTCCGCTTCCGGCGTTGGTAGTGGCGGAGTTTGTACTTCTGGCGGCGGCGTAATTTCCTCTGGCGGCTGTGGCGGCTGTGGTTCTGGTGCGACTGACTCCGGTGGAGTAGTTATTATTGGTGTAGGTACAGGAACCTCCTCAACTGGTGGAACTGTTGCTATTTCAGTAGGTTTACCAGTAAAGACAGTCGCCGTTGTCCAAACGAGAATTACAGCAATTCCAGTAACAATTCCCGTCAAAGCTGTATCTGATAACTTTGTTGACAAATTTGATGGTAAAAACAAGCGGATTGTCCTTAACAGTCCACCCCATCGCAACTGAAGTTGCTGGAAAAAACTGGGTTTTTCTTCAGTACCAGGTGGGGGTGCAGTCTCCAGTTTCTCAACCGTTACTTCTAAAACCCCAATCGTCCCTTGGAGAAGTTGGATAATTTTAGCCTTCCAAAATGGCTGAACTCTCTGGTAAGGTTTTTGGGGAGGTTGAGTTACCTGCTCATTCCTCGGTTTTGACTGATTGTCTTGTGACATGGAACTTTCACCAAAAGCAGCGAATCAAAGACAAACAACGTACATTATTACTGGTGCTGCCTTCTTTTGCCTTAATGTATCACTTCATTGCTCATTGTTTCTCAGGACTTACGCAAGAACTCTGTGAAACTCTTATTCCTTTGTGTCCTACCCTGCGGGAAGCCACTTCGTGTCTATGCGTCCTTTGCGGTTCGTTTTATCATGATTTTGCGTAAGTCCTGTTTCTGCTGAACTGACTATTTATTAAATTTGGTGAATTATGAACCTGAAACGCCGTCAATTTTTATTTTTAAGTAGCCTCAGCGCCATTGGTGCAGGATTTTTAGGTTGGATGTTAGCTGATCAAAATCATCAAAGTGCTGATATTACTGATTCAACAACAGCTATAGCCGCCAATCCACCCAAAAAAGACTTGTTATTACGTTTTGTGTCTGTTGCAGATACAGGGACTGGGGCTAAAGGACAGTATGCTGTTGCTGGGGCAATGAATGCGTATCACAAGAAAAATCCTTATGATTTAGTAGTTTTAGCTGGAGACAACATTTACAATAACGGCGAAATTGAAAAAATTGGCGAAGTTTTTGAGCGTCCCTACAAAGTTTTGCTCAAGCAAGATGTAAAATTTCAGGCTTGTTTAGGTAATCACGATATTCGTACTGACAATGGTGATCCACAAGTCAAGTATACCGGCTTTAATATGAAAGGACGTTACTATACATTTAAACGGAATCAAGTACAATTTTTCGCTTTAGATACTAACAGTAATGCCGATTGGAAAAACCAGTTAACTTGGTTAGAAAAAGAATTAAGTCTTAGTAATGCTCCTTGGAAAGTGGTGTTTGGACATCATCCGATTTATTCATCGGGTCAGTATGGGAATAATCCAGGTTTTATTAAAACTTTTACTCCTCTATTTCAAAAGTACGGCGTTCAACTTTACATCAATGGTCACGAACACAGTTATGAACGCACTCGTGCTATTGATGGTACAACTTATTTAATTTGTGGCGCAGGTGCAGGCAATCGTCCTGTAGGACGTTCCGAGTGGACAGAGTATTCCACGAGTGATTTAAGTTTTGCCTCTTATGAGGTGTATAAAGATAGAATAGAAATAAGTGCGATCGCTACTGATAATCGTGTTTTTGATAAAGGTATTATTCAATTAAAATCAGCGTAATTATTATGAAAGTCAAGCGTTTGCAAATGCAATCCTTCCGTGGAATCGGTGATTTGACGCTTGAGTTCGATGTCACTGAACCTATTGTGCTTATCGGTATCAACGGTGTAGGTAAGTCTAGCATCCTTGATGCTCTTTCCCTCTTACTTTCCCGTTTTATGGAGTGGATTGGAGGTGTTTCTCCAAAAGATGAAGTACGAGTATTTAGTGAACTAGATATTTCTAATAAAGATATATTAACAAGACTGGATATTACGATTTTATTAGGTGGAGGAGAAGATAATTGGGAAATATCTCGAAGTCGTAATGGGGTATCTCAAGATTCAATGCATGAAATGATAAAGTCTGCTGCTAATGCAATTTGGCGTCATTGGCAAAATGAGCCTCAATACAACCTACCTCTAGCAGTGTACTATCCCGTCAATCGTGCAGTTCTTGATATTAGACTAGAGATTCCAAATAAAACTCAGTTTAAGCAAATAGATGCTTATGAAAAAGCGCTTACAGGCACCAGAAATGACTTTGCGATTTTTTTCCAATGGTTTAGAAACCGAGAAGATTTAGAGAGTGAGTTACTACGAGACAATCGTGCTTACCAAGATTCACAGTTAGAAGCAGTTAGACAAGCTATATCTTCATTAATACCTAGTTTCTCAAAGTTACGGGTTCGTCGTTCTCCTTTAAGAATGACTGTAATAAAACAAGGTGAGGAACTTATAGTCAATCAGCTATCTGATGGGGAAAAATGCTTGCTGGCTATGGTGGGAGATTTAGCAAGACGATTGGCGATCGCTAACCCTAGTTTACCAGATCCACTCCAAGGTAGTGGTGTTGTTTTAATTGATGAAATTGAACTACACTTACACCCCAAATGGCAACGGGAAATTATTCCAGCTTTGACAAGAACATTCCCTAATTGCCAATTTATTGTCACCACCCATTCGCCCCAGGTTATTAGCCAAGTCAAGCCGGAAGGAATTTATATTCTAGAAAAAACAGACGAAGGTGTTGTTGCTAAAAGACCAGAAAGTTCCTTTGGGAGAGATAGCAATCGAATACTAGAAGACTTAATGGGTGTTCCAGCACGTCCACAGGAAATTAAAGATCATTTACATGAGTTATTTAGACTCATTGATGAAGGAAATCTTGATGGTGCTAGGCAATTATCTCAGGAAATTGCTGACATTATTGGACAAGATGAACCAGAATTAGTAAAAGCAAGTGTATCTATTCGACGCAAAGAGATTTTGAAGCGGTGAAATATATCAAAAAAAGCGAGGAGCCAGAAAGTTTTACCGTTTGGAAAAAACTAACAAATAAGGATTGGCAACCAAGTTGGGACAACTTCAGCAAACCACAGAAAACCGATGTACATGATTCCTTATTGCAAGAGCAAGGTTTTATCTGTTGCTATTGTGGAAGGCGTATTACCAAGGAGATTAGCCATATTGAACATCTAAAACCTAGATATCCTTATACTGAGCTAGGGCTGGAATACGCAAATATGTTAGCTTCATGCCAAAAAGAAAGAGAGCGTAAAGAACCTCTGCACTGTGGGAGCAAGAAAGATCATTGGTACGATGAGGATCTGATGGTTTCACCCATAAATGCGAATTGTGAGGAGTTCTTTAAGTATACCGATGATGGGCAAATACTGGCGACAAATAATTTAAAAAAGCAATTAGCTGCTGAAACAACAATTGATAAACTCGGACTCAATATTGACAAGCTGAAAAATTTACGCGCAAAAGCTCTTGAGCCAATATTGGAAATCATCAACACAATCACAGAGGAAGATAGACAAGACTTAATTCTAGGCTTCAGTGAAACTGATTTTAAAGGACATTATGAGGAGTTTTTTGCTGCGATTATCTATTTACTCAAAAATTAGTTTTAATTCAATAAAGTGTGTGCATAGACATCGCATTTACCTTACACTAAATAATATTAATTTAATTATCAACGCAAAAGTTTATGATTCTTGAGGCAGTTATACTTCATGTCAAACCTGGTCTAGAATCCGATTTTGAAGCTACTTTCAGAAAAGCTTCTAAAATTATTTCTTCAATGGATGGATATTTATCCCATGAATTGCATAAATGTATAGAAGTCAAAGCTAAATACTTATTACTTGTCAGATGGGAAACTTTAGAATCTCATACTGTTGGATTTAGAAATTCTGCTGAGTTTCAAGAGTGGAAAAAACTTCTGCATCATTTTTATGAACCATTTCCCACTGTTGAACACTTTGAAGTAATTGAAATATAAAAAACAAGAACCCCGCTTTATTTGATAAGTCGGGGTTCTGTGGCTGTATCACTCTACTCGTTGCAACTGCGCTACTCTTGGGTCAACAATTTTTTGTCCCAAGCTAGAAAATTTAATAGCCACAGACATCTTATTACCCGTTCCGAAAACATGAGTGATTTCACCAAGCCCAAAGGTTTTATGTAATACTCTATCGCCCACTTGCCAATTCTGGGTTGCGTCTTGTTTCCGATTAGGAGTAGAAGCACTTTTGGTATAACTTTGACGACTCAGGTGTTTGGTAGATAATAATTCTTCTGGTAATTCGTCGAGAAATTGCGATCGCATCGCGGGTTCACGAGAACCATATAAACGACGTTCACGTGCGTGTGATAAAAATAACCGCTCTTGGGCCCGAGTAATCCCCACATAACACAAGCGGCGTTCCTCTTCCAAAGATGCGGGATCGCCCAGCGATCGGTAGCCGGGAAACAGCCCTTGTTCTAATCCCACCAAAAATACTACGGGAAATTCCAAACCCTTGGAAGCGTGCAAAGTCATCAAAGAAACGGCTGTTTGCCCTTCTTTTAAGTTATCCAAATCGGAACTGAGGGCGGCACTACTGAGAAAGTCTTGAAGGGAAACCTCTTCGTTTTCTTCTTGAAATTGCAGTGCGGCGTTATAAAGTTCTTGGACGTTTTGTACCCGATCTGTGGCTTCATCTGTGCCTTGACTCATCAAGTCTTGAACGTAACCAGAGTCTTCTAGTATTCCTTGCAAAACCTCAGTCACCGGAAGCGTGCCGATTTGTCCTTGCCAACGGCTAATCATTGCGGCAAAGTTATTTACAGCTTTTGTCGCCCGTCCAGCTAATGTATTAACTGATGTTTCATCGCTGAGTATTTCCCACAAAGTTGTCCCTAATTGTTGGGAGGCATTCACCAAAGCATCAATAGTGGTTTTGCCAACTCCCCGCCGGGGAGTATTAATGACTCGTAATAAACTGACTGTATCAGATGGGTTAGCGATCGCTCTTAAATAGGCAATGACATCTTTAATTTCTTTGCGATCGTAAAATCTCATTCCTCCCACAACTGTATAAGGAATTTGATATTTTACCAACAATTCTTCAAAAGGGCGAGATTGGGCGTTTGTCCGATAAAGTATGGCAAAACTACCCCAGCTTAACTCTGGATTTTGCTGTTCTAAAGTCCGAGTTTGATTGATTACAAATGCCGCTTCTGCGAGTTCTTCATCGGCTTTGTGACAAGTAATCTGCTCACCCGGCCCCCGTGTCGGTTTGAGGATTTTATCAATCCGTTGGGTGTTATTTTCAATCAGTTCATTAGCTGCTTGCAGAATGTTTTCACAAGAACGATAGTTTTCTTCCAGCTTAACCATCGTTCGGGTGTCATCATCTACCAAGCCATCGCCAAAGTCTTCCTGAAATCCCAGTAAGATGGTGAAATCTGCCATCCGAAAGCTGTAAATGGATTGATCTGCATCGCCGACAACGAAAACTGAGCGATTTTCCCATTCCCATTCGCTCTTTCTGGTTTCGCCATTAGTAACCAATAAGTGGATGAGTTGATACTGAGTGCGGTTGGTATCTTGATATTCATCTACGAGAATATGGCGAAACTTCCGATGCCAGTAACCCAATACTTGCTCATTTTGCTGAAACAATCTAGTTGGTACGAGAATTAGATCATCAAAGTCGAGAGCGTTGTTTTCTGCTAACTTATCTTGATATAAATTGTAGACTTGGGCAATCACGCGTCCGCGATAATTGGGTTGATCTTGCTCAAATTCTTGGGGCGATAAACCTTGATTTTTAGCATTACTAATAGCGTAGCGCACAGAGCGGGCGTCAAACTTTTTATCGTCTAAATTTAACTGTTTGTTGACGATTTCTTTGATCAGAGTCATTACATCTGATTCATCAAAAATAGAAAAATTGCGATTCCAACGGCGTCCTTTCTCGTCTACATATTTTTCAATATCAAAGCGGAGAATGCGAGAAAATAAACTGTGGAAAGTGCCACACCATAAATCTTTGATCGTATTTTTGTAAACTTGCGATCGCAATTGCGTTTGTTGGTATTCTGTCAACAAATCAAAACGCTTACCGTGTTGTTTCATTGCCAGTTGTTCCGCAAACAGCCGTTGAATCCGGTCTTTCATCTCTCGTGCGGCTTTGTTGGTAAAAGTAACCGCCAGGATATTTTCTGGATCAACGCGGTGTTTCAGAATCAGATTCGCAATCCGATAAGTCAGCGCTCGTGTTTTACCGGAACCTGCGCCAGCAACAACTAGCAACGGGCCGCAGTAATGTTCGACAGCTTGACGTTGGCTAGGGTTAAGGTGACTAAGAAAGTCGATGGTTGTTGTCATGGATGTGAAAAAGCGATACCTGGCGTCACATCAATAGAGAGTTGCTATTGCCCAGGTTACAATATCCTAACGAAACTTGGTCAATAAAGATTGTGTGGGAATATTCTTAACCAGAATGGTACTCTATCATGATTTATGTAGAAGCAAGAAAAAGCTATGCTGTCAGTCAAAGGCACATTCCAAAACGGTGTGGTTCATCCTAACGAACCAATTGAAGGGCATGAGGGGCAGTCAGTTATAATCGTGTTTGTCGAAGAAAACCACACACCTCAGTCAGTAACGCCAGAAGACTCAGATTGGGATAAACTAAGGCAGTTGATTAAAAACTGTGCAGTTGATACAGATATTGGCGATTTGACACACCAGCATGACCATTATCTCTATGGAATGCCAAAGCGAGAATCATAACCTTGACGAAAGTTTTTGTAGACACAACTGCCTAGATTGCCCTTCTTAATGTTAGGGATAATCTTCATCACCAGGCAAATGAGGTAATGGATAGACTTTTGCGCTTAGAAACGCCTTTGGTGACAACTGAGTTTGTACTATTGGAGGTTGCAGATGCTCTGTGTACACCAGTTAGCCGTATTCAGACAGTTGCTTTCATCAACAGTTTGCGACTTTTAAAAAGTCAGGACTTACGCATCGTACATAAGTACTACACGCAATTTGGGTATAAAGCCATGTTTAGTAGCCAGCGATCGCTTTCTATGCCAATAAATTAAAGTTATGCGAAGCGCCTGAAACGATCAAATATTATAAGGCACATTATGGTTAATTTGTATAGTGCGTAAATCCAATCTCTGCAATATTTCTTTACAACGTGTCCTGTTTTGCGCGTATCCCGGCTGAACCCCTAATTACTAATTCGTAATTTGTAATTGCAATCAGTGGCGGTAAAGATTAGACACTTCTTGCTTTTAGTCTTCCCTGAAGGGGGATAGAGATAATAAATTCAGCCCCTTGTCCTAAAACCGATACACATTCTAACTGTCCTTGATGCTTTTTAGTTACAATCTGGTAACTAATAGATAGCCCTAAACCAGTTCCTTTACCGACAGGTTTTGTAGTAAAAAAGGGGGTGAAGAGTTGCTGCCGGATATTTTCAGAGATCCCAGAACCGTTGTCAGCAATACGAATGACAACAAGATCACCCTTAACAGTAGTACGAATTGTAATAATACCTGGGCGACGTATTCTCTCTGCATCAGTCCGATGTTTGTTAAATTCTTCCAAAGAGTCAATTGAATTAGCGATCAGGTTCATAAATACCTGATTCAGTTGCCCAGGGTAGCACTCTACGGGTGGCAGGTTGCCGTACTCCTGTATTACCTGAATTCCGGGAGAGTCTGGTTGGGGTTTAAGCCGACTTTGCAAAATCATTAAGGTGCTATCAATGCCCTCATGGATATCAACGGCTTTGACTTCAGCTTCGTCTAGGCGGGAAAAGTTTCGTAAAGATAATACAATTTGGCGAATGCGATCAGTTCCCACTTTCATTGAAGCCAACAGCTTAGGTAAGTCTTCCATCAAAAAATCTAAGTCAACTGCATCTATTTCATTCTGAACTTTAGGTGGTAAATTCTGGTTTTGCTGCTGATAAAGTTGTATTACACTCATCAAGTCTTTGATATAATTATTGACATAAGTAAGGTTGCCGTAGATAAAGCTGACTGGGTTATTGATTTCGTGAGCAACGCCTGCTACCAACTGCCCCAGGCTAGACATTTTTTCGCTTTGCACCATCTGGGACTGGGTGAGCTTCAATTCAGCGAGCGTCTGCTCTAGCTCCTTTGCTTTCTCACGCGCTTGTGTTTCCGAAATCTCTAACTCTTGGGAGTATATGTGCAAATTTGTGTAGAGCCGAGCATTTTCTATTGAGATAGAAACTTGTGAAGTCAATAAGTTCAGTACCTCTAGTCGCTCTGCGGTAAAGGCTCCGGTGGTAAGGTTATTTTCCAAGTAAAGAACTCCGGTTAGCTTACCCTGATGAGCGAAAGGCAAACACAAAACTGATTTGGGTTGATTGGCAATAATATAGTTGTCACTGGCAAAACGCTCTGTGTGGCTAGCATCGTCTAAAACCAAATTTTCTTTTGTTCTTTCAACATAATTAATCAGCAAAACTGGTAGTTTATGCTTTACTTGAACCAGGCTGGATGATTGCACTGTCACTTGGTCTCGATCAACGTTTCCCTCAGCTTCAATCAGCCATTGGTTCTCCCGTTTAACAAGTAGATAACCCATTTGGGCACCAGCATTCTCGATCGCGATTGTCATCATCTTCTCCAACAGCCGATTTAGCTCCATCTCACTCGACAGTGCTTGTGATGCTTTAATCGCTGTGCTTAAATCTAGAATTTGGGTTTTAGCTTCAGAAGTATCTCTGATTGAGTTTGTAGCAGTGCCCCGAAGAGTTGTTTCTGCTGCTGTATCTGTAAAAAATTGAGAATATTGTTCCTCTAGTTGTTGGACTTTACCCATCGCTTCCCACTTCAGATAGCGATAGCGGGCTTCTGTAAGATAAACTTTGGCAAGGTTTTTTCTGTCCTTGGCCAAGTAAAATCGAAATGCGAGTTCGTTTGCTAAGGCTTCATTTTGTAAATAACCGTTTTCGGCAGCAGAGACGATCGCCTTGTCATACAACTCCATTGCCTGATAATCTTGTTGACAAATCCTGGCAATTTCAGCTTGAATCAGCAGGAACTTGTGTTGATAATTGGTTGGGCAGTGCATTGCCCATTGCTGGAATTTTTCCAGGTTGACATTTAGTTTATGCAGATAAATGGCTTGAGTTGTTGTATCTACCTCACCATAAGCTCTTGCCAAAGCAATACTTTGGTGAAAGTAGAAAACAGGATTAATAAAAATTCCTCGTGATCCCCCAACAAATTTTTCTGCATTCTCTGCATACTCAACAGCTTTGGTATACTCTCCATACCAGTTACAAAGCGCAAGTTTATAGATGTAAACTACAAATGCACTCAACATATCAGAAGATGCCAACGCAAACTCTAGCACTTGCTGTTCATCTGCCCAAGTTCCAACAAGCTCGTCAATCTTGCCTGCTGGCTTAGTTAGGTTAGCGATCGCTTCCATAGCCAGCAGATGGTAGTTCAACATATTTTTGTCAATTTTGCGGAGGGTAGGAATAAAATCTTCGGCTACTTCTGCGGTTTTTTCTAAAGATTCATTCCCAAATAAAGATTGCCATAAAAAATTAACTGAACAATAACCAGACCATTGGTAAGAACCTGTTTCTAAACCGCTATTAAATCCCTTTAACAAATAAGGTTTTGCCAGGCTAATATGGTCTTTGTAATGACAGATTAAACCTCCCCACATATTCAAAATATTCGCTTCTAATTCCTTCGTTCTCATAATTTCATGGAGTTGGAGAGAAAGCTGCCCAAACTCATAACCTGAATCTACCTCACCATATTGAAATACTAAGTTGAAGGAATACAGCATATAGCCAAATACTGAAATCGGTGAGTTGCCATACTGAACCGAAAGTTGAGTCAAATTCATAGATGTAACGTGCAACGCTTTAGATCCTAAAAAGTAAGCAATAGGCCAAACTTCTTTTAAGATGCGTTGAGCCATTAACTTTTCTTCGTCTTGCATTTGTGGTAGTTCTGCCAGACTAAAAGTTGAGCGATCGCCAATAACTTTCTTTGTTTGATTAAGTTTTTCCAACAGATATGCATCATCAGGATAAGCTGTAAACTCAAAACCTAAAATCTTCAAGGTGTTTAACCCAATTTCATAAGCGGAGTTTAAGTCATTCTCCATGCGATAACACATAATCCGATATTCATTTACTCGACACATATCAAGAGTATTTTTAACCTGGCTGAAAGTCTGCTCAAAAATCAGCAAAGCTTGTTCGTATCTTCCATTTAAAAATTCTGCTTCTCCAACTTGTAAATATAAATTTAATGTCAGTAAATATTTATCTTGCCAACTATTTTTATTTAAATAATTTATCCCGATTTTCAACAATTTCAGGGCAGTTACAAACGCCGAGGATGATTTTGCTCGTTGACCTAATTTCAGATTTAATTCCGCCATTTCATATCTTTCTGCTGGTTCAATAATCAATGATTCTCCAGCATTTAGATGGTTGACAATCTCGAAAAGATGCTCATCTAACTGAGTTTTTTCAGTATTATGTAATAGTAACTTTCCAACCTTCAGGTGTACTTGTTGTTGCTGACCGATTGGAATTAAAGAATAAGCAGCTTGCTGAACGCGATCGTGCAAGAACTTATAGTCAATTTGTACCGCATTATCACAGTATATTGCCAATTCCGACTGATTCAACAACTGAGGAATTTTATAAGTATCGCTCAAGGGAAGAATTAATCCCTCCTGTAAAGCTGACCATAAATCAGCTGCTGTTGCTGATGCAGATTTTTCGTTTACTACTGCTAGAATTTCTAAATTAAAACGATTACCAACACAAGCAGCTAATTGTAAAACTTGCTGGGTTGATTCTGACAGTCTCTGAATTTTATTCACCATTAAATCGACTACATTATCGGTAATGGCTTGTGACTCAATTTTGTTAATATCCCACTGCCATAAACCTAAACCGTAATTAAATGTTAAGAGATTATCTTGATGCAATACTTTTAATAACTGAGTCAAGAAAAAGGGATTACCTTGGCTTTTTTGAAGTAGCAAATCAGCTAAAGGTTCTGCCTGAGATGATTCGCAATTGAATGTGTCAGTAAGCAGTTGAGTAATATGAGGTGCTGCTAATGGCTTCAAGAGCAGTTCTTCAACCGTTGCCCCAGATACTCGAATTGCCTCTAGCATTAATATCAACGGATGGGTAGGACTAACTTCGTTATCTCGGTAAGCCCCAATCATCAATAAATACTGGGTTTCTAGGTCAGTCATCAAATTCTCGACCAGCTTCAAAGAGGCAGCATCTGCCCATTGCAGGTCATCTAAAAACAGTACTAAGGGATGATCTACAGCAGTAAAGGCATGAATAAATTGCTTAAATACCCGATTAAAACGGTTTTGAGACTCAGTAACACCCAACTGCGGTACAGGCGCTTGCTGCCCGATAATCAGTTCTACTTCTGGGATAACATCAATAATGACCTGGCCGTTAACTCCCAATGCTTGTAGCAATTTATTTTTCCAAACCTCAACTCTGACTTGGGTTTCAGTTAACAGTTGTCGCATCAATTCTCGAAATGCTTGAATCAAAGAAGCATAAGGAATATCTCGCTTGAGTTGGTCAAATTTGCCACCGATGAAGTAACCTCGTTGGCGCACAATAGGTTTATGAACTTCGTTCACCAGTGAGGATTTGCCGATACCTGAGTATCCTCCTACTAACACAACTTCACTCGAACCAAGGCTAACTTTCTCGAAGGCAGCCATAAGAGCTGCCACTTCTACCTCCCGACCATAAAGTTTTTGAGCTATTTGAAATTGATGCGAAAAATCCTGCTCACCTAAGCTAAAAAGGTCAATCCTTCCTTTTGTTTCCAGTTGAAGCATTGCTTTCTCTAGGTCAGCCTTTAACCCGTAAGCACTTTGGTAGCGATCTTCAGCATTTTTGCTCAGGAGTTTCATGGCGATCGCACAGATTCCCAGTGGTATATTAGGATTAATCTCCTCAGGAGCCATTGGAATTTTCGCAATGTGACAATGCACCAACTCCATTGGATCTTGAACATTCTGGAACGGGAGCCGACCCGTTAGCATTTCGTAAAAACTCACGCCTAATGAGTAAAAATCTGTACGATAATCTAAGGTTCGATTGATGCGTCCAGTTTGCTCTGGCGACATATAAGCCAGCGTTCCTTCTAGGAGGTTGAGGCTAGTGATTTCTGGGCTTTCTTTTGACAGCAGCGAAGCAATGCTGAAGTCAATCAGTTTGATTTTTTCGCTATTGGGGTTATAAAGAATGTTTTCAGGTTTAATATCCTTATGAATAATGTGGTGACTATGCAACTCTCCTAATGTTTCAGTAATTTGAACGGCGATGTTGAGAAATTTTCTGAGTTCAAACCCTGTAGTAGATATCTGATCTTTTAAGGATTCTCCGCCAAAATCTTCTAAAACCATTGCTAGACCATTACTATACCCATTGTCGCAATTGATTAATTTTTGGGTTTTGATTACACCTGCAATATTCAGATTTTGGATAATTTCGTATTCGTGCTTGATCTGAGCAATCTCTTTGACAGTAGGATACTCTGCTTTGAGCAGTTTGATCACAACTGAGTCTCCGTTAACTTTGCAGTATGCTCGATAAATTACTGTGGCAGTAGCTTCATAAATTAAACTGGTAATACTGTACTCTGGGATACGAACAATTAATTTAGACACTATTACTTGCCTGAATGTTGTTTTACAATGGATTTTGGCGGTTCCTATAATAATTCCCAAAATTCAAGTCAAGACATCAGGCTCCTATAAAAATACTCTACTGATTTATTTCTCTCAGTAGAGTATTTAGAGGTTGTTTGAAAAGTGTTTTGCTATAACTTTAGGCACTTTTATATTTCCTATACCCCACTTAAAAAGGGGGGAACCGGAATCAAAGTTCCGCTTTTTAAGGGGGATTTAGAGATAATTAGAACTTTTGATATCGACAAGAGGACTTTTCAAACATCCTCTTAAAGGGGTTCAGCCGGGATACGCGCAAAACAGGACACGTTGTAAAGAAATATTGCAGAGCGTGTTTTATTGATTTACCAACTTGCCCATAAATGATGTTGGGGCAATCAAAATTTGGCACGAAAAAATCCATCGGTGAGAGGTTAAAATAAACTGCCTTTTGTCAATCATAGGACTTATGCACTGTACAAATTAACCATAATGTGCATTATGATATTTGCTCGTTTCAGGCACTTCGCATAACTTTAATTTATTGGCATAGAAAGCGATCGCTGGCTACTAAACATGGCTTTATACCCAAATTGCGTGTAGTACTTATGTACGATGCGTAAGTCCTGAAAGTGTGCAAATCATCCCTTTTGACCAAAAATTGCTAGATGAAGGTTGGATGTTATACAGCCAGCGTCCTGATAAAGATTGGGGGCTAACTGACTGTATTAGCTTTGCGGTGATGACACAGGAAGGGATTACTCAAGCCTTAACATCTGACCGTCATTTTAAGCAAGCGGGGTTTACCAAACTGTTGTAAATCAAAATAATACTGGGATTTAGCAAGGTTTGTGTAGGAGCAATTCATGAATTGCCCCAACAATACGTTAACTTTTCTCCAAAGAAAAGTTAGCCACTAGTTATTCTTGCGCGTTCTGTCGTAAAATCAGCGACAGGGAATCAAACCTCAAAACATGGTGAGCAAGCTCTCACTGTTCTGTTGTCAACAGAGCTTACAGCTATTTTCAGTTAATTGAACTACAGATTTTCGTAGGGATACGGCAATGTTCCCTAGCCCGTGGTTTATTGAAATGAAAAACGCTGCAATACCTAACGGAGAGTATTGTCACCAATAGGACTATTCACTCCTTGAGTACCCAATTGACATTGGGTAGCAATACACGATACATCATGATTGAACCGTTAAATTTTTAAAGATGAAAAATTTCTTTAATTGCAGGTTTTACCAGTATAAACAGGGGTAGATATGGATGTTAGCTTAATTGTATCCAACATTTTAAATCCGCCAATCCTGTTTTTCTTTTTAGGCATGACTGCTGTTTTTGTCAAGTCTGATCTAGAAATTCCCGCACCAGTGCCCAAACTCCTTTCGTTGTATCTGCTGTTTGCCATTGGTTTTAAAGGAGGGGTAGAACTAATCAAAAGCGGCATTACTCAGGAAGTAGTTCTAACACTCGCAGCAGCAATGATGATGGCTTGTGTTGTTCCAATTTACACCTTTTTTATACTGAAGTTGAAACTGGATACTTACGATGCTGGTGCGATCGCTGCAACCTACGGCTCTATCAGTGCCGTCACCTTCATCACGGCTAGCGCTTTTTTGACTGAGCTTGGCATTACTTTTGATGGTTACATGGTGGCAGCTCTTGCCCTGATGGAATCCCCAGCTATTATAGTTGGTCTAATTTTGGTGAATATATTCACCGCCGATGGCAAGCGGGACTTTTCATGGCCGGAAGTTTTGCAAGAAGCATTTCTTAATAGTTCAGTTTTTCTATTAGTCGGTAGTCTATTAATAGGTGTCTTGACAGGAGAACGCGGTTGGCACGTATTAGAACCTTTTACTCAAGGGTTGTTTTATGGCGTTCTCACCTTCTTTTTACTGGACATGGGATTGATCGCTGCTAGAAGAATTAAAGACTTACAAAAAACCGGAGTTTTCCTGATTTCATTTGCCATACTAATTCCAATACTCAATGCAGGCATTGGGTTGGTGATTGCCAAATTTATCGGTATGCCTCGCGGAGATTCGCTGTTATTCGCTGTATTGTGTGCCAGTGCTTCTTACATCGCTGTCCCAGCGGCGATGCGGATGACTGTTCCAGAAGCAAATCCCAGCCTGTATGTTTCTACTGCTCTAGCAGTGACATTCCCGTTCAATATTATTGTGGGAATTCCGTTATATCTCTACGGAATTAACCTATTTTGGAGGTAATAATATGCACGTAGTTAAAAAGATAGAAATTATCGCCAACTCCTTTGAACTTGCCAAAATTTTAGATAGTTTAGACAAGTCGGGTGTACATAATCATGCCGTAATCCGAAATGTTGCTGGTAAAGGATTACGAGGAACGACAGAAGATTTAGACATGACTATGCTTGATAATGTTTACATCCTCGCGTTTTGTATGCCAGAAGAACTCAAGCGTGTTGTCGAAAATATCAAACCACTCCTGAATAAGTTCGGAGGTACTTGCTACGTTTCCGATGTGATGGAAATTCGCTCTGTAAGATGTGTAGCGTCGATGTAGGAGAGTTAGAAATTCAATGAAGCATTTCATGGAACGTCGTGACTTTTTGAAGTTGGGAATGACTGGAGCGTTTGGGATGATGCTATCTACCAGCGATTTCCTCTGGCGGGTGGAACAGGCTAAAGCTGCCGAAATACCCTCAACCTCCCCTGAATCCCTCAATCCCGATGCAGCATTGCAAAAACTGATGGAGGGAAATCAGCGGTTTGTTCAGCATCAACCCCAATACCCCGATCAATCTGCGCTGCGGTTGCAGGAAGTTGCTCAAGCTCAACATCCATTTGCAACTATTCTCAGTTGTGCGGATTCACGAGTCCCCGCAGAAATTGTTTTCGATCAGGGCATTGGGGACATCTTTGATGTTCGGATTGCCGGAAATATTGCCACCTCTGAAGCGATCGGCAGTATTGAATATGCGATTGTCTTGTTAGGTTCTCCACTGCTGATGGTGATGGGTCATGAGCGTTGTGGGGCAGTAACAGCCGCTGTACAAAACCAATCGTTACTCGGTGATATTGGTACTTTTGTGAAGGCAATTAAACCAGCAGTGGAAAAGGTCAAGAATCAGTCGGGTGACGCGGTTGAAAATGCTGTGGTTGCAAATGTACAACATCAAATTGAACGGTTAAAGCGATCGCAGCTTTTAACTGAGCAGGTGCAGTCGGGCAAATTGAAAATCGTCGGAGGTCGTTACGATTTGGATACAGGGAGGGTAAGTATCATTACTTAATTTAGGAGAGGATTCTCAACAATTAAACAATTTAGGACTTACGCACAAGAGATCCCCCAACCCCCTTATAAAAGTTGGCTGTTTAGGGTTCCCCCCTTAAAAAGGGGGAATCTAGGTTTCAGGTTTTCAATAACTCCTTCAATCCTGCACAGTCATTGGTAGACGAATAGTGAAAGTAGAGCCAACTCCCGGTTCACTTTTGACAATAATCTCACCACCCATCATCTGGCAAAAGTGGCGGCTAATTGCCAACCCCAGTCCCGTACCTCCATACTTTTTCGTAGTCGAGGTATCTCCTTGTGTAAAAGGTTGAAATAACTGCTGCTGTTGACGGTGAGACATACCTATGCCTGTGTCGGTAACGGTGAAAGTAATGATGCCCAAAGGAGCCTCCAGTCGGAATTCATCCTTTTCTCTGTTGACTGCTAGCATCACCTTGCCGTTTGTAGTGAACTTGCCGGCGTTACTTAGTAAGTTTAACAACACCTGCCGCATCCTGGTTTGATCGGCGTACATGATGCCAAGTTGCTGATCAATATGTACTTCTAAGACATTGGCATTTTTTTCTATAGTCGGTTTGACTGTGAGGACAACGTTATGAATCAGGGTTGCAATCTCAAATGTCTCTGGATAGAGGGTCATTTTCCCCGCTTCAATTTTTGACAAGTCGAGGATTTCGTTAATTAAGTGCAGTAGATGCTTACCAGCAGAGTTAATTGTTTCTAAGTCTGTGATAAAGTCTCCCGATAAACCAAGATCGGTGGCGTCGTCTTCTAGAAGTTGGCTTAAACCAATGACTGCATTTAATGGCGTGCGTAATTCGTGGCTGACATTGGCCAAAAATACGCTTTTTGCTTTGCTAGCAGCTTCGGCTAATTCTTTAGCTTGTTGTAGTTCTTTTGTGCGCTCAGATACTCGCTCAATCAGACGATTTAGAGATTTGGCGAGTAGGCCAATTTCATCTTCAGTGGTGACTGGAGCTCGCAAATCGAAATTAGATTTTCTTGCAACTTGCTCCGCTACTTGGGTGACAGTGATAACTGGTTCAGCGATCGCCCGACTAGTACGCCATGCTACAATGGCTGCGATCGCCACCGAAACCAGCATACTCATAATCACGATGAATCGCTCAACTACTTTTGCCTCTTCAACAGCTTTTTGCCTTTCTTGCTCTTGATCTTCAGCAGTTTGCAGGATGTTAGTCAAGCTTTGAGAAAGCTGGTCTAGCCGGATGGCTGTTTCACCACGCATAATTGTCAATAACTGCGATCGGGCAGAGGAAATCTGCTGAGGCTGCACTTGCTGGGAGTCAACTTCCTTTAAGACGACCTCTATTTGGTCAACGTAAGCTTTTAAATTAGTCTTGTAATCCAGCAATAACGTCTGTAAAATCGAACTTGTTGCTGCTAGTCTTTTAGGTTTACTATCGATGAATCCGGCAATTTTTGACTCTAGTTGCTTGGCTTTTTCAACATTTTTCAGAAAATCGGCTTTTTTGCTTTGCAGCTGTTGTGAATTTTCCAATACAGCAACTAGGTTAGAGCTATGCAATTGCGCCCCTACTACTGCATCTTTATAATTACTCAGTAGTTGTCCTTGTTCATAGGCTTGATTGAATTGCCTGACTTCTCTTCCTCGGTAGTAGTTGGCAATCACTAACCCAGTCAGTGAGCCAAAAAAGCCAATTCCGATAGCTACAAAGTACCCATAGCCAATTTTTTGATGGATGCGCCAAGAACTGGCTTTGAGTTTCCCTCGTGAGGGAAATTCTATGGTCGGGAGTTCGTCTGTCGATGGCTCTTCGGCTAACACTTTTTTGCTTTCTGAACTGCTGTCGATAGGGGTTGGCTTTTGAGGAAAGTATTCCTTAAATCTCCTTGCCTTCCCGCAAAAATCACTAAATCAGTCTAGCTTGTGCAAACACTTTCATTAATGATTAATATCTAGATTATCTTCTTTTATAGCAATAGCAAATCATTGCTTACTAAATAATTAGCATAACCTTATATAGTATAAGTGGTTTTGATATAGCAATTTTAAATCATTCGTGAGAGATAAAATTGCTGAAATGTTTATAAATAGGTACTTTTAATCTCCGTATTTTCTCACATTTAAATTTTGATTGCTATAGCAATGAGTTCTTGGCATCAGGTACGCCACTACTCTACCTTACTGCTTCTTTAGAAAATTAATACAATCAGGAAAAAAACAAAAGCTTTGACATTCGTTGGGCACTTGTACTGAGCTTGTCCTGAGCGTAGTCGTAAAGCCTGCGACATAGCTACGCCCTAAGCGCCAGCCTCTCCTTGGCGCAGCCTCTCGTAGAGAAGAGTTGTATTGGGCATTGGGAGGAGACAAGTTAGAGACTTCTTCCTCCATGTCTGGCCAGTCCCCATTGCCCCTTATCCCCAGAGAGCGCCCCGAGTTCCCCAGTCCCCAGGCACACATATCATAAAACAGTTCTAAAATCTAGTCTATATGAACACACAAAAACTGTTATTACGTATTAATATCAATACGAATGCGTTAATTGACGAAGGCGGCTTAAGATAGCTTTAATATCAGATAAAATCGGCTTTTAGGCTTATATAAATGAGAGGTGGACTGATTTTTGCATAATTTGTACTTAGATTTAGTACGATTATGAGCAAATGACACGGAATGGGATAATCACAACCGGAGGATTCCAGTTGATTCAAAAAAAAGAACTCAGAAAGCCGATTATAATACAACATCCTTCTGAGTTCTATCCTCCTACTGACTTTCTACCTTGTAGTTGATGCAGTAGATATTACGGGGCAATTATGGTTATAGAATACTAAAACCCTTTTCTGCCCTTGACCTAATTCTATTGATGCACTTGTGCATTACCTAATCAACAGCCTTTTGGTTGTAATTATCCAGATCAGAAAAACTCAACTGTCAAATTTATAGGAGCGAAAATGCCAGAACAAGAATTCACAGAAAGCACATCCAAAGAGGGTACAGTGACAGATATCAACAGCCAAACGGGAACCATCACCAAACTCCAGCCCCCCGCACAATCTCAAGACGAATGGCTAAAATACGGAGAGCAAATTTCTAGCTTTTTAGCAACATTACCAGAATATCTGGGAAGCTTCTTTAATCAATATAAGCAACCCCTGGTGACTGTTGGTTTAATTGTGGGATCAATTGTTGGGGTTAAAGTACTCTTGGCAATATTAGATGCTTTGAATGATATCCCCTTGGTAGCACCTACTTTTGAGTTGATCGGTATTGGTTATTCTGCCTGGTTTGTTTACCGCTATTTACTCAAAGCCTCAACCAGGAAAGAGTTAACTAGTGAAATCACCACTCTGAAATCACAAGTAGTTGGTAAAGAAATTCCAGAAGCTTAATATCTAACTATGGCTTCTCCTGCAAAGACGCTACGCTAATGCTTTAATTCAAAATCACGCTCTGTTCTGATCTGAGGAAGCCTTAGATCAGACTTTTCTCAAAATTAAGAATTTTTTTTGAATATCTAATTTTGAATTTTGAATTCTCTGCAATGGGTTAGCCAACAAGCAAGGGAGTAGGGGAGCAATAAAGAATCTTTCTCCTCAGTTCCTCTGCCTATTTGTTGAACACTTTCCCTACCAAGCTCACTGAGACGAGCCTCCTGCGGACAAGTTACCTTTTAGGTTGTGCTTTGGAGTGCGCGAAAGTCCTGGAGACACGCGTAGCTGCTGCACAATGTTTTGAGATGAAATTGCCTCCAACTTGCCACGTTTTACTAAAGCTTGATGAATCATCGCTGCCACTTCAGTCCGACTAGCTACTTTGTTAGGAGCAATAATTTGTTGATTTGGATAGTTAACTACCAGACCATTAGTTGTAGCAGCGGCTATTTTGCTGATAGCATAGGTTGGAATATCTTTAGCATCTTTATAGACACTTAAAATCTGATTTGGGGAAGTGGGTGGTTTTAAATTCAACCCACTGACAAGGGCAACTAAAACTTGCACTCGCGAAATATTTTGTTGTGGTTTGAAGGTTTTTTTAGGGTAGCCTGTAAGAAATCCGGCACTGATGGCTTGGTCAATTGCTGGAGTTGCCCAGAATTTTGTTGGTACATCTTGAAATGCGATCGCGGTCTTAGACGGTTCTTGGTCAAAGGCTTTTTGGAGTATAGCAGCAAATTCGGCGCGGTTTACAGGCTGATTTGGTCTAAAAGAATAATCAGGAAACCCCTTGAGAATACCACGGGAAGAAAGAACATCTATAAAACGCCGACCCCAGAAGTTATTGGGCACATCGTTAAATGCAATTGGCGGCGGAATAATAGATTTTTGTTTTGCCGGAGTTACTAAAGGCAATGCTAATGATGTAATTGATGACTCAAGTCCTGTTGAAGAAGATACAGGCGTCTGTGGTTGTGGGGATTGAGTTGGAATTACCTCAGCAGATGGTAACACTGCACGGGAAGGAGTTGCGCTGTTAGTTGGGAATGAAGGTGTCGTGGGTTCAATAACAGTCTCAGGTGGAGATGACGGCAAAACGTTGAATCTAGGGACTGCATTTGGTTCTACCTTGGGAGTAGGGGAGGGCAATACTTGATTTGGTTGAACGCTAGGAGATGGAGTGGAAGAAGGCGACAGCAGCCCGTTTAAGTTCCAGTTAGAATATCTGCCAGACAATGACCAAAAAAGAATCGCTCCGATAGTGGTGAAGGCAACCAGAATGGCTATAAATTCATCAAAGCCAAGGGCAGTTCTTTGGGATGACTCCGGTTCGGAAGGAGGTCTATTTGTCATCGTGATTACCCTGGTAGCAGTAAAATTTGTGTCTAAACAAATTAAGCCACAGATGACTCTTTTACACCAGGCCTTTTTAATTCATAATTACCTAATTTATAATTCGTAATGACGCTCGTTGCGCGGCATCGTCTCCCCTTCTCACATTGCCAGAGGCTAACGCCTGCCGTAGGATGCCCGAACGCAAGAGCGTCTCCTGTCTTGAGAAGGGCTGTAGGGAGAATTTGGGGATGCTCTTGCCAATTTTTGCCTCCGGCACGCTTCGCGAACACAAACGTGCCATCAGACTCAGGAAGCTGGGTATGATCGGTGAAAGGGGTGAGGGCGGTGGATGGATTGGTTGCAGAGGTGATAATGCTACCTTTGCACTTTTTGTAAAGGTTGTTTTTAGTTTAGCTTGCGATCGCTCTTGCCAGTAATTGTGAAAGTTAGCATTTAAGACAAGAGATTTTGCCCTTGTTTGTTAATTGAGATGGTAGCTGGATTTTTGCGCCTGCTGTATAAGGCTAACGAGCATTTAAGTTGCATAAAAGCAGGGCTGGAGCCGCTTACTACAAGCGAATCATTCTGGAAAAATGAATAAGGATTAGCTTAGTTTGACTAGATACCTAAACCTAAACATGATTTAGAGGTGGCAGAATGTAAAATATTAACTTATTGTTTACCTGTCTTTGTAAAAATCAGGGTGTCTAGTGCCAGAAGAATTCAGTTGCCCAATCTTACCGCCATTTTTGTCTCTTGGTAGCGATCGCGATCTCGATTTAGAGTCAACCCTCCAAGAACTACCAATGTACAACTTCCCAGTGGAAATCAACCGCACTGGTATGGAAGTGGCTAATTTTTTGGAAAAATATCCCCTGTTACCAGGAGTAATTTTGGTAGAACAGGGAAACTTTATTGGGATGATTTCGCGGCGACGACTGCTGGAATTTTTGATTCGTCCCTTTGGACAAGAGTTATTTGTTCAACAACCATTAGCCGTTCTCTACAGCTATGCGCGGATACCGATGTTGCTCCTTGCTGATACAACATCGATTTTAACTGCGATGCAACTTAGCTTAAAGCGATCGCCAGAATTATTAGCAGAACCAATTGTAGTACACACAGAATCTGGTGCTTATAGATTGTTAGATGTACAAGAATTGAATATTATTTCTTGGCAAATTCGGGGAATTGACAATCTGGTGCGGTATGAACGCAGCCAAGCCCAAATGATTCAAAATGATAAAATGGCAAATCTGGGACGTTTGGTAGACGGCATAGCGCACGAAATTTTAGACCCAGTAGGTTTTATTTGGGGTAATATAACTTATGTTTCAAACTACAGCCAAGATTTACTCAAGCTGATAGCAGCTTATGAAAAAGAATTACCATCAACTTCCCAGGCAATTAATCTTCTTAAAGAAGAGATTGAATTTGATTTTTTAGAACAAGATTTGTCGCGATCGCTTGCTAGTATCCGCACTGGAGCGGAAAGATTAAAAAAACTCGTTACCAGCTTACAAAACTTCTGTCATATCGATGAACTTTATCCAAAACCAGCAGATTTACATGCCTGCATAGATAGTATTATTTTATTAATTAATAGCCGTCTTCAAGGAGAAATTGAAATCGTAAAATACTACGGTCAATTACCTCCAGTATATTGCTTTATGGGGCAATTAAATCAGGTTTTTATGAATATTTTCAGCGAAGTTGTAGATACTTTACTCAATGAAACAGTCCGACAGCAGTTGCATCTAGATGATACAAAGACTGTTCAAAAACCCCGAATTGAGATTACCACAGAAGTTATTTCCCAGGAAGCAAGCAATCCAGATGCACCAGATTCTCGCTGGATCTTAATTCGCATTGCTGACAATAGTTCTGGAATATCTCAAGAATTGCAACAGCAAATTATAGAGTCTTTTTCTCTTGAAACAAAGAATAGTAAGAATACTAGTTTAGCAGTAAGTTATCGAATTATCACCGTGAGACATGGTGGAAAATTAAATTTCCATTCACAGATTGGTATAGGTACAAAATTTGAAATATTGTTACCTTTGGTGTAGCAACATATATTTAGAAGATTGTCCCACACATTAACAATTTTTTCAAATAAAGAATTGCTTAAACGCTAATTTTGGAATCAGCATGATATCGTGTTAAAATTATTCTTTTATGAGTTTAAGATAATTAAATACTATTTGAGGCTTCCCACTCATCCAAAGAAACTTGAAACTCTCTGTTAACTTCTTCCATAGTTAACCTTACTGTCTCAAAATAGCCAATTTCTAAAATTTCTCCCGCTTGTGATATATCGAAACGGTAAAAGCCAGAATCTGTTGTATATTGCACTATTCTAATTTCTTTAGGTGGATCTAATTCTTTTTCTATCCCATCTATACATCTACGTCGATATATAGCTCCGGTAGATTTATGGTTTGGATTTAAGAAAACACGATACTTGAGTACAGGAAACCGTTGCTTGAATAATTCAAAGAGTTCAAAGAATACATCACATGCCTTTGCTTCGTCTCCAACTTCTCGGAGAATGATATTTTTCCATCCTGCTGTTGATTCGTACCATTTATAATATCGAGCTACCCAGTCGTTGAACTGTGTAAAAGGAGGTGTCTCTTCTCCATAAAAGATCCCATTTTCCCCCAGAGCAAAAGAATAGCCACCAATAAAGCCGTCTAACGCAGTTAAAGAACGCTGTCCTAAATACATTGCTGGTCTTGATCTGATCATTGCTAAAATCTCATAAAGATTTTTCATTTATACTGCCTATTTAGAAACCAATATACTTGGTGTTAATGATATTTTGCCTCAGAATACCCCCCCAACCCCCCTTAAAAAAGGGGGCTTAATTCCCTACTTTTTAAGGAGGGTTAGGGAGGAGAAAGTCTTAACCAAAGCCTATTGGAATTTGAATACCCATCTATATCCGTTCCAGTCCCAGTTCAATTCATCTACAATAAATTTTCGCCCCGTTGATAAATTTCCCGTGCATAGTCAGTCCAAGCACCTTGTCCCCAATAACGAAAACAACTGGTTTGCAGCAAAAGGTTATGTAGGAGAACGTTACGGTAGTAAAATTGTCTGTTAACAGGTTCAGTTGAATCAATTTGCTGTAATGGATCAAATTTTTGATGGAATAAACTGCTTAGTTTATACATGGGGGACAAGACATTTTCATATCCTTTCACCCAACTGATATGATTTGTCCACGAGGCTCCATCCATGTGAAAATTAGAGTTTATTTGCTTTAATTCTTGAATCGCATTCTCTACAGCTTCCGGTTGGCAATTGTCTGGTGAAACTCGCTCCCAAATCTGATGTTGTCCAACTGGCTGACAACTTGGATAGTCTTCAGGTTTGCATCCAGCAGCCTCTATTAATTCTAAATATTCTGTACCACACATCCCAACAACACCTGATTTTCCTCCGCCGTTATTGAGCATATCCCACCAAGCTTGTTTAAAAGCGCTAGGAAATTCATTCATCATCACGCCACCATTTTCACCATCTCCAATTTGGCTAACTATTGGTGGCACAAATACACTACCAATTTGTTGTTTGGATAAGGTTTTGGCTTCATAATAAGGCTGCATTTGTGCAACTAATTTAGTATCCGAACCTTGGGTTTTAATTAAGGCTGTGATACTAATTGTTTCGCCTTGAGAATTGCGGGCAATCAGACGATGTGGGAAATGTTTGTGGGTAAGAGATTGACCACTAATTGTTTCTACAGAATGTTCTTGAACAAGTAGCCAGCGATATCCACATTCTTTCAGCGCTTTCACAAATTCAAACAGAGCATCAGGGTGATTTGGTAGGTGCATTTCTGGGGGCGAAAATCCTTTGACTCGCCCTAGTGCTTCCCAGCCAAAAATTGCCGCAAAGTGATGTTGCCATGCGATGATATGCAATTTAATATCTGGTATAGGTGTGGAAGGAATAACTGCATGGCTCCACATTGTACCCAGCCACTCTACATAAGGTTGATAGGTGCGATCGCAAGTGATGCGTTTGAGATTATCGAGAACATCACTGCGTCCCATTTGCCGCAGTCCCCACAAAAGATTACCAGAGTAATCCAACATCACACGCGGATTGCAACCTTGATTTACAAGTTCGGGGATCAAGTCTCCCATGCGGCTGTAACAATAAGCAAAAGGATCTGCATTGTGGTTATCCCCTTCATGAGGATGTTCAAACATATATTGCAGATTGCTGATCAGTGTACCATCATTTCCTGCGGGTATAGTTGGCTGGTGCATGTGCAAGGCGATCGCAAACACAGCATTCACATCCTCTAAGCGGATATTTGTTGTTGGCAAAAATACTGGTTTATTATGGTTAACTACAGAGATAACCTCTGTTTCCCAACCAGAAATATTCGGCAAGCCATCAATGATTTCGGGCAAAGGAGTAAGAGTCGTGGGGAAGGAAAGCATTTCTGATTGCTCCGAAATAAGTTATATCTATAAAACTTGCATGAGTATCTAATAGCACCTGACTCAGTATAGATACAATAAATACCTTGAGTCATAACATTTTGAATTTGGTGATTTTCAGTAACTGCGAACTCAGGCAAGTCTATAGCAATCCGATTTCATCAAATAGGATTGCTATAGTAATTATCGGTGCAGTCTACCCAGATATTCGCATCTTTATGTTCTAGTAATTGATAAAGTTTGTTTACCATCTGCTAATATGTCAGATTTTAGTCAGAATTTTCTGATTAGCATGATTTGGCCCTTTTGGCAAAATATACTTACTCCATGCTGCTGGCGTTGATTAGGATGCTGATTGCCCATGTCTGGAGAGACAAGTCGCCAAGAGCGTCTGGGCGTCTGTGCCAGTTATTGGCAGCAATGTGTAGAATTGATTCCTAACTTTTTAGCAGTAAATTTAACACAATCAGGACTTACGTAAACAATAGCCGAAAAGAAAGATTTTCTTCTTAGGGCAACTCATGAATTGCCCTAGAGCGCATGTAGTTTTGCGTAAGTCCTAACAATGTTACCAAAATTATCGCGCTTTACTAAAAGTTATTGTTCACAAGGTTGTTCCAGATCGTGTTCTAGGCCCAGGCAGAAGTGAAGCACGAGTCCGCAAACGCCGCCTGAAAGCTTACCCCTTGATGGCAAAATCCTGCATCAATTACATAAGTAATTGCAAACTGCTTAAACCACAAGTGTTTCTGCTTTTATTATTGCTATTCGGACTAGTACGTTACGGCGGAAATAAACCTACCATCTCAAATGGGTAAAAAGCCCGGAATACAATTCTTTTGACTTTTGACTTCTGACTTCCGCCTTGCGGTACTAGATCCCCTGGGGTGCATTCCAGTTTTTATTTTGTAATCAGAGAATAACTTGTGATTGCGAACGCAAGAGCGTCTCGTAGAGAGGAGGGACGACGAACGCAAGAGTGTGTCGCAGACAAACAATCCCACAATCTCTCACTAAGCATCAGTTGATGGGATTGCCACGCTCCACTTCGTTGCGTACCCTACGGGAAGGCTCCGCCTACGCAATGACAGGCAAAAAAGTGGGATGCTCCCGATCCCCTGTTAGCTAAAGTAGTCACAAATTCTAGTCTTGAATTTTATTGCAATCCTTTTTATCAGGTTCGACTATATTTAGTTAATCTCTGCCTAATCGATTCAGGTAATCGTTCTGGATATTTATAAAAATAAAATATTTTTAATAAAATAAAATTCATGTTCCGAGCTAACCAAATTTGCCATTGCTCCATCAAGGATAGTGTTTTAATATAATCATTAAATAAATGTTTAATTCGCGCTGTGCTGGTTCCTCTGGTAGAATCATCAAATGTTTTTGTTCCTGGATAATATCTATAGTTACCCCAAGTCTCATTGAAATACTTAACATGAGATGAACAAACCGCTTTCAAGAGGAAATCTAAATCCATTACATAATGAGCTTCTACTTTATAGAGTCCGATTTGCTGATGCAATGATTTGTGGTAGAAGTAAGCAGAGGGATTTACTGGAAAAGAAGCATCGATAATTCCATCATCATTAACTCGCCTTTCTAATAGTAAATCAATCGTCCGTAATCGGTTAGGTTTATTAATATAAATTAGTTGACCTTTTTGATTCAAAATATTACAATTGCCAACAATAAAGCTAGGCTCTGGTAAAGTTTGGAAAATTTCACAGATGCGATTAAGAATATTTATTTCATAAAAATCATCAACATTTAAAACACCAATAATCTGTCCTTGTGCCATAGCAATTCCTTTATTCATAGCATCAGATTGTCCTTGATCCTTTTCACTAATCCAGCGGATGTGGGGATATTGATTGGCTTTATCCTTAATAATGTCTACTGTTTTGTCACTTGAACCTCCATCTACAATGATATGCTCCACTTCTAAACAGTTTTGGTCAATAACAACTTGAAGACAAGATTCTATAAATCTCTCCCCATTATAAACTGGTGTAATTATACTAATCATTAACAACTACCTCTTGTGAGTATTCCAAAGAAAAAAATAAATCAAACAATTGATCTCTAATAATAGAGTTCCCCATTGGCACAAGTTTCTAACACAATACGGTTCAGTGTAAGTAAGTCGGTGCTAATATTTAAAGCTATGTTAATAAATTTAAATCATTGGTGCGTTGTCGCGCAGTGCAACGCACCATCAACGATTCAAGGTGCATTAAGATAAAGGCAATTGACCGCAGAAGCCTCAAAAAATTTAGAAATTACGCGCAGACACGCAAAAAATCATGTTCTTGACAAGAACAAATCACCGAAACGATGGATTCTTGTCAAAAAACTAGTTTTTGACTCGGCTGTTGTTTTCTTGGTGCTGGCGGAATTGCTATTCGTAAAATTAGCTCTAGCAACCAAGGAGCAAAGCGTTGACACCATACGGCTAAATGATCCCATCCGACTAAAATTTCTACTGAATTATTTTGTATTGCAGTGACGAGTGCTTTAGCCACTTGCTGGGAAGTCATGGGGATCACCCAGCGAAATAATTTTAAGTCGCGCACCATGTCTGTGTCTGTCAGGGAAAACAGTAATGCAATCCTCAGATATTGTGTTCAGCTATAGTAATCCTAAATCATTCGTGAAAAGTTAGATCCCCGACAACTTTTACAAAGTCGGGGATCTGGACACCGCGAATTTGAACGAAATCAGATAGGACTGCTATAGCTCTTGGCGCAAAGCTTGGGTAAATCCTAAGATAGCAAACTTGGTAGCTGAGTAAGTCAATCGCCTTAACTTGCTGAAAATTGAGTTTTCTCTGGAGGGTGGGATCAGATTTTTCCAGACGTTGGAGTTCATTAAGTAGATACTTATCTGTACGTCCCTACAGCCGATTCATGTGTTGCAAAGATTTTTGGAAATGGTATGATACAACTCAAAATTAAGAGATTCAGATTTAATCTGGGTTTCTGGGTTTGAATCTGTTGCCCTATTTTAGAGAATTGTTATAATTTGTAACCAATTAAAAAATTTTCAAACTTCTCTAATTAGCCAATCTTACAACAAATAGACTTGTCCAAAATTTTATAACTCAGTCTGTACAAGGGTTTTAAAGGTTGACTATATGTCTTCATTCAACGTATCAATAAGGGTTTGGCATAGTTGATAATAGTTTAGAGAGAAAAAATAGGATTTTTAAATTTTGAGTGGCAACATGATTTATTATGCTGTACAATCCGCAGAAACTACATACGGCAAATATTAGTATTTATAAAGATAAAATATAAAATTTTATCTTTACGCAAATTTAATTTTAGGACAGGTCTAATGAAACTAAAGCGATTTGGGATTACATTTTTGAGTGTTTGTATTGCTGCTTTTTCGGGAATGAAAGCAGCAGAGGCGGCATCGTTTTCGGTAATTGCCGATGGTCTTAATAATCCACGGGGTCTAACTTTTGGCCCTGACGGGAGTCTCTACGTCACAGAGGCAGGAACGGGCGGAAATGGAGCTTGTGTTCCTTCACCGAGTGCCCAAGGCCAATCTTTATGTTATGGCACAACTGGTGCAGTGACAAAAATTGGAAATGGTACGCAAGAACATGTACTTACAGGACTTCCTTCTTTAGCATTACCAAATGGTACTGATACTGCTGGGCCTCATGATATAAAATTTGATGCCAGTGGTAAGCCTTATATTGCAGTTGGGTATGCTTCTAATCCCACATTTCGCGCCAGATTAGGTAACACTGACTTAGGAAAAATCATCACTGCTAATTTCAATACAAATTCTTGGACTAGTGTTGCTGATTTAGCTAATTATGAACTTGCAAATAATCCTGACCAAGGCGATCTAATTAGTAATCCCTTCTCTCTTCTTTTGGATGGAAATAATATTATTGCAGTTGATACTGGTGCTAATGAGTTACTCAGTGTAGGGACTGATGGGAGTAATTTAAAGGCGATCGCCACAATTCCCCGGCAGACATTAACTAATCCAGTTTTTCCCTCTGGTGCATCGTCATCACCATTTGAAATCCAAGCAGTACCGACAAATATCGCCAAAGGCCCAGATGGCGCTTATTATATTAGCCAATTAACTGGTTTTCCTTTTCCCGAAGGTAAAGCAAAAATCTACCGAGTTGGTTCTGATGGTCAACCAACAGTCTATAGCGATGGCTTTACCCAACTTACTGACTTAGCTTTTGATCCTGAGGGTAATTTGTATGCTTTGCAGTACGCTAATCAGTCACTCTGGAAAGGTAATGTAGATGGTTCTGTGATTAAAATAGCGACCGATGGAACTCGCACAACCATTCTTAATGGCAATGGACTAGAGTCTCCTACTGGTTTGACTATTGGTGCTGATGGTGCTATTTATGTGACAAATCGAGGCGATAGCCCTGGACTTGGACAAGTTCTCAAAATTGAGAATCCCAGGTCTGTTCCTGAATCTAGTTCTACTTTCAGCTTATTAGCGCTTCTTGGCACTGTGAGTGTTACTTTGTTGCAAAAGGGTAAAACCAAACGACTTAAGGGACTTCCAGAAAATAAATTATTCCCTAAATAAAAATGATCTGAATTTGATGTCTAAACCTCATCTATGTTGAAAACCGTAATTTTTGCCCTCATCCTAAATCTCTCTCCCAGTAGGGAGAGGGACTTTTTTCCGGCTCCCCTTCTCCCAAATTTGGGAGAAGGGGCTGGGGGATGAGGGTTTTTTCTTTTCATACGGTAAAGAACTACAGTTTTCAAGGTGGACGCGGTTTATTTAGGAAAAATACGAGTTGGTGGAGAAGATTTTAAGAGTTCCTGTCCTACATGGACAGGAACTCTCAAAAGTGTTACTTAATCGCCAGTGGCTCAAAAATCAGCGGTTGGTGGTAGATATACCATCCAAGGTGTTAACGCTGGGATAAATAGTTATAGTGACTTGACCTGACATTGAGTTTTTCTGGACAGTAACAAATCGCCAAAACGCTGCATCTTAACCAAAAAACTCAGTTTTTCATGAGGCTGTTGTCTTCTTGGGGCTGGCGGAGTTGCTATTCGTAAAATTAGCTCTAGTAACCAAGGAGTAAGGCGTTGACACAATACAGCTAAATGACTTTGCCATCCGACTAAAATTTCTGGTGCATCCCTTTGCATTCCGGTGATCAGTGCTTTAGCCACTTGCTGGGTAGTCATGGGGATCACCCAGCGAAATAATTTTAAGTCGCGCACCATGTCTGTGTCTGTCAGGGAAGGCAGTAATGCAATCACTCGGATATTGTATTCAGCCAATTCCTGGCGCAAAGCTTGGGTAAACCCTAAGATTGCAAACTTGGTAGCTGAGTAAGTCGCCATAGTTGGTGCTGCTACTTTCCCCATCAGACTCGATACATTGACGATTGTTCCTTGCCTTTGGCTGGCCATGCGTCGAGCGATCAGACTAGTAAGGTTGTACATTCCTAACAAGTTCACAGAAAGTTCTTCTTGAACTTGGGGCATTTTAGATTGCAAAAACGAACTTTGGTATGCGACTCCTGCACAATTAACCAGCAGGTGAATCTGTCCGTAATTGCGCCACAGTTGGGCAACAGCGATATTCACTTCAATTGTCTGCGTCAAATCTAATGCCACGATCGCAGTTTCTGTGCCCATCGCCTCGATTTCCTTAGCTAACTCGACTAACTTTTGGCGATCCCGTGCTACTAATATCAGCCGCTTAATGCCTTGTTGCGCTAGTTCAAGAGCGATCGCTCGTCCAATACCACGCGAAGCCCCTGTAATTAGGGCTACTTTACCTTGAATATCCATTGGTTTTATCCTCCAAAATTTAAGTCTTACCAAACTCTTCGTTATTGCCGATACACACAATCAACAGCTATTCGCTTGTGGGCACAAGGTAAGACAAATAATCAATCGCAATTGAAATCAAATTCAAACGAAGCCTTTAGCAACGAGATATTTCTTGGTTAATCTGCAATCCCTCATAATTGTCTATACGAGGCAGAAATTTCTCATTTTTAAACCGTCAAAGCCTAAAATACTTGGCTGAATGCATGTAGCTCATAGATTTTACTTCTCCTAGATCCGAGCGCTCATCAGCATCGTTGTCTTACACACATTAGCAATTAAATCAAGGTATTGCAATATTCTTTAATCAGGATTTCTTAATACTTCTTAACGACAAGCATATATATGCAAAAGATTTTATTAAATAAGTTTTTATGAATACCTCAGTACAAATATCTCACTTTCCTGACAATTAGCTCTGATTTGGTGAAATTGTTATACCTAACTCATAACTTAGAAACAAAAAAGACATACAGCGTTTTTGTTTATGGTTGCAAAACTTATGTTGTTCAGCTATTTTGCAGAATTGCATCAGTATATTTACTTATTTAGATAAAATCAAGGTTTCTGATTTTTATTTATTAAAAGAATAGAAGAGAGTTAAATTATTGTCTTTAATGCAAATTACAACGGCATATTTATCTGCCAAAACTTTAGGACAAATGGTAATTTGTATAGCTTTAGCTTTGAGTTTATCAAAGAAATGCTTGAGACTTGCTTGGTATATAGCAAACTTAAATCATTCGTAAACAACAAGATCCCCGACTTCTGAGAGAAGTCGGGGATCTAAGGCTTTCAAGTAGTGAGCTATTTATCATTCTATAAGTAGTTAAACAGAATTAATTACACAATGTCATTGCGAATGGAGCGTACTCCTTCTCTACGAGACGCTCCACGAACCCAGAAGCAAGCTACGCGGTAGCGTATCCAAGAGTTGCAGAATGTTCGCAATGACGAGAAATATTTTTGTCCACCTACTTATAAGGTTCTCAATGGCTAGAGCCGCTTACTACGAGCTTTGATTTAATTAAGCCCTTCTATTTATTCCATATCTCAACAGAGAAAATATCGGGAATTTTAGTATGTTTACCTAACTTACTCCAAACTAATAGACAGACTTGCTTATTCGTTTGGAGTAAGTTAGGTAAAAAGAGTTTGGTTATCCACAAGTTATTAGATTGTGATGAATATGGTCAATTTATGAAGTAGCAGCGCTTATTTCCCTACTGGACTACTTAAAGCTGAACAGTCTTAGGGATAAGCGCTACTAAAGATTATCGACGGTTACTCGTGGGTAACGTCAATGTTAAATTCCTTTAAGAAAAGTAGGTAGGTAACAATAAACGTATGTTAAGATTATTCTGAGAAATAAACATGCTCATGGCTCGTAGGATAAGTCAATTAGCAATTGAGGCACGTGTAAAAGTAACTTAACCTGCGCTAACAGGGTAAATTATTTCAAACGCGACGCTTTATTTCTCTAAAGGCGCAGTTAATCGTGTCTTGACGTTTATTGTTTCCCTTCTACTAAACCTCGTAGGTTTGCCTATAGCAATGAATTTTTTATCCTGCTAGAATCAGCTGTTGCCGTTGCCGATAATGGAGCCATTAGCTCCACCAGGTCCACCAATTCCACCATTTCCACCATTTCCACCATTTCCACTTGCATCATTAAGACTCAATAGATTGACAGAACCATTGCCAGCGTTGCCACCAGTGCCATTAGCATTGCCGCCATTAGCACTGCCGCCATTAGCATTGACACGAACTCTGGTTCTGCCACCAGACAGATTAGCTTCTTCGTTGGTGCTTAATGAAGAAAAAAGTGTGCTTTCCATGATTTTAGTTCTCGCTTGATTGTTGGGATTAAAGTCACGTCACTCAAAAGTAATAAATATAAACGTAAAGTGTATATTTAGTAACTTTTTTGTGCCGTTAAGAGTATTATTACTCCTCTTACGAAATAGGTCAAGCAGTTAAATATTTAAGAAATGTGTATTACACTGGTTCAGAAAAATATTACATAGTTACTATTTATACAAATTTAATTAAAAAGAAGTTTTTATTTATCAAAAAATCGCAGGCGTCAATATATATTGATATAAAGATGGCGATTTAAAAGCTTAATTTTCTCGAAAAATGTATAACTTAAGCTAATTACGTATTAATACTGATAAAATAACTAAAATTCCCATAATTCAAGATATAATCAAGCTACCAGATAACGTTTTTATACCAATTTTACTTAAACAAAATTTATAAAACTAAAAACTGGGATTCGACATTTTTGAATAAGTATTTTTACGCTAGATAATTTGTTTGTATCATTTTATACAGTATTAGTTGTAACATATATAATTTCTTTTAATATTAAAACGTTTAATTTTGCTGAATTATTGATAAATTGGAAAAAAGCTTTATTGAATACACAAATTTTTTGTAAATAAATAAAGAAACGATAAAATTTTAGAAAAAAAATATAAAGATTTTATGTTCGTTCTAAAATGCGCTAATTGTTATTTAGACTTAGCTGTATATAACCTTGATATTTACATAGGAAACACATAAATTAGGCACGAATAAACCTAACTATATAACAGAATGTAAAACTATCAAAGTCTTTGTGATTGCTTTGTTGCACTCTGTTTCACTCGCAATGACATACTTATAAATTTCCCCACCCACCTACTTACAGGCAAGGCACTTATCAGTTATAAAAACAAAAGCCGTCGCTTTCGCCCTGGAGGGCGAAAACAGCAAAATTATGAGAGGTTTGCCAAAAATATCATTGAAACAGAAGAGAACTTTTATTTTTTGGATATTCCTAAATCTTGGTCGTCACGCTAAGGCTAGGTAGATTTTTTTGGCGAGATTATTTGCACAACCAAAATGTTCTTTAGCGCTCATGCTCATTGACCCTCAACCAGACTTTCTTCGCCTAGTCGAAAACGACGAATATCTTCCGCCAATCAATAAATGGATAAGGCTGGGAGCAGGGCTATTTCGTTCTAAACATAAACCGCCCAGAACTAAAGTTCCTCTTTTATAACTAAAGTCCGTTAAAACTGAGATATTCCACCATTCCCAACAACCGCCTGAGAATGAATTCTCAGGCTAATAGCTAAAGTCTTCTAAATAAGACTGAGCAAGGCTTTGAGTCCACTTGAGTGGAAAATAAAAAAATGTATTTCGAGACACGTAATACAAGAAATACTACGTCAGTTGACTCAAGCCCCTAAATTTATTTTGGTGGTTCTTAATTTTGACTTTTGACTTTTGACTTTTGACTTCCCAAAGGGGCTGGCCCATTCCAAATTTGATTTAACTGATCTGCCGACAAGGACTGTAAAATACTAAGATTCAGAGGCTCTTTACTGATAAATGTGGCGTAGGATGGCTGCAAATATGATCGGTATTCAGAGCGATTGAGGAGATGGGTTTCCATAAAAGCTACACTCAGGGCATCAAGATAGGAATAAACAGCAACGCGATCGGGGCCCAGTAAGGTAGACGGTACAGGTAACACATCATCTTTAGATTCTCCGATCGCCGAAAAGTGGGTGGCGTTTTCAATCAAAGCTAGATACTTATTGGAGTCAGAAAGCCAGGTGAAGGGGCGAATTTGCTCAAATACAGGTGGGGCGAAAATATCTTGACTACCTGCTACCAGCATTACCGGAATTTTAATTTGACTGACTCCACCCTCACCCAAAATTGAGCTGTCAAACGGATTAATCGCCATGACAACCTTGATGCGATCGTCTTTAAGTTCGTAATTTAGTGGTGGTAACTTAGTTGCTTGACACTGCAAAAAGAGCGACAAATTAAAGGATGAATTATTGGGATTACAGTCTAGCTTTAGTTGCCCAAAGTTAATATTTGCTCCTGCTAGAGTCAAAACAGTATAACCACCAAAGGACTGACCGATCGCCCCAATTTGCTGAAAATTGAGTTTTCCCTGGAGAGTAGGATCAGATTTGTCTAGACGCTGGAGTTCATTGAGTAGATATTTGATATCTAAAGGTCGGTTGATAAATTCTGCTGCGTCTGGCGGCCCTGCCAAACCCGCAAAGTATAGCTGAAAGCGTTTGGCATTACTACCAGGGTGTTCCAGTACAGCAACGGCAAAACCATAGGATGTTAGATGTTCAGCCAGATAAACAAAGGTAGAGCGGTCTGAGGCAAGTCCATGAGAAATTACAATCAGGGGAAAGGGAGGCGAGGGCAGTTCTTTAGTGCTTGGTGAACCTGCTTTTGGCAGATATATATCCACGGGTAGACGGCGATTGCGAGAAATGTCATTTAGCTCTAGGCTTTTTTTCTGCCAACTGTATTTTCCAGGCGATCGCAAATCTGGCTGTTTTGAGAAGTCAATTGTTGAATTGGCTGCTTCAGCGATCGCTTCTTTTTGAAGAGAGGCAAAAACTTCATCCTTTTTTTTGATCAATTGCGACAAGTCATCGACTATCCTTAACCCCTCTGTGAAATTCACCCGGATAGTGTTGCTAGGAAATTTCCGCAGCAAATTCACAACTGTTAAGCCCTCTTGATCAGCAGCAGACAAAATCAAAGAGGCACGTATGGCATAAAAGCCGTTCTGTCGAGACTCAGTGAGGAGTAATTTTCCCAGTTGTTGCACCAGCTCCTCACCTATCGGTGAGTAGGTAACTTGAGATACTAATGTCGGAGTGACATTGAACCTTTGCTGAAGTAAATCCCGCAGTTGAGCGAGTTGTTCGGGAGTAGCACGGTTAGCATAAAATGAAAAATCTTGATCGATTTTGCCTTTTTTAGCAAAAGTTTCCAGCGAGTCCACGGACAAGTAAAATTCCCCGAAGGGAGGATAAAAAAAGCTAATGCGCTCAGCTCCCAATCCGGGAGTAGCAGTCAAAAACGTAGATAGCAAACCTAAACCCAGGTATCTGAAAAATTTTTTCATTAGAAAAGCCCACTGTCTAACCCTGCCATACTTGTTTGGGCAGGGAGGAAAGCGGGGCGGGATCTATAACCGCTTTCCTGTTTACTTGGTTTAGATATATCAAACAAGCTACAAGCACAAGAAAGCAAGTACTTACTAACTATAGTTTCACATATACGCTTTAAACCGGCACTGAATTAAATTTCGGGGTGCTAGAGGCGCACAGCTAGTTTGCTTATTATCCTGAGTTATTCAAAACACATGGTTAGTAAATTTTTCAGCTAAACAGCACCAGTAGGGCGATAATAGATATAGAGATCAAAATATTTTATATGTCCTTCTCCTCCTGCGCCTGTTGTGTTGTCGTCCTCAATCAACAACAGAAGCAAAATATCTCTCACCAAAGCCAGTGTCAGAATGTACCAGTTAACTACAGCAAGAGCGTGGTTAAAAGTTGCACTGTAATTGAAAATGGTCGGGTTGTCGTTAAACCCTTACAACCACCACTCAATCAGACTTTGGAGTAAATTTCAGGAATTTAATCCCCTTTAATCTAAAGGTAAAACATCGTGGAAGCGGTTGTAATCAATGTAGCGATGTCCATCGGGTGTGTGGTGGAAGATATCGACAAATTGATTGTTCCACAAAATCTCATTAGCACCATAGCTATGACGGGCATTAACCACTTGTGCAACGGTTTCATCAATGCCACTCAAAGAGATAATCAGCATACTATTTGTCTGGGTTAACGATTCTGATGTCATCCCATATAGAGGACTAAACTCATCAATGACATGCATCACTGACCAGCTTAACGTGAAGCTAGGTGTTTGGTTCCTCAGCAGTTTGAGATCGTAGAACCGACGCATGAACTGCCCTTCTTGGGTTACTTCGTCGCGCATTAAGTAGACTCGCATCTGCGCCTCCAAAATTGTATTGCGACGCTTATTAGCGGTGCGAAATATCAGAGTTGGCATGGCATCATGAGGTGTAATTACAGCAACACGGCTAAAAAGCACACGGGCTGTGGGTCGGGAGAACCGAGCAAACGCTAGTCCTGTCATTACAGCAATTCCCACCAAACCGATCATTGCTTCAATCGTGACAATAATGTTGGCGTAAGTTGTTTTAGGATACATTGCCCCATAGCCGATGGATGCTAGGGTTTGCACACTAAAGAAAAATACATCTAAAAAAGAGCCAGGTCGGGCGTTGGCAATACAATCTCCTCCTATCAAGTAAGCTAGGGCAAATAGAGTATTAATAGTTACATAAAAAGTACAAATCAGGATCAGAAAGGCAATCCAGGGAATCGTTAGCAGCAGATGGTAGGGATCGCGCCAGTAAGAATACCATGCACCAATACCCATAATCTCAAATTTTCCATCTCGAACTTCAATCTGAATCGGTGGGATCAGACGCTCTCGTTTCTTCCGTGAAAGTCTCTTGAGTCGAAATTTCATTGCAAGTAGCCAAAAGAACGGCAACTGCTTAGTATTGTAAATTAAGTTGCTTTGGAGACAGTCTACTTACCTGCAAGGGAACGGAAATTTAAACATTCTTTTCTTAAATTAGCAAAAAAATAGGGTGAGCAATACCCACCCTACTAATTGGTCTTCTAAAAACTTATTTTTCTGGCTTTATTGATTGATCTTTAGAACAGCGGTCAAACCACTCCTGGTATTTTTTCTGCTGTGACTCATCTTCAACAGCAATGGTCACTCGCACCAGCTTGCATCCATGATTTCGCTCTAGTGCGATCGCATTCAACAATAAACTAGCAGTTTTAGGCGAAGTAAATTCGCCGCTTACCGTTAAAGCGCTGTCAAAATTTGTAACTTCAAGTCTTTCTACTTGGGTCAAGTCAATACCATCAATTTCCTCTTGTCCTAAATCAATTTCTGCGAGTTGTTTGTGTTCTGGGCTAATTTGTTCCACAATCAGCTTTTCACGCCGGACAGGAACTTGCACCATCCGGGTTTCGATTACTTTGCGAACAATTACCTCACCAACTTTCCGCTTGCTGCTTTCAACAACTAGTCGTTCTTCTAATAGACGAATAATCTGTTCTTCGCTAGCCTCTTCTGAATTTGTTGCCTCAACTGGGCTATTTGTAATTTGATTATTGGCTAGTTGCTCAGTTGAGTTGCTATCGCCTGGTGTTTCTCTCTCTAAATATTCAGGCATATACTCGATTTCTGATTTGTTTAAGTCTATGAAAACAGATTTAGTCGGCTTGTCGATTTTTTTGATTCTCTGGCTCTGCAATCGAAATAAAGAAGGACGTTTATCGGCTAATTGCTGATTATATTCTCCAGTTTGTTGATTCACCTGGTTAGATATAACTAAGTTTAGCCGACGATTAGCATCCACAATTAAATCATGAACTACTCCTACTAGCTGACCTTGCTTATCGATGACAGTAAAATTATTTACCTTATTTTTCAAATCTGCTAGTGAGCTGCTAGTGCGAGAGTTCGAGTTTGCCTGTCCAATGTTTTTGGCCATCGGTTGGCTATTCATATGCAAAATTTATGAACTGCTTTTTACTTAGCTAAATTAAATGTAGTGCTGATTCTGACCTATTATAAGCACAGGTAAAGCTAATTTTATAGCCCCACCTGCACTGTGGCGAATTAATTATTAGCCATTAGCTAGTAACTAATGACTATATTTAGTTAGCGTTCTTCAATCGGAAGATTACCAGAATTCACATCTAACTCTTCACGACGCACGGTTTCTTGAGTTTCAACTGTCTCTTGATCTACCACTTTTCTAACTCTGACTTCTTCACGCAAAAATGCTTCTTTGCGAACATCAGGAGTTTCTTCGTGGATTTCAATCCGAGCAACTTCGCCTTCACGGAAATCTGCTTCGCGCCCAGAAACGGCAGTACCTGCATCTGCTGGAGTTACGCGCTCAATCACAACTCGCTCTCTTTCTATCGGGATTGCAATCCGTGCAGTATCAGTCTCAACATGCTTACCAATCGATACTTCTCCAGTTTTTTGGCGTCGTTTACTGGCAATCAGCCGTTCTTCATACAATTTCAGAGTTTGATTCTCTTGCTCATTTAACCCAAACAAAGAAGGCTCACGTTCGTAAGTATAGTCATCACGGGTGTAAGTGGGCGTAGGCGTCGGTGTCGGTGTCGGTGTCGGTGTCGGTGTATCCAATGGTGCTAAAGCGTCTACAGATGTTGAAGCCTCTACAGGAAGGGTGTAATCTGTGGGTTGGCGATATACCCCACGCACCCGTTCTTCATAGTCATAATCAAGGGTTTGGCGTTCATTGAACTCAGGTAAACTTTCTGCTTGCGCTCTATTCAAGCCAATTGTGTAGACGCGATCAACGTTATAGTCGATCCGGGCACGACCAATTGGTAGTAACACTTTTTTACCAAAAATCCAGAAGCCTAAGTCAACCACTAGATAACGGAAATGACCTTCCTCATCCACTAAAACATCGGTAACACTACCAATTTTTTCATCACTTCCTTGTGTATAAACCCCAAGCCCATTAATATCTTGACCTTCAAAGCTATCCCGATAGTTAGGCTCAAAATCTGCTAATTTGTAAAGAACCATTATATTTTACCTCAAAAATTTTCTTGGCATCTCCTAATAAATAAAGTAGACACTTAACTACTTATTTACCTCCGTCTAGCGAATGAATTATTTAAAAAGTTTAATAATCAAAAGTTATAGATATTTGATGATGGCAGATAAACCATGTAAATACATAAAAGCATAGCGGTATTAAGTGCAATTTCGCATCTCTACATTAATACAGTTTAGTTAAAAATAATTGTAGGTTGGGTTGAACGAAATGAAACCTAACAAATGCCCGTTTAGGTTAGGTTTTATTCCTCAAACGCCACTTGCAAGGCTCGTCGGGAAACTGCATCGTCCTTGGCGTCTCCCCTTCTCCCAAAGGAAGAGGCTAGCGCCTGCCGTAGGATGCCCAAAGGGCTGTAGGGAGAAGGGCGCAGTGGCTTCCCAACCTATGCAATATATTTTATGTGGCTCTAATTCAAGCGTATTGATCTGTACATGGTTTATCAAAAGGTAAATTTTTCAAAGTACTAAGATACTCAACTTCTTAGAGGTTGTTTGAAAAGTCTAATTTATTACTTATACCAATTCTATGTGAGGTTGGACTCTATCATTCAGAAGCGATCGCCTGATCATATCGTTGCAATTTTTTAAGTGAATTGTTATATACACAACTAAGTTAATGAATTCCATGTTTATACAATCTGAAAACTAAAGCTAAAACTTGCCCAATTATTTACATCCAAGATATATGAGTCGGCTGCTGTGCCATTCATCTCCGTTTTGAGGGCGCTGGCATTATGTAAGTCTTGTAGCAAGGCTTGTGCAACGTCTAATGGATTCAACAATGGACCAATCGGTTGTTCTTCGGCTGTGGAATATTTAGTAGTGTTCAAGGCGGCGAGAGTTGCACTAAAGGGGGCAGTACTAAAAATCAATTGTTGTTCGCACTCAGAAGCTAGTCCTGAAATCACCCATTCGGAAGCAGCATTAGTTTGGGGTAGGGTAATGGTTTCACCTGGGGCGATGACGACTTGTTGGAGGAGGGGTTTGGTGTCCGCTGTGTTTGGTTCTTGGGGGTTCCAAGAGTAGAAGGCAATTGCTGTATGATTATTGTTTAATCCCAGCAAGATTAAATATACCGAGCGATCGCTCTGGTTTTCCACTCGATATTGCATTTGACTACCAACTGGCACAACGGGAGTGGGGAGTGATTTTTTAATCGAAGTTTCAGTTTTGAAAGTTCGTGCTGTTTGGCGCTGCATGACGACGCGAGGCGATATCTCACTAATTATTTCTAAGGTTGCCTTCAGAGCCAAGCGGGAAGAACCTTGATTTTCTGTAAGTCGCCATAACTTGGCTGCAAGCAAGGTTGATAATTTTGGCGCTAACTTTTGTACTGTTAACTTTACTGCTTCTCCTTCTTCCCCAGTGGTATTGGGAATTAGCTCGCCACCAAGAGAAAATAGACCATAATGACTGGGAATTTCCTGTTGCTTGGCAAATAGATAATCAGCTGGTTTTTCTCCTGCTACTACGGTGGATACATGGGAAAATCCAGCAAAGGCACTTGTAGCGTCTACCCGCTCAATTCTTTCCAATCCAGTATCCAGAGCAATTATTAAATTAATATTTCGGGGTAAAACCCGGACTGCTTCTTGGACGAGTTGCCCGACTTGGAGGGAATTTGCACCTTCAATTTTATAAATTTGGGCTTTTGCAGTTAACCCAGTCCGCGATCGCAATACTAATTGCTCTGTTGTTTCTAGGGTGAATCGAGAATTCACTCCGTAGTATAGCAGCACTTGTGGAGGTAATCCTGCTAACCACAGATGCACGGTTTTGCCGTCTTCTTCAATGGCACTCACCGCACCTTGGGCACCGATCATACTGTCTGGCAATAGAGACGTTATATATTGATTTTTCTGATTACTTAATAACGCTGGTTGCTGTTTGCTACCCAATTTGGATAGAGAATTTTCTACATGAGAGAGGGCGACTTGAATTGTGGTGGCTGGGGTGAATTCCCACAAATACTGCGTCAAGGCGTAGGTAAATAACCCGGCACTAAAACCAGAAAATAGTCCTTCTCTCGCCGACTGCTTTGGATTTGAGGTAGCTGCTAAAACAATTGGAGTGCTGGGTAAGTTTTGAGTTTTAAGTTGTTTAAGAAAGTCTTCCTCTGCTGCTAACTTTGCTACTGACTCCTCAAGGGTGCGAATTTTTAATCCTAATACTGTGCTAGGAGCATAAAAGCTAGTATCTAATACTGCTGTTACTCGGTCTGTGGGGAGCGATCGCAATAATAGCAGTAGAGTTTCTTCTAATATATAGTTGACTATTTTCTCATCTTGTAATTTTTTACTTACATTGGCTGCCACCAGAGCATTTTGCATTGGATCTGACGATGTTTCCAATTTGACACGGCTGCCATAGCCGCTAAAGTGAAATACGACCAGATCACCGGGTTTAGTTTGCTTGCCCAAGTGATCCAAAAAAGCCGCCTCAATGAATTCCCTGCTAGCTTCTTCCTCAGTTAAGGTTAAAATATCTGACCCTTGGAAGCCAAAGCGGTGAATCAAAAGTTCTTTTTGTAGTTCTACATCCGTCAGACAACCTCTGAGGTCTGGAATTTTGGGGTATTGGTTAATACCTATTAACAAAGCCAACTTGCGCGGACTGGGTTGTGCCAAAGCCTGATAATAGCGATTTCCCAAGGTCAACCACTCAGCTTCAGTTATCCCCAATACCGCGAGTATTGAGCCAATTCTGTGTAAAAACGTGCGCCGTTTCATAATTAGCTATCAGCCCTCAGCCCATCAGCTAGCAGCTTACAGGAGTTACAGTTTATGCTGTTTGCTTGTTGATCAAAGTGTGGGTAGTGGGGGAGATGAGGAAGATCAGGGAACAGAGTGAGAAAGAATAACTAATGCCCAATACCCAATGCCCAATGCCCTAGACCGATACTTCTATCCGCATTGCCCGTGCCAACTCTGCCGCCACCTCTGGACGGGAAAACTCTGGTGGAGGTAACTCACCGCGCCGCAGCATTTCCCGGACTTTTGTCCCAGATAAATGAATGCGTTCCTCTGGCTTGCTGGGACTGGTTTTAGATGTTGCCATCTGCTTAGTACGCAGGCAGTAGAAAGCGTGTTCAAATTTCATCGGCACAATGCCCAATTCACTTGGCTCAAACTCGTCAAAGATGTATTGAGCATCGTAAGTGCCGTAATAGTCACCGACGCCAGCATGATCTCGTCCGACGATAAAGTGAGTACAGCCGTAGTTTTTGCGGACTAAAGCATGGAATATTGCCTCACGAGGGCCAGCATACCGCATTGCGGCTGGATTAATTGCCAAAACCACCCGGTCATCAGGGTAGTAATGTTCTAGCAAAATTTCATAGCAGCGCATCCGCACGTCGGCGGCAATGTCATCATCTTTTGTAGCCCCTACCAATGGGTGCAAAAAGAGTGCATCTACTGTTTCCAACGCGCACTTTTGGATATATTCATGAGCGCGATGAATGGGGTTGCGAGTTTGGAAACCAACAATGGTTTTCCAGCCATTTTCTCGAAACATTTGCCGCGAGGCAGCCGGATCAATTTGATAGGTGGGAAACTGGGGATGAGGTTCGCGTTGCAGTAGCCAAATATCGCCAGCCAGATGTATTAAACCTTGGTTATAGAGTACCTGTACACCTGGATGATTGGCATCATCAGTGCGGTAGACCTTTATTGCTTCGCGGGTTTTGTCGTAGTGGTATTTTTGCGTGAGTTGCAAAACCCCGATAAACCGACCGGCGGGGTTATCTAGACGGAGCAAGTCGCCTTCTTTCAGGCGAGAAGCGACTTCTTCGCTTACTGATAATGTAATCGGGATTGACCAAACAAGACCGTTAGCTAGTCGCATTTCTGTCACAGTGCGATCGTAGTCTTCCTGGTTCATAAAACCCGTCAGTGGACTAAAAGCACCGATCGCAATCATTTCTAGATCAGAAACGGCGCGATCGTCAAGTTGCACTCGCGGCAAAAAGTCAGCTTTTGAGAGAAACTCTGCTCTTTGTTCTGGTGTGGCGATCCGGTTAACCAACTGTCCACCGTGCGGGGCTATGGCATCTGAATTTTGACTCAACGTAATCCCCTCTCTGCTTTTACTGTTATTGTTTCAGATTATGTACTAACTTATCAAATGCTGGTACGTAGAGAAAAAATAGTTGGAAAAATAGTGTCTTTTCAACCTATCACAAGATTTACCTGAGATAAGAACTGCTTTCAGTTTCCTGCAACTCCAGACTAATAATTGGGAAAAATAAGTTTGAACTCAAGAACTAGCCTTTGGAGGTTGCAAGTGCTATCTTACTTACGTGTGCTAGCTTCAGCTTTACTTAGACCATTAAGAGCAATCCGTCGATTCGTTAAGTTTTTAATAAAACAAGAATATCAAGCAGACGGAGTAAGACATTTAAATCTAGGACTTGACTTATATAATCAAGGACTTTATCATGATGCATTAAAACAGTTCAGTCAAGCTTTATCTTATTTTCAAAGAATTAAAGATTTAAAAAATGAAGGTACTACTCTTAGTAATATTGGGGGTGCTTATCGTAGTATTGGACAATATTCAAATGCTTTAGAGAACTATCAAAAAGCGCTTTTTCTTCATCTTGAGGTCATGGATCGCAAAATGGAAGGAAAAACACTTTGTGGTATTGGGGCAGTCTATTCCTTATTAGGACAATATTCAGAAGCACTACAGCACTATAATCACTCCTTAATAATTAGTAGAGAAGTAGGCCATCTATCTAATGAAGCTGCTACTCTCAGTAATACTGGCTTAATTTATGAAAGGCTTGGACAGCCTCAAAAAGCCTTAGATAAATCTCAAGAGGCACTAAAAATTTACAGGAGTCAAAATCATCGAAATGGTGAAGCATCTGTTCTTAACAATATAGGACAAATTTACAATGAATTAAGCCAATATCCAGAAGCATTAGAGCTACATCATCAAAGCCTTAACATCCAGCTAGAAAATAATCATTTATCAGGTCAAGCCTCTTCCCTGAATAATATAGGATGTGTTTATCGCCAGATGGGACAATACACAAAAGCGCTAGAACACTATAAAAAAGCTTTAAAAATTTTCAAACAATTAGATGATCGCGCTAACGAAGCTACAGCCCTCAATAATTTTGGAGGTATTTATGATCAGACAGGACAGTATCAAGAGGCATTAAAATATTATCACCAAGCTTTATCAATTCGTCGAGAAATAGGAGCGCAGCAAGACGAAGGTACTACTTTAAATAACATTGGAGCAGTTTATAGTTTTCTAGAAGAATTCCCAAAAGCACTTCAATACTATGAAGAAGCTTTAAGCCTACATCAGCAGATTGGTGATCTTGGTGGTCAAAGTACAACCCTCAATAATATAGGTCATATATACTTTCGTTATGGAAATTATACAACGGCTTTAAAATGCTATCAAGAAGCATTAGTAATAGCGAGTAAGATGGGCGATCGCGACACAGAGGCTATTGTTTTGAGTAATCTTGGGTTACTTAACGCTAGTTTAAAAGACTTTGAAAAAGCATTAAACTATTACGAGCTTGCATTAGCACTTCGACGAGAAATTAATGCTCGTCCAGGTCAGGCAGAGACTCTCTATCTCATTGGTGATGTCTATTGCGATTTAGCAAATTACTCAAAAGCACAAAATTATCTTCAAGAAGCTCTAGCGATTAGTAAAGAAATTGGAGATAGTCTGAGTGAGAGTAATACTCTTAGTATTTTAGGGTTGATGTATAGACATTTGAAAGAGGATGAAAAAGCTATAAAATACTATCAGCAATCTTTAATTATTTGTAACCGATTAGGCAATCGTATGACTGAACTTCAAAATATTGAACATATAGGCGAACTATTTATTGAACTAAAACAACACTCCAAAGCACTGAAATATTATCAGCAAGCATTAGCAGTAGCTAAAGAACAGGGTTATCAAAAGAATGAAGATAAAATTATTGAGATCATTAATGAAATTAATGGTTGTTTATCTGATTAATTGACTGAACCTTGGTTAGAGATAAAAAGTGGTCGCTATTCCAGTACTATGCTTTTTGAAGCTGCAAATACTCCAATAGTAGTAACCGCAAGTAATCTAACGTTCTAATATAACTCTTTATCTGTTGATAATTGCCATTACTGCCAAAATAAAAACTCGCAATTTGAGCTACATTTAAAACTCGCATAGCTTGTAATTGCTCAATTGCGTGGTCTTTATTGACAATTCGATCTGTGGATTGAAATTGACTAGCATAACCTCTGAGATTTACTGTTAAAAGTTCAAGTTCTTCTAACAGAGAAAACTCTTCATTCTCTGAGAGAAACTTTATAGCAATTTCTTGTCGTTCGGTGCGACTACTTTGATATGCGTTAGTCAACTGCCCTAACAATTGAACAATGTTTTTCTTAGTAAATTCTTGCTCATTTCAAATTGCTTCAGTCATCGTTGACTCCATAAGTATAGCAACCGCCTTGGCGGTTATGACATAAACTGGAAGTAGTCCCAAATCCTCCTTCCGCGCGATCGCACTCATTCCATGTCCAAACCTTACAGTTACGACCTGCGTCAGAAAGTTATCCAAGCCATAAAGCTCGATGGATTGAAGATTAGTGAAGCAAGTCTTCTATTCAACATTAGTCGCAACACCATCAACCTATGGCTAAAGCGGCTGGACATTACTGGGGACTTTCAAGCGTTGCCTAATCAACCTCCCGGTAATGGACACAAGATTTCCGACTGGACAAAATTCCGCGAGTTTGCCTTATCTCATGGAGATATAGTAGCGTCACCCCGATTTGGTGGCAGTGTTTCCCTTTTCTCTATATAAAACCAACAAAAACACGTAAGGATTCAGGTGGGGGGTATTGACAGAGGGGACAGTTGGGATAGAGGATCACAATCATGACGTAAGTAGCAACCTAGAAGAGGTAACTGAAAGCGAGATAATGAACTCACTATAAAGGTAACTCAATGTATGATTCCAGTAATTAAATCTCCCAAAGACTACCAGGTATATCGTATCAGTCCCGATGCCACGAATCGGTTAGCGATCGTGTTCGATAAGGCAAGTGCTGACGTCTCCCCTATAGTTTGTGTAGAAATTTTTGACGTGGGCGGGAAGCAACCCCCGAATCGGCATCAGTCGGCGGTGGAAATGTTTTTCATCCTTAAAGGGGAAGGACTCGCTCACTGTGATGGTAAGGCAGTACCAATTCAGGCGGGGGACAGCTTTTTAGTACCTCCCACCGACATACATTTTATTGAAAATACCGGGTTGGGTCGCTTATATGCCCTAAGTATTATGGTGCCAAATGACCATTTTGCTGAACTGATTCGCAGTGGAATTGAGGTGGAACTGGATGAGGAGGATTTAGCAGTTTTGCGTCGCACTGCTACACCATCTTTGACAGATTAAGGAAATGGCACAAATGTCTGTGAGGGTGCAGGAAAAGGCGGTACGAATCGACCCAAGTCATCGCCCACACTCCCCGCTTTTACGATAGACAGCTGAACTATCGCCTCTATATCCAGTTTTCGGAACTCGAATCGCTCCTTTTTTATTAAAGTTATGAGCTTTGCGTAGATACTTTAAAGGTTCAATTCCTTTTCTAGCAGCATGGTCTAAGATACTTTGAGCAACACTGGTATAGGTAGCAGCATCCCATTGATCCATGTATTGTTGAATCCCTGCCGCCTCTGCTGAGGTATAGCCTTCTAATAGCTGTATTAAAAACGGATCAGTGATTGGCTCTTGTTCTGGCATTATTATCCAATTTAAACACAAAAATACCCCTCCAAAACTCAGTGCAGCTTTTGCTTATCTGAAGTTAAAAGAAGAGGCAGTTTTGGCTTCTAGCAAAACCGATGTGACATTCAACTAAATTGTTCAATAATTCCGCCACCTAACACTTTCTCCCCGTCGTACCACACCGCTGCTTGTCCGGGGGTGATGCTGATTTGGGGTTCATCAAACACCAAACGCACACGGGAGTTTTCCAACGGAATCACCGTCACTGGTGTAGCCGTAGAACGATAGCGAATTTGCACTTCGGCATGAATTGGGGTGGATGGTTCAGCAATAGAAACCCAATTTACCCGATTTACAGTGCATTCTGGTTGAGTTACCTTAGTGCGATCGCCTACTACTACCTTATTATTTTCCGCATCTAATTCAATCACATATAGCGGTTCGGCAGCAGCAATCCCCAAGCCTTTGCGCTGGCCAATGGTGTAGTGATGGACACCATCATGCTGTCCCAAAACTTTGCCTGTCATATCTACAATATCGCCTGTTTTGGGAGCTAAATATTTATCCAGAAATGCCCGCATGGAACCGTTACTTTCCACTAAACATAAGTCTTGACTTTCTGGTTTATCAGCAGTTTTCAGTCCGTATTCAGTCGCAATCCGGCGGGTGTCAGTTTTTTCTAGTTCACCGAGAGGGAATATAGTTGCAGCAAGTAAATCTTGAGACAAATCATAGAGGAAGTATGACTGGTCTTTATTGCGGTCAACAGCTCTTAATAACTGGTAACGTCCAGTTGCTTCGTCATAGCTAATTCGGGCATAATGACCAGTGGCGATGCGATCGCATCCCAATTGTTCATGGGCATACTGCACCATTGGCCCAAACTTCACCGTTTTATTGCACTGGGAACAAGGCAAAGGAGTGATCCCAGCACTGTAACCAGTCACCAGGTAATCGACAATATGCGTCTGAAAGAGATCCCGAATATCCACAATCTGATGGGGAACGCCCAATTGTTCACAGATATCAGCCGCGTCGATCATACCTTCAGAGCAACATTGACCTTTGCCTTTCATTAGCCAAAGAGTCAAACCAATCACTTCATAGCCCTGATGGTGCAGGATAGCTGCGGCGGTGGAACTGTCAACGCCACCAGAAAGACCAACGACGACTTTTTTCATACAAACACGACACGATATGCGTGGTTGTACCATTGTAGCACACACTCTTCAAAGCCTTGCTAGTAAAGCACTTCAGTTTTAAAGTAACTAAATTAGCGTAGGTGTAGCCCATCGTAGACATCGCTGTTCCCTCTCCCATCACCCTTATCTAAGATTAGTTACAGATGTATTTTTTGCCACGCAGCATGAGCTAATTTGACGTTAAGGCTATATATAGCGCCTCTGGGTTGGAGTCCAATAGATACCTAACCCCCAACCCTTGTAGCGTTGGGGAGTAAGATTCAAAGCTTTTCTCTTTTTAGAGAAAGGAATGGAAGTGAGGTCAGAGTGTATTGTATAGAAACCAGAAGCGCTATAGTTGCTACAACGTGAACTAATTAGTTCCTGATGGAAATTGTCTAGAAATATTTTGACTACTTTCTAACTACTTATGTCGAGAGGAATGCCTTGTCAATTTATCCCATTTCAGATGCTGCACCGAAGTTCTGAGGGTTGGAAACCCACTATTAGACTTCTCCCCTTGTTAGTGGGAGGATGGTTAGTGCTGATTCCCAACTCTACCCCAGCACAAGCACAAATCCACAACAAGGTGCTACTGGCTCAAGAAGCAGGTGAAACTTTACCGCCACCGCCAATTCCCTTTGGTCAACAGCCATCACCGCAGTTACAACCAGTACAGGACAATCAATTTGAGCAGAACTTTCAGCCCTCCCAACTAGTACAAAATAATCAATTTGAGCAGGATTTTCAGCCCTCTCAACCATTACAGAACAATCAATTTGAACAGAATTTTCAGCCCTCTCAACCTGCACAGTTTAGTCAATATAACCAGAACTTTGAGCGCTACTCAGTTTACGTTGATAGTAGTGATTTCCAGACGCTACAAGCAATCCGTCGGATTGAACCCAGTGCTTACATTCGCTACTACCAAGGACGGAATGTAATTCAGTCAGGAGTTTTTAACAGAGTATCTAACGCCCAACAACGGGTCAGAGAGCTACAGTCACGAGGCATTTCTAATGTACGGATCAGCTCCGCTAACGGACAGGAAATAGATGGAGGTAATAGAGGCTTTGTAGGCGATCGCAGTAATATAAATCCTCCCAGGCAAGCCTCTAGATATTATGTCGTCATTCCCACCACTCAACAAGAGTTACCTGCGATCGCAGCAAAAATTAGGCAGAATATAGCCCCATATAGTCAAGATTTAGGACGATCTGGCGCAGTCCTCGAAAGGACGCAACCACGAGGGCCACACGTAGCAGTAGGGCCTTTCCCTGAGCGATTCCAAGCTCAGGAATGGAATAAATACCTGCGAAATATAGGATATGGTAATGCCAGGGTTTACTACGGAAAGTGAATAAGTTAGGAGTCATTCCCTCGATTCTTAACGCAGGGATTCAAGAATTACTGCTGTTGTAATTAAACACAACAGGATAATTCCTAGTGGAAGCAAAAACTGTTGTAAAAGGTACAGCAGTATGGGGATGATTTGTAAGATACCTAAACCACTGGATAAAACGTAGGCGATCGCAATGCCAAATAGCACCAACAAGAAATATTTCAAAGATTTAGAAGCAAAGCGAAATAGAAGCGTATCCTGATTTGTGTGCATAATTTTAGTTACGAAAGTAGCTGAGTTTTTAGTAGTGAATATTCTTTTTAATTTCCCGTTTCCCATTTTAAAAAGGAGGATGTGGGAAATTATGCCTAGTCTGAAGATTAATTTTACTAGTGAATAATTACCTGATTGGGTGAATTCTTCAAAGACTGTTGTTGCCTTTGTAGCTCATTTTCCTTTTCCTAATTAGCTAATAGTTGAAACGAAATAAACAAGCCCAACAACAGCAGCAAAAATGAGCCTAAACTAGAGGGATACTTATTTCTCGCTCAACACCACATTTGAGGCAAACATATCTATTGGGATTACGTGTATCTTGAGCAAAGGGGCAGTGATTTTGATTGCAATCATGATGACAATCTTTGTCTAACATCATTGAACCTCCTGTAGGGTAAAGACTTACATACTTACTTGTAAATACGCTCTACAGAATCTAATTAGTTAATAGCTACTGCCTGTTTAGTAGACACCACTTTCATGAGTCATTAATATGGGAGAGGAACAAATAATATCTGTGATTTACTAAGCTTGCAATAGTAGCGCTGGTAAAATCTCTCCTCAACCACCTTTTCTTGGCGCTTAACTTAACTTCGCCTGTATTAATTACAATAGTAATACAGCCCAGAATGCTTTGCAGTCGGATAAAGTGAGTTCCCTACCGAGTAGGAAAAAGTATTTTGTAGTATGACGGGTAGGAAGAAGTAGTAAAAATATGGTTATAATGAATTACAAATGATACATCAAGCTAGCAAATGGGTGCAGAAGAAGCCTTAGAGTTTGTAGATAACTTGGTTTTTCTCAAGACGGGAGAACACTTAGATAAAACTCAAAGGATTATCTTGCGTCATTTGTGGGAGGATGAAAAGCGGACTTACCAGGATATTGCCAATAGCCGTGGTTACACTGAAGCGCATTTAAAAGCAGTTGGTGCAGAACTTTGGCAATTACTATCAAAAGTGCTAGGGGAGAAAGTCTCAAAATCTACCTTCCAAGGCGTGGTTCAGGGGTTTAGAACAACGCAACAGTCGCAACAAATCTCCCAGATTCCCAATTTAGTGGGCAATGGCACTAAACCTCAAGAAATAGATTCTAACTTCGTGGGGCGCGATCGCCAAATAGCCGATCTCCACGCCCTTGTGAGTCGGGAAGCAAAAGTTATTCTCATCCAGGGTGAAGGCGGTGTTGGTAAAACCACCTTAGCACGCAAGTATTTTAAAACTCAAAAGTTTAATTTTGTACTGGAACTGTGGATGGCCACAGAAATCCAAAACCTCACTCCTGTGGAGAGTGTGGTTGAGGAATGGCTGCGGCGATACTTTAAGGAAGAACCGGGATGCGACTTTGGTATCAGCTTAGAACGACTACGGCGCAAACTCCGAGAACAAACTTCTAAAATTGGGGTATTTATCGATAATCTAGAAACTGCTCTCGATAAAAATGGCAAGATTCTCGAATCTCGTCGCCCTTATGTTGAACTATTGAGACTATTAGCAGATCAGGATGTGCATTCAGTTACTTTAGTAACGAGTCGTGAGCGTTTGCGGGAGTCAAGTGTAGAGGTTCATCTCTACCCACTGGAAGGTTTAGATGATCAAGCGTGGCGACAATTTTTCAGCCGTCGCCACATCAATTGTGATTCTACTATTCTCAGTGAAATGTGCAAAGCTTGTGGAGGTAACGCCAAAGCAATGCAAATTCTCCGAGGAGCAATATTGACAGATTTTTCTGGTGATATACATGCCTATTGGCAGGAAAACTGTACAAATTTATTAATAGAAAGAGAGTTAAAAGATTTAGTCGCCAGTCAATTTACCCGTCTCCAAGAAAATGACTTAGAAGCCTATCGTCTCCTGTGTCGTTTAGGATGCTATCGTTATCAAGATATTACTTCATTACCTATTGAGGGAGTTTTATGTTTGCTTTGGGATGTACCAGAACAAAAACGTAGAGGTGTAATTAAAGCTCTGCAAGATTTGTCTTTAATAGAAGCAAAAAAAGGACAATACTGGCTGCATCCGGTCATTCGTGATGAAGCGATTAGTAGGTTAAGGTTAATCAGTGAAGAATGGGATTTAGTAAACCGAAAAGCCGCAGAATTTTGGACGCAACGAGTTGCAGCCGTCAAAAATATCACAGATGCTTTAACCGCTTTAGAGGCTTATTATCACTATGTAGAAATTAGTGATTTTGAGCAAGCTGGTGATGTAATTTTACAAGGAAGAGGTGAACAGTGGAGTATAGGGTTGCCTTTGGGTTGCTCGTTTTACCAACTGGGACTGCTCCAGAAAAATTTTTCTGTCATTAAACGGATAATAGACGATATAAAATCGCCAGAAAGATTAATTAAACTTTACAATATCCTGGGGTATACATATCGAATTATCGGGTGTATTAGAGAAGCTATAGAATGTTATGAAAAATCAGGAAAAGTATTAGGCGAATTAGATGTCAAAACAAAAATATCTATTTTGTTCAATACAGGGCTTTGCAAACTTGAATTATGGGAAATAGAAGCAGCCGAAGATTGTTTTAATTCTGTTTGTAGCCTTGCTGAACAAAATAGCAACCTTGATGATTACATGGCATATGCTCAATGCTGTCTAGCTTTGATAAAATCACGCTCTGGTAGCAGAGAAGATGCTTTGAATCTTGCTGAAAATGCCTTTTATGCCATGTCATCATCAACTAGAGTGACTTTATGGGGAATAGGGCATAGTTTAGTAACCCTCTGCTTAACTTATAAAAATTTAGGTAATTTAAAAAAATCCTTTGAGTTGTGCCAACGAGCTATATTTAATTCTGAACAAAACAACTTTACTCAGATCAAAGCTAAAGCTATCAGTTGTCTGGCGGAACTTTTTCGAGAAGAAGGAGAATTTCCTAGAGCAATTTTTCATCATTCAGAAGCAATAGAAATTCTTGATAAAATAGGTGCTAAATCTGATTTAGCTGAAGCTTATTATCAGTTGGCATTGACTCATAAAAAAATGGGTGAAATTGAGCAGAGTAGGGAAAGTTTTGTGCAAGCGATGTCTGCGACGGGCTACGCCTACGCACTTTTTCATGAAATGCAAGCATCCAGGCAAGTTGAGAAAGTTCAAACAGCGATGGAGTGTTTTGAAAAATAAGCAATAATATTCGATTTTACTGCTTATTCCTATTTTTTCACGATCCAGCAGAACATAGGAAGCCTTTGGAGTGACAGGTTTGGCGATGACTAGGAAATTCATGGGGCGATCGCTCCTGGAGAGGTCTGTCCATAATATAAATACAGGGCGTGTGATAATCAGAGGTTTTATGTCCCTAACGCTTGATGACTTGGAAAAAATGCAGCAACAGTATCCTGACTATCGGATGGAACTAATCAAGGGTAATATTATTGTTTCGAGTCCATCAGGATACGAATCAGATGAAGTAGCAGCTGCAATGATTGCCGAATTACGTAATTGGGTAAGACCGCGCAAACTAGGACGAACAGCAGCTTCTAGCGCTGGTTTCAGATTGCCAAATTCAGATTTACGCGCACCGGACGCCTCATTTGTTTTAGCTGAACGCTTGCGTCACAGTCCCAAATCTTTTGCTCAATTGGCTCCCGATTTGACTGTAGAGGTGAAGTCCCCTAGTGATAATTTAGAGGATCTGAGAGCCAAGATTCAAGAATTTCTGAGTTTGGGAACTAAGGTAGGAATTTTGCTCAATCCAGATGAGCGGATTGTTGAAGTTTACAACTTTGGACAAGAGGTAATAATACTTCGTGATGGCGATATTTTAACAGTTCCCGAACTGCTTCCAGGATGGGAAGTACCAATTACAGATTTGTGGCCTCCAGAGTTTGACTAGGATAGTGGTAAAAGACCCTACAGACGTAGATGGATGGAACTAGAATATCGGGTTGCTATATAATCCTTTAACCTTCAGGAGTTTAAAAACTACCGAATAGGGACGTGTTTTGGAATTGAAAAGCTTCCGGTCGTTTTCTGCAAGATGATATCGTTCTGGGGTAATTCTTGGTTCTTCAAATTCGTCCACAGAAAAACCTGCTGCCTTGAAGGCTTTCCAGTAGTCGGAAAGAGGACGGTGAAACCAGATAAATGGTGTTGTAAAATGGTTCCAAGGTTCATCGTTGCGTTGTGTCCTTTCAAAGTAAGAAGAAGCCCAACCATAACAAACTGTCCCATCCTCATTTACAGTTGTCGAGTTGCCTTGGGGAAAGCAAGGATGTGAGAACACAAGGATTGCAATACCACTAGGCTTAAGAACACGATTGAATGCCCTGATTGCTCCTTCGAGATCAAGCAAATCCATGAGAACGTAATTCGAGATGATAATATCAAATTGCTCATCTGGAAGCGACTTGAGTTCAGTGCATGAATCCAAATGAAAATCTATATCTAGATTCTTTTGGCTAGCTCTGAATTGGGCAATTTCTATCATCTGAGGTGAAAAATCTATAGCAGTTACACTGGCACCTTTAAGGCAAAGTTGGCGTGCCAGATATCCTGTGCCACAACCAGCATCGAGGACAGACAATCCCGCAACATTACCAGCGAAACTCCATAGTACCGGATCTGAGTTTAGAATTCGATTGCTATCGCCATCCTCGCCAACTTGAATATCCCAGTCTGTAGCTCTATTATCCCAGAGTTCAAGTATTTCTTTCTCGTCAAACTTTACCATTATTTCTTCAGTCATGTATTCCTCCTGAAAGGCATAACTTAATTATTTTCGTATAGGCATTTACTGAACTTTATGAGTATAGTGGCGCTATGCTGCATTTAATACCTAGCTGAATTAGGACAATAAGCTCCAAAAGCAAAATTTTACAACATAGCGATCAGAAATACTAAGGGATGCACAGGAAGTATTTATCATAGATTACAACGGGTGATAGATGCCTAACTATGAGCTACTGCCTCAATCTCAGTTGCATGAAGCCCCTCAACCCTAATGGCATAAATTTTTGTCAAAGTTGCGGGACAAGATTACTACCACGGCTACGAAACCGCTACCACATTATTCAACCACTGGGAGGCGGCGGATTTGGCAGAACTTTTTTGGCAGAGGATGAAGACAAGCTCAAAGAGCATTGTGTAGTTAAGCAGCTAGCACCCCAAGTCCAAGGAAGTACCGCTTTGCATAAGGCAACGGAATTATTTCAAGAAGAAGCACGGCGTCTGCAACAGCTAGGAGAACATCCTCAAATTCCCACTTTGTATGCTTATTTTGAGCAGGATAACTATTTATATTTGGTGCAGCAGTTGATCAAAGGGCAAACTTTAGGGCAGGAGTTACGACAACAAGGAATTTTCAGTGAAGACAAGATTTGGGAAGTTTTGAGTGAATTATTACCTGTTTTGAAGTTTGTCCACGAACATCAGGTAATTCACCGCGACATTAAGCCAGAAAATATTATCCGTCGCCAAAGCGATTGCAAGTTAGTGCTGATTGATTTTGGCGTTGCCAAGCAGTTAACTACAAATTCTTTGGATAATACAGGCACGAGTATTGGTTCCTATGGCTATGCGCCAATTGAACAAATGAAACTGCGTCGCGCTTATGCGGCTAGCGATTTATTCAGTTTGGGTGTGACTTGCTTTCATCTGTTAACAAGAATTAACCCCTCTGAACTCTGGGCTGAAGAGGGCTACGGCTGGGTAACACACTGGCAGCAACACGTGAGGTTGCCAATATCTGCATCCATAAAAAATGTACTAGGTAAGCTGTTACAAAAAAATATCGAGGAGCGTTACCAGTCAGCGGATGAAGTCCTCCTAGATTTGGATTCAAGCTTACAGCCGCTATCAATGGATCAGTATAGACCCCCATCTGCTTTACTCGCCACTGTTGCACCGCCATCTGCTTTACTCGCCACTGTTGCACCGCCGAAAATCCAGTGGAAAAGTAAACTGCTGGTGGGGGGTGCTGTTGTGCTATTGGGGTTAGGGGGATATATATATTTACGAAGCTTAGCGTCTATCACAACTCTAACTGGGCATTTAGGTGAAGTTAATTCCCTGGCTATGAACTCTAACTCTTTAACTAATAACCTTGCCAGTGGCAGCGATGACAAAACTGTCAAAATTTGGAACATCGAAAGTGGGCATGAAATTCGTACTCTTACCGGGCATTCAGACTGGGTTTATGCTGTTGCCATCAGCCCAGATGGAAAGACTGTTGTCAGTGGCAGCAAGGATAAAACTATCAAAGTCTGGAATTTAAATACTGGTAAGGAAAGCCGCACTTTGAATGGTCATAAAGACTTCGTTAATTCTGTTGCTATCAGCCCGGATGGTGAGACTATTGTCAGTGGTAGTTATGACAAAACCATCAAAGTCTGGAATTTGAATACTGGTAAGGAAATAAGTACTATTACGGGGCATTAAGGGGATGTTTTTTCCGTTGCCATCAGCCCGGATGGTAAGACTATTGTCAGTGGCAGTAAGGATAAAACTATTAAAGTCTGGAATTTGAATACTGGTAAGGAAATAAATACCATTATGGGGCATTTAGGCGATGTGAATGACGTTGCAATTAGCCAAGATGGTCAGATGTTAGCTAGTGCTAGCGATGACAAAACCATCAAAGTGTGGAAACTGGACACAGGCATGGAAATACGCACTATTCCGGGGTATTTAGCTGATGTAAATGCGATCGCCTTCAGCCCAAATGGGGAATATATTGCTAGTGGTAGTGATGACAAGACTGTAAAAGTCTGGAAACTGAACACGGGAGAGGCAATACACACCTTTAATGGACATTCAGCCGAAGTTTATGCGATCGCTTTCAGTGCAGATGGCAAAACTTTGGTTAGTGGCGGTAAGGATAAAACTATCAAGATTTGGCAACTGCCATAGTAATTTAGTCCCTCATCAACTGAGGGACGGTAGAATATACCTAATTTTCATAGCTTCAAAAGCCCAACCATGACGATGCATTCTCCACTCCAACGTGCATTTAATAACCGCCGCGTTCTGAAAGTGATCAGCGGCTTGAATAACTTCGACGCCGCTAGCGTCGCTGCGACTGTCAAAGCTGCTGAATTTGGCGGTGCTACTTTTGTCGATATTGCCGCCGATCCAACCTTGGTACAGCTAGCTAAAAATTTGACAAAATTACCAATTTGTGTATCAGCAGTAGAACCAGAAAAATTTGTGCAAGCTGTGGCAGCTGGTGCTGATTTAATTGAAATCGGGAATTTCGATTCCTTCTATGCTCAAGGACGCCGTTTTGAGGCTCCAGAAGTGCTAGCGCTGACTAAGCAAACCCGCGCTCTTTTCCCGGAAATTACCCTATCTGTCACCGTTCCCCACATTTTGGAACTAGATCAACAGGTACAGTTAGCAGAAGAACTGGTGAAAGCTGGAGCGGACATTATCCAAACCGAAGGCGGTACTAGCAGTAACCCAGTTCACCCTGGAACTTTAGGATTAATTGAAAAAGCTGCTCCCACTTTGGCAGCAGCTTTTGAGATTTCCCGTGTGGTGTCAGTGCCAGTATTGTGTGCTTCAGGCATTTCTAACGTTACTGCACCATTAGCGATCGCTGCTGGTGCTGCTGGTGTTGGTGTTGGTTCCGCCATCAATCAACTCAATAGCGAAGTAGCCATGATTGCCGCTGTGCGTGGCTTAGTGGAAGCCTTAACAACTGCTAGCAGCCGCGCGATCGCTTAGTCTTTAATGTGAAGTGGGGAGTAGTAAATATTAAAATTCCCTATTCCCTATTCCCAAACAATCCTTCAACGCATAAATCACCTGGTCTTGCTGCTGTTGTGTCAATTCTGGGAACATAGGCAAGGATATGACTTCATGACAAGCTTGCTCTGCTATTGGTAAGTCCCCAATTTGATAGTCTAGACTTTGATAAACTGGCTGCAAATGTAAAGGGTGGGGATAGTAAATCATTGAACTCACGCCCTGCTCTTGCAATTGATTACGCACCCAATCTCGATATTTGGCACTAGAACCATTTCGCCCTTGACCTGATATGCGAACAGTGTATTGATTCCATACCCCAATACCCCCAGATAATTCTTGGGGCGGAACGATCTCTGGAACTTGGCTAAGGAACTGATAGTAATAATTGGCGATATCTCGGCGGCGATCATTCCAAATATCTAAATAACGCAGCTTAATTTGCAAAATAGCTGCTTGGAGAGCATCCAAGCGGCTATTTACACCTATTTCCTCGTGTAAATATCGAATTTTACTACCATGATCCCGTAGTATTCGCAGTTTAGTAGCGATCGCTGGGTCATTAGTCGTTATTGCCCCGCCATCGCCGCAACCACCAAGATTTTTGGTAGGGTAGAAACTAAAGCAACCAATATGTCCAATGCTTCCTACTTTTTGATCAGCCCAAATCGCCCCTGTAGACTGAGCACAATCTTCAATTATTGACAAATTGTGAGACTGAGCGATCGCCATCAATGATGTCATATCCACAGGTTGTCCAAATAGGTGAACCGGGATAATCGCTTTGGTTTTGGGTGTAATCGCTGTCGCCACTTGCTCTACATCCAAATTAAACGTAGTAGCGTCAATATCAACGAAAACAGGCTTTGCACCCACGGCGCTAATCACTTCAGATGTCGCAATAAAGGTGAAAGGCGTTGTAATCACTTCATCGCCTGCACCAATTTCCAAGACTCGTAATGCTAAGTAGAGCGCATCAGTACCAGAATTACAAGCCACACATTCAGTAACAGTATTATAAGCAGCAAACTGTTGCTCAAAGCCTTCGACTAAGGGGCCGCCAATATAGCGGCCAGAAGCCAGAACCTCTAATACAGCTGCACTTACTTCTGCTTCGATGGTGGTGTATTGCTGCTTAATATCAAAGGCAGGGATGGGATTTACACTTTGGATCATGAGTTCTCATTTTATCGGGAGATACAAAGGATGCACTTCAACAGTCAATTTTTGCTGATTGAATTATTAATCAAAGAGGAGCTACTAAAAGACTATCGCCCAAGATACGCATCTATTAGGGTTTTTACTTAAATTGTGTGGTGGTCAACTACCGCACATTTAATTTACAGATAGTAGATATACTAGGTGTTTGCCATGTTTTGGTCGTACCATTTTGAATTTTGAATTGATGAAAGTGATATATATCAACCAAGATCCAACACATCGGATCAAAGTTCCAGGCATGTGGGCTGCTTTGATAACAAAATACCAGGAGATAGAGAACCCATGCAGGATCTGATCAAGCTGGATTTCGTGGATTTAGCTATTGCTGTGGGATTGATGGCGATCGCCATTGGTTTATCTGCGTGGGAAAAATTAGGATTAGAGTTTAACTTAGCCCTTGCTACTGGGAGAACCATCTTACAACTACTTGTATTGGGATACATTTTAGATTTCATCTTGGCTTTAGACAATGCTTGGGCAGTTTTGGCGCTATTAGCAATAATGCTGACAATTACGGCGATTGTCGCACGAAATCGCATCAGCCAAAAAATTCCTTATGTGTTGCCTTTGGTGTGGGGTGCAATTTTAATTAGTACCGCCCTGACAGTGCTTTACACCAACTTTTTGATCATTCAACCAGAAAGATGGTATGAACCACAGTATATAATTCCCCTAGCAGGGATAGTCTTAGGTAATGCTACTAATGCAGCAGCGATCGCAGGCGATCGCCTTGTCAGCACCATTAATTCCAGCTATCTCGAAATAGAAACCCATTTGAGCTTAGGCGCAACTCCAGAGCAAGCAGTTAGCCAATACCGCAAAGACGCCATCAGAGCCGGATTGATTCCTACTCTCAATCAAATGATCCTCATAGGTATGGTCGCAATACCAGGAATTACCACCGGACAGTTATTAGCTGGTGTAAAACCTCTGGACGCAGTATCTTACGAAATTTTGATTATGTTCATGGTTGCTTTCGCTAACTTGTTGACAACAGTTTTAGTCACGAAGGGGTTGTGTCGTCAATTTTTCAATTCCGCCGCGCAGTTAATAAGGTGAGGGAATTAATCTACATCCAAGAGTATTTTATCATCTTGCCCTGGCAGATCAAGAGCAATCAATAGCGCTCGGTTCAGTTGAGCGATCGCTTCTTCAGAAAGCCTTCTCCACAAATGCAATCAGCGCGATTTTGAGAGTACCAGAATCTGATCTGTGATTGCGATCGAATCATTCGCAAGCGCGATGTTGATCACGAATTACCGCATATATTCCTAGCTCCTCACTCCTAACTCCTAACTTTTCTACTTACCCACCCAAAGTCCGCGTATAAATTACCTGACCTTGAGAATCGTAGAGGAAAAGGGACAAGTTTGCATTGTCACTAATTACAGCTAAAGCTTCCCGTAAGATTTGCAAGTGATTGGTAATATCAACAGCAGTATTAGAATTTTCAGAATAAGGATTAGCCAAATTATTTTGCCTTATTTGGTCATACTCAGGCGTTAACCTAACAATAATTCTTGTTTTGTCTATGCTAAATGTGCAAATCCGAATTCCATTAATACAGGTTTTATCCAAATCAGTGCGGGTTTGTTGCAAACTACTAACAACTTGTAGTTTTTCTTGTGCTTGTTTGAGGGCTGTTGAATAGGGTTCGATGAGAGACTGAGCCTGAGTGTAGTACAAGCTATCTTGGGAAACTTTTTTAGCAGTTTGCAAAGCCTGATCCCAGTATGTCGCCGCTGCAAGCCATTGGTTTTGTTGCTGATAAACTTTGGCTTGCTTGGCGGTGCTAACGGCTTGTTGGTAGGTTCTAGCAGCTAATTGTTCTTTAGTAGCGCGATCGCGTGCCGCTACTAGTTTAGGTTTATAATCTACCAACAGCTTTTCGGCTTCTTGGTATCCAGGGCTAGTTATGGGAATGCTATTTAAGGCATTAATGGCTACCAGCCAAGTAGACTGAACCTTTTGCCAGTCATTCAAAGATTTAGCAGTAGCTTCCCGATTCTTGGCTGCATTAGCTACAGATTTTGCTGCTGTTAATTTTTTCAGCCATTTTTCCTCAGTAAATATCTGCTGATTTACAGCCTGCAAACGGGGACGATAATCAAATAATTTCCCTTGCACTAGCCCATAGAGTTCATTATCGGAACTTATAGCTTCTAGTGGTGCTATAGCCTGTTGCCATAAATGTTGTCTACTTTGTAATTCCTTTAGGCTATTTGCAGGAATTTGAACTTTTTGTGTCGCCAAAGATGCAGTCTGTAAAGCCTTGACCACCTGGTTGATTTTTTCTGACTGTCCAGACAAACTTGCTTTTAGTTCTTCTGACACCTGGAAACGGGGTGACCAACTAGGAATTGCATTCAGGGCTGCATTGGCTGTTGTAAGCTGCTGTTGTACAGCTACTAATTCTTTTTCAGACTTAGCGCGGCGCATCAGTTGCGGGGATCTTGTTTTTAATTGCTCGGCGTTTTGTATTTCTTTACACTCAGACATTACACAAGGGCGAGTCAAAAAGTAAGTACCACCGCCTAAGACTACAATTCCTACCAAAGCTGCACCTAGTAAGATAGGTTTGATTTGAGATGCTGGCTTTGAAATCGGCAAATTCGGCGCATCTGCAAACGGGTCAAACGGTTTCTTTTCCTCAATCTCATCGAGTGATGAAGAATAAGTCAGAGATGATGAAGAAATGGCAGAAAAGTATTGCCCCTCTGCTCCTCTGCCCCCCTG
>NZ_CALMFY010000150.1 GCF_937863485.1 uncultured Nostoc sp. | reverse complement strand
ATTTATTAGCGATCGCACCTTTTTTGTCCAACCTCACAAAATCGCGTTGCTCCCCTGCCAGGTTGCTCCTGCTTCCATCAAATCCAGAAAAACATGCACTACTTCAGCCGTTTCATACCCTACCAGGGTGGCTCCCAAGATTTTGTCAGTATCGCTATCGATCACCATGCGGTAAAACCCCAAATCATGTCCCCACTCGATCGCACGAGCAATTTGGCTCATGGGTAACGTAACAGCACGCGCGTTGATGCCTTGCTTGTGAGCCTGTTCTAACGTCATCCCCACTCGCCCAACCTGAGGTTCTGTGTAGATAGCATAGCCAAGGACGCGATCGCTCCGCGTCCGGTTTTCTCCACATAAAATTGCCTTCAAGCGGCGATAGTCCTCCCAGGACACATGTGTAAAGGCAGGCTGTTTGGCAGCATCTCCGATCGCATAGACTCCAGAACAGGTTGTGTGGAACTGGTCGTTAATTTTGATAAACCCCTGCTCATCTAGTTCAATGCCACTCTTGGCTGCATTTAACGCACCTGTATTTGGTTTGCGTCCAATCACAACCAGCAACGCCTCTGCCTGGAATTGCTCACCACTGCTCAATGTCAGGCTAAACAAATCATTCTCGTGTGCAACCTGATTTACATTCACCCCAAAGTGAAGCCCAATCCCATCCTGCTTTAATGCTTCTGCTAAGACCTTGCTGACGTCAGCCTCTTCCCGATCAAGGACGCGATCGCCTCGCACAATTAAGTGGGTTTGACTGCCCAAACGCGCCAGTCCCTGCCCGAGTTCTAATCCAATGTAGCCAGCCCCAATTACCAGTAACCGGGGTGGTAATGCTTTTAAGTCAAAGAAGTTACGGTTGGTTAGGTAGGGAGTCCCTGCAAGACCAGGAATATCAGGAATCAGCGATGACGTGCCAGTGTTAACAATCACCAAAGGAGCCTGAACAGTGACATCACCCCCTTTAACAGTACGTTCAGCAACAAAGGAAGCTTCAGCGCAAACGATTTTGACACCTGCATTGTCCAATCGTTTGTGAATACCCTGGTTAAAGCTGTTACGGATTCCCCGAACTCGCTCCATGACAGCGGGAAAATCAACCTCAACTTCCGTGTGAATGCCTAATTTCTTTGCCTGACGAGCACGCCCTGCTGCATGAGCTGCTGCCAAAAATGCTTTGGAAGGAGTACAGCCATAATTGATGCAACTGCCGCCTAAAGCATCTCGCTCAAACAAGACCACCTTGCGACCCGATGAAGCAAAATCAGCTGCCAGTGGAATGCCTCCTTGACCGCTCCCAATCATAATGACGTCTGCTGTTTCCATCAGTGCTGGACTCCTTGAGGATAGTTTGCTTTCATAACATTCTCACACTCTAAGTTAAAGATTTTTCACACATTATTGTATGTTTGATTTTTTTGGGATAATTAGAAGTCCTTATCTAAACTTACTATCCGGTCTGCTAAAAGCTTTAGTGTCCATTGCGTCTGTCCAGAGGGTGGGTCATAACATGCTTGTAGCAATCAAAAATGCTTCTTTAAAACCATCAAGCTTCCGTGGTTTGCGTGGATGAGAACGGTCATTAAGCGTGCCCTCAATTCCACTTTTGATGAACTTGGAGCGGGTGCGCTCAACTGTCGAGACGCTGACTCGTAGTCTATCCGTAATCGTGGCATCGGTTTCGCCCTTAAAAGCCATAATGAAGAATGTGCGCACGAGTAATAGTTCTTGCTTTACTTACTCTTGCCTGTTTTGATTAGCGATGCCTACGGTGGGCTACGCCTACGCAGTTTTTCTGCTTCTTCTGTGTTCAAGTTTACAGTATATTTTTTTGCCATAAGTTTTTAATATCAAATTTTGTTTCGTATATGAATTGGCACAGAGGCAAAGTTCTTTAATAAAGTTCAGACTGTAACAGTTGAACTTCTCCAACTGTTACAAGTCAAGTATTTAAGCTAGGACTTACGAAAAAAACCTCTCAAACTCTCATTCCTCCGTGTCGCGCCAGTTGCTACCCTGCGGGAACGCTAAGAGCGAAAAAGTCGGGGAACCCGCAAAGGCGCACTGGCTTCTTTGTGTCTGGAGTGGTAGCCTGCGGCAAGCCGCTTTGCGTCTAAGTTCTTCCATTACCCGTGCGTAAGTCCTGTAAGCATTCAAAATCTGATGCAATTTAGTGGAATATTTGGTTGTTTCTCCGCAATTTCCATACCATCAGGCAAGATGTACCAACTAACAATAAACCTGAGATTGATGGTTCTGGGACTTTAGTAACTACTAAGGAAAGATTATCTGCGTAGGCGTCATTTACCCGCCCTCTTGCATAATTAGCGTTCAATAGTACATTGATTTGACGTGTACCCACAGGTACAGAACCATCAGTTGACCGCAAAAATAAGCCTGTAGTGTTATTTCTTTGTGTAGCAGTCGGCGAAGCAATATTAGCTATGCCTAAAGACTGGTTAGCTTGATCAAGAAAAGTGATGTTTAGTGATGCGCTATCTTCATCTGTGCCATATCCTCCCAACCAGCCGCTTAAGTTAAACCTACCTTGACCTGCATCAATAGTTGAGGCTAAATCAGATATATCAATTAATTGCGAAGCACTGGAAGAAGCTCGATCGGCACCACCAAAGAATAAATTGAGTCCACGATCGCTTGGTCCAGGAACATCAATACTAGGAACGGTAACATTCACTACATTACCTGAAGGGTTGGTAAAGCTAAAACCTGTTGCCCCATACTTTAATACACTGAAACTACCTATTGGAGTCCAGCCAGGGATAGTAGGTATATCAGCCCCAACAGCATTACCAACCGGATCTCCTTGCCCTTGTTCTGCATCACCATTTACTATCAAATTAGTACCAAAGGTGGCAGCATAGGTGGGATTAGAAACCAACAGACTAAATGCAAGTCCTGCTATTAAGGTTGTACCAATCTTGGCCATTGCTTGAGAAAATAAAGGAAAGATAGTTAGTTTATTCATAGTTTGTTATCTCCTTGGATTTACTAACAGCTTGTTTCAAAATTAACCAGATTCTTCAATTTTCTAACTATGGTGTTCATTGCTCACTTGAACTTTTTGCTGTTTTGCAACCAACTTTCTCTGCAAAGCTAATATTGACAACTAATGCAGTTAGTGAAGCAGCAAGCAAATACTTTTTCATGATTTTTTTATCACTCATAAGTAAGGAAAAAATGACTTTCTTGTTTTTGGTAAACTAAAACACATATTTATTGCATAGTTGTGAGGTTTGTTGAGAGTCAATAGTTAACACTCAACAGCTAACAGGAACATATATGCGTATCAATTAATGTGCAACAGCTTAACTAATGCTTAAACAATCCTTGATCTGAGCGTTTAAACTTTATGAATTATTCATTATTCAACAGTATTCATGGCATATGTTTTTATACGCATTTTTGTTTTCGATTGAAATTATCATACCAACTTGGTTGGAAAAAATCCATTCAACTACGTAATTAAATGCTGATTTCATCAAAACTTTAAATAAAAAGTTTTTTATCTTGATGAGATTACGCACATGATAAAATCTCAGAAGTAACTACGACCGTGGTGCTTTTGCGATCGCCTTCCCATTCTTAATGATGAACCTGAAGCATAAATGTAGGATAGTTTGTTTGGGGTAGTAGCGCCAGTTTCTGGTCAAATAATTAGCTAAACAAAATTAATTACATAATTCTTACTAAATTATCGAAGGATTTTTTCTACAGATGCGACAAAAGTTTGCCAATTCTTGTAAGCATCTATAGCAATCATAAATGAGTTGTGAAAATGAATGAACCGCCAAGCCGTACATCCACAGCAATTCTATCCGGCGAGATTCTACGAGCGATTTTGGCAGACCCTCTCCGGAAATCTTCAGTCATTCAAGCAGAATTGCTGTTTCTGGATGGCATTTACATCTTCCACCACCGAGACAAAGAAATTCCTGAAGCCCATGTCTACAAATCCATTTCACCCGCAGCCCTGAGAACTGTGATTACTACTAATCGACCTATTCCTCATGCGATCGCGGTGTATGCTAGCAGGTGATTAATAAATTTTCGCCATCACAAAGTTAAACTAAAAAATGAATGTCAACTCATCCAACTATCATGCAGCTATTAAAAATAACCGATCAAGATTTTTCTACTCAATTCAATGCACTTGTAAACGATCGCACAGAAGCAACAGTTGATGTCAGTGGTACAGTTAAAGATATTATTGCTGATGTGAAAGCCCGTGGTGATGCAGCAGTCAAAGAATATACAACTCTTTTTGATCACTACAGCCCTGATTCTTTTCGTCTGAGTGAAAGTTTTATTGCTAAACAAGCTGCCCAGTGTCCCCAAGAAGTACAACAGGCGTTAGAATTGGCGGCAAAGCGAATTACTGCTTTTCATCGTCAACAACTACCCCAAAATATCGCTTATACAGATGAAGTTGGAGTAAAACTCGGTTTAAATTGGGTAGCTTTAGAAACTGTAGGAATCTACGTACCCGGAGGACGAGCTAGCTATCCAAGTTCATTATTAATGAATGCTTTACCCGCGAAAATTGCCGGAGTAGAGCGAATAGCGATGACCGTACCAATGCCTGGGGGAGAAATAAACCCCGCCGTTTTGGCAGCTGCTCAGGTAGCAGGTGTAACCGAGATATATAGTATTGGTGGAGCGCAAGCAGTAGCCGCCCTCGCCTATGGTACAGAAACTTTAATTCCTGTGAATAAAATTGTTGGGCCTGGTAATGCTTATGTGGCGGAAGCCAAGCGCCAGGTATTTGGAAAAGTAGGGATTGATAGCATCGCCGGTCCTTCGGAAATTTTGGTAGTGGCAGATAATAAAAATAATCCAGAGTGGATTGCTTGGGATTTGCTGTCACAAGCAGAACATGACCCCAGCGCCCAATCTATTTTAATCACTGATTCGGAAAGTTTTGCCCAAGATGCGATCGCAGCTGTTGAGCAGATTCTCCAAACCTTACCCACCCAAACAGTAGCGACTCAAAGTTGGGAAAAACATGGTGCTGTAATCATTGTTAATGACCTAACGGAAAGTATTCCTCTTTTAAATCAATTAGCACCAGAACACGTGGAATTATGCGTAGATGAAGCACAACTTTTGGCTAAAGAGATTCGGTGTGCAGGGAGCATATTTTTAGGACAATATACTCCAGAAGCGATCGGCGATTATGTTGGCGGCCCCAACCATATTTTACCAACCTCGCGTTCAGCCCGCTTTGCTTCCGGTCTGAGTGTCTATGATTTTATGAAACGAATTACCTATTTGGAATGCGACCAACAAGCATTACAAGCTATAGGGAAAGCAGCAATTACCCTTGCTTACTCCGAAGGTTTACCAGCCCATGCGGGTAGTGTAGCGATGAGATTAACGTGAAATAAAATAGGGAACAGATGAGACCGACCCCGTCTTGGCGGTCTCCGTCACGTAGACGCAAAGCGGCTTCCCATCAGGGTGGGGGGACTGGTAACCCTCTTCTGTGACTCTCCGAAAACTCTTGCCATTTCTGAAGTCTAGAGCTTTTGTACAGGAAGCGTAGACGTAGCCCGCCGCAGACATCGCCAGATTTTTTCCTAATAACAAATACAAGCACCAAGTTTTTGTAATAGGATAGCTTGTATTGAATGACTGGTAAAGCTTCTAAAGATTACCCTCTTGGAGAGTGACAGAAAAGGGGTAAACCCAAAGGGTATATTTGCAAAGGTGAGATGCATCCGTTCCTGTACCTATGCCGAGATCAACAATTTTCTATCCAGATAAACCAATACTGTATTCAGACAGTCTGTCAAATAATGAACTGGAAAGCCAAGGCGGTGTTTTGCTTCCATCATCAGCAGTTACATACACCAAAGTCAACTTCCATAAGTAAGTTTGTTGCAAAAGTTTTTAGGTAGTATGAATGCGTTTGCCCTATGCCTTCTTTGACTATGAAAGCAAGCAAATATGGAGACATAACAGCTTACGAATCTTGTCCCTCAACAATTTCTTTTTGGATAAAACTAATTTGTGCAGCTAATTCTTGCCGAGTAGAAGCCTTGAGTAGATATCGGAAAAAAAACCAAGTTAAGTAACCAATTCCAGTCAACTCAAAAGCTCGATTTACGTGCGGAATTTCATCCACTACATCTAATATAGCTACAACTATCTTAACTGCAATAATTACTGCAATAATTGTAGCAAAACAAATAATTGGCAGTTGGTATTCGGTGGAAAATCTACCTAAGTAATTAGAAAATTGCTTCAATAAGGTAGAAAATTTACCACCAATTTGCTGCCATTCAGTTAATGGTTGATTAGCATCTAGTAGCAAGGGTTGAGCTTCAATTTTTGAACTTTCAAGTGCTGCAATAGGTTCAGTTGATGTAATATCAAAAGATTTCGATTGCTGTACTTCACTCTCCCAAGGTAATGGTTGATTAGCATCTAGTAGCAATGGTTGAGCTTCAACTTTTGAACTTTCAAGTGCTGCAATAGGTTCGGTTGATGTGATATCAAAAGATTTCGATTGTTCTACTTTGCTCTCGATAAATTTCCTATTTTTTTCAGGGATAACAGTTGTTGTTTGTTCATCACGGATATCAATTTGAGCCAATTTCATCAGTGGCGAGTAAATGGCATTGTACATATCACGTGCCATGTTCACCGCACCTTCAAAGCCCATATATGGACCATTGTGGTAGCCATGACCATTCACATAAGGCAAGTGTAGTTTCTTCACCAATGCACCCACCCGTGGTCCAGTCAACACCAAATCTGGCTTGACCATCTCTAGCACCT
>NZ_CALMFY010000149.1 GCF_937863485.1 uncultured Nostoc sp. | reverse complement strand
ATTAGCGATCGCACCTTTTTTGTCCAACCTCACAAAATCGCGTTGCTCCCGTTTGTACTCGGTCAGGTCAAGTGCCAATATACCACTTATGGTAAAAGAACAAAACATTACCCCCTGTGCAACTTTCTCTCAAATCTAACCCCCAACCCTAACCCTTGTAGCGTTGGGGAGCATGAATCAAAGCCAAAACTCTTAAAGTGGAGATGAGATAATAATTTCAGCAGTTAAATATTCAGGCAAAGCCTCGATGAATGCATTCCCATGCAGAGTATGGGAAGGAGGAAAAGCCTGATCAAATTAGAACACCACAATTCAATAATCCTGGAAGAACCTCTCCTTCTACCCCTCTTTTCGTAGGCTACCGTGTATACACAAGTCAAATTACCCCCCTTAATCCCCCCTTAGAAAGGGGGGAAACAGGAATTTAGTTCCCTCCCCTTGACAAGGGGAGGGTTAGGGTGGGGTAAAACTGACGCGAAAAACCAGGTGAGTAAACTATTTCAAACTTGTGTATACACCGTAGCTTTTCGTAGGAGAGGGGAGTTGAGCTAACCCTTCCCTACTAGCGTTAGGGGCTGGGGGGTTAGGTTTTTGATTACTGAATTGATGCTCTAGGTTTGATATAAACCGGATTGAATCTGATCCCTTCTTGCTAATTTCAATTAAAAATAAAAAACAAAAATAATTTCAGATTATACTGCCTGTTTGTCAGTGCGATAAATTATATTGTAAAGCTTATAAATATGAGAGAAATTGATCAAAAACTCGATCAATTCGTTTCTGATTGAAATTTATTAGTTCTAACTTACGTTATTAAGTAAATATGACTCTAGACAGATGAAATTTGAAACGTTACTGTTATTAGTAACGTATTTTTTCTGTGTTTAGGCAACATTCAAGTCTAGGCACTAGAAAAAAGGAGTTAATCACTAAAAGATTACTCCTAATTGTACTGCATCCTACCCACAGCCAGCATCAAGACATAGGTTTTATTACTCATGCTCAACGTATCCACTCACAATTCTCAACAAAATCAGCAACTGATTGACACTACTGACTGGAACGTTATTGAAACGAAGTTTGACCAGACGCAGTTGCACCACAAAGAAACCGTCTTCACCCTTAGTAATGGGTTCTTAGGAGTACGGGGTACGTTTGAGGAAGGGTATTCCCAGGATTTACCAGCTACACTCATCCACGGTGTTTATGATGATGTGACAATTGCTCATACCGAACTTGTGAACTGTCCCAACTGGCTGCCATTGGTAGTGAAAGTAGCTGGCGAACGCTTCAGCATGGACAGTGGTGAAATTCTCAACTACGAACGTCGGCTTGATCTGCGTTTAGGTTTAGTTAGCCGTGATCTGCGGTGGCGTAGTCCTAGTGGTCATACCCTCGATTTTCACTTCGAGCGTTTCGCCAGTTTAGCAGATCAACACGTTTTGGCGATTCGCGCTCAAATTACATCCGTAGACTTTGAGGGTGAAATTACCGTCGAAGCAGGATTTGACAGCGAACCAGATACCCAAGGCGTTAAACATTGGCGAACCTTAAACCAAGGTGGCATAGACCAGATTATCTGGCTAAATAGTCAAACCCTCTACTCAGGTATTGAACTTGGGATGGCTGCTAAGTTAGTTGTAGATGGTGAGGAAACTACACCCGTGGGCATCAAAAATGCTTCTAGTTCTCCCACTTTGACAACCAGCTTTGAGTTATACCCAGGAAAAACGGCGACTGTCGAAAAGATTGTCACCCTGTTTACTTCACGGGAAACAGAAGTCCCGATCGCAACCGCCTTAGAAAGACTCGCTGATGAACCCAGATATACTACCCTATTGGCAGCTCACATTGCTGCATGGGATCAAGTGTGGCAAGACAGTGACATTATTATAGAAGGCGATCGCTTGGCTCAGTTAAGCGTCCGTTACAATCTCTTCCAATTACTAGCTGTTACACCGCGTCACGACAACCGGGTGAGCATCGCTCCCAAAACCCTCTCCGGTTTTGCCTATAGCGGACACATCTTTTGGGATACGGAAATATTCATCCTGCCGTTCCTCACCTTAACTCAACCAGCCCTAGCGCGTAACTTACTCACCTACCGCTACCACACCTTACCAGGAGCTAGACGCAAAGCTCAAGAAGCAGGTTATCAAGGGGCAATGTTTGCTTGGGAAAGTGCTACCACTGGAGATGAAGTAACTCCGCGCTGGGTGCCAACTCCCAACGGTGAATTAATCCGCATCTGGTGCGGTGACATTGAAGTGCATATCACTGCTGATGTTGCCTATGCAGTTTTACACTACTGGCAGATTACCAACGATGATGATTGGATGCGGGATTATGGCGCGGAAATTATCCTTGATACGGCTGTTTTCTGGGAAAGTCGGGTGCAGTGGAACCAAGAGCGCCACAGCTATGACATCCTAGATGTGATTGGCCCTGATGAAAATCACGATCGCGTCGATAATAATGCCTTCACCAATCTTATGGTTCAGTGGCATTTGCAGTCAGCTTTGGCGCTGTGGGACTGGCTCAAACAAGCTTACCCTGAAACCTCAGCCCAACTGGGGCAAAAACTCAACTTAACCACAGAGCGTCTGCACCGTTGGGCGGAAATTCAAGAGCGTCTATTTATCAATGAAGATATCCAAACAGGTTTAATTGAGCAGTTTGAGGGCTTTTTCCAGTTAGAAGACATTAACTTCGGTGATTATGAACCGCGCAGCAAATCTCTGCAAGGTTTGTTGGGAATTGAAGCCACAAGCCAAAAGCAGATTCTCAAGCAGCCAGATGTATTGATGCTGCTGTACTTACTGCGCGATCGCTACGACCATAACACCCTTACCACCAACTGGGACTATTACACCCAGCGCACCGACCACAGCTATGGTTCTTCACTAGGCCCAGCCATTCACGCCATCTTAGCTTGCGACCTCAATCAACCAACCGAAGCCTATATGCACTTTCTGCGATCGGCCTTGGTAGACTTGGAGGATGTAAGGCGTAACGCAGGCGAAGGAATTCACGCCGCCAGTGCTGGAGGAGTATGGCAAGCGGTAGTTTTCGGGTTTGGCGGGATTCGGATGACTCAATTTGGCCCCGTTGCCTGTCCCAACCTACCACCTAACTGGACGCGTTTGAAGTTTCGCCTGCAATGGCGTAACGAGTGGTATGACTTCGACTTACAAGCCGAAACAGAAGTGAAAGTTCCCACCTTGGCAGATACACACTCAGAAATTTAGTGGGGTTATCTTCGACTTAGATGGAGTTTTAAGCGATAGCTAAGAGTTTCATTAGTAAAAGCGACAGTTTAAAAGTTGATTGATTCTTGTGAGGTTGTCCGTCTAATTGCCAACGATACAGCGGTTTTGAATTGAAAACCGCTGTATTGACTAAAAAAGGGCGTTACTGAATAGCCTGCCTTTGACCAAATAATTATGAATTCATAATTCAGAAATTTTAGACACTGTACAGAGCAAGCACGCTCCACTCATTAAATCAGTGGTCGAAAACAGAGCGTCGAGAGTTCAGAGCTAACACGCTATAAGAAATTATGAATTACATTAATGTGTTCTCTGTGCCTCTATAGTTAAAAAAAAGACTTTTAAACCACAGAGACGCGGAGGGCGCAGAGAGAAAAAAAGAGATTTTTCGAGTCATCTTGAAAGGGCTACACCTGAATCCTTAGCAATATTTATAGAAGTCAAAGTCGAAACTTCGTATTTTACTTTTAGTGTTATTGTTTCTTGCTTATAAAACTTACGCAATAACTCTCTGAAACCTTATACCTTTGCGTCCTTTGCGGTAGCCTGCGGCAAGCCGCTCCGCGTCTACGTTTTTTCATTATTTTGCGTAAGTCCTGGCTTAGAGATGTAATCATAAATAAAAGATTATATGAATTATAGATTTATTGCTATTGAATAGTACTTATTTAGATAGTTGGCTGCGATACATAAACTTTTACTTATACCTGCAATATAATATTTATTTAATAATTTACCTTTCGGAGTTAACTATTTTGTTTTAAAAGCAAGTAAACTAATTTGAACAAGGGAAAGTTACCTCCTCGGTAGATTTCAATCAATTAATATAAGTCATTAGGTTTATTAAAGATAGTTGATATTGCCTTTTCTTCAAAAAAAGGTTGAATTGGCACGACTATCATAGCTTGATATATCTATTGATAATGCAAGATAAATTTGTTTATCTTTGCCTAATTTGTCATAGCTATAAACAATAAAATTCATTTTGAAGGAGACTTGATGAAAGAATTTTTTAATCAAATTTCCCGCCGCAAATTAATCTTAACTGCCGGAGTATCTGCGGGTGCTGTGTTCCTGAAAGGCTGTTTAGGAAATCCCCCTGACAACCTTACTGGTAAGAACTCTCAAGTTGTCCCAACTGCTCAGACAGTTGCTAATATTAGCCCTGAACAAAAACCAGAAACTACGAAAGTCAAGCTGGGATATATTCCAATTGTAGAAGCTGCTCCTTTAATTATTGCTAAAGAAAAAGGCTTTTTTGCTAAGTATGGTATGACTGATGTTGATCTTTCTAAGCAAGCTTCTTGGGGTTCAGCACGGGACAATGTAGAAATTAGTTCTGCGGGGGGTGGTATTGATGGCGGTCAATGGCAAATGCCAATGCCGCATTTAATTACAGAAGGTTTAATTACCAAAGGCAATCAAAAAATTCCGATGTATGTGCTGTGTCAGTTAATTACACATGGTAACGGAATTGCGATCGCTAATAAGCACCAAGGTAAAGGTATCAGTTTGCAGCTTGCTAGTGCTAAATCTCTGTTAACGCAACTCAAATCCTCAACACCTTTCACTGCTGCATTTACCTTCCCCCATGTCAACCAAGATTTATGGATTCGCTACTGGTTAGCCGCTGGCGGCATAGATCCTGATGCAGATGTCAAGCTGCTTACAGTACCTGCGGCTCAAACTGTCGCCAACATGAAAACAGGAACAATGGATGCCTTCAGTACAGGCGACCCCTGGCCATATCGTCTTGTTAAAGAGAAAATTGGCTACGTAGCAGCATTAACCGCAGAGATTTGGAAGAATCATCCTGAAGAATACTTTGCCATGAGAGCCGACTGGGTTGACAAAAATCCCAAGGCAACGAAAGCGATGCTCAAGGGCATCATGGAAGCACAGCAGTGGTTGGATAATTTTGATAACCGCAAAGAAGCAGCGCAAATTCTGGCTGGACGAAATTATTTTAATCTTTCCTCACCGGAAATTCTTGCAGATCCATATCAAGGCAAGTATGACATGGGAGATGGACGCAAAATTGATGATAAATCAATGGCAGCTTATTACTGGAAAGATGAGAAAGGTAATGTTTCTTATCCCTATAAAAGTCATGATTTATGGTTTATAGTCGAGAACGTCCGTTGGGGATTTTTACCAGAAGATTACATTACGAATAATGCTGCAAAAGCTAAAGAACTAATCAATCAAGTCAACCGTGAAGATATTTGGAAAGCAGCTGCTCAAGAAGCTGGTATTGCTGCTGCTGATATTCCTACAAATACATCTCGCGGTGTAGAAGAATTTTTTGATGGCATCAAATTTGACCCCGAAAAGCCCGAAGAATATTTGAAAAGTCTCAAAATCAAAAAAGTTTAGTAGAGACGCGATTAATCGCGTCTGTACAAGGTAAATGACGCGATTAATCGTATCTGTACAAGCCAAATACCAATGACAAATAATCAGGAAAATAAAGCATCATGACAATAGCCCAAAAACGCCCTGTAACCCCAAGATTTAATAACAGCTTTATATCTCGTCTGCAAAAGCAATTTCCTGACATTGTACCGCCAACGATCGCGATCGCCATCTTCCTGATTCTCTGGCAACTGTTCGCTTTCACTCCCGGTGCGACATTACCAGGCCCAATACAGGTTATTCAAGATACCTGGGTACTAATTTTCTGGCCCTTTTATGACAGAGGTGGCATAGATAAAGGTCTGTTTTGGCAGATTTGGGCCAGTTTACAACGAGTTGCTATCAGTTATACCCTAGCAGCGATCGTTGGTATTGGCTTGGGCATTTTGATTGGGGTGAATAAAACCATGTCCAAAGCTTTAGACCCCATCTTTCAACTACTGCGGACTGTACCACCTTTGGCTTGGGTTCCCATTTCTTTAGCAGCCTTGCGACAAAACGAACCAGCCGCCTTATTCGTAATATTCATCACCGCAATTTGGCCAATCTTACTTAATACTGCCGTTGGCGTCACCCAAATTCCCCAAGATTACAACAACGTTGCCAAAGTCCTGCAACTTAGCCGCAAAGAATATTTTATTAATATTCTGATTCCTGCCGCTTTACCTTACATTTTCACCGGCTTGAGAATTGCGATCGGTTTAGCTTGGTTAGCGATTATTGCCGCCGAAATTGTTATGTCCGGTATCGTCGGGATTGGTTTTTTTATCTGGAATGCCTATCAAAATAACAACGTCAGCGAAGTGATATTGGCTCTAATTTATATTGGCGTTGTCGGTTTAATCCTAGATAAAATCATGGGTTGGCTTCAAAACAAGATTTTGCCAGCAGAACAGAAATAGTCATTAAGTCAGCATAATTCGTAATTCGTAATTATTACCCCACGACTGAAGTTAGGAACCTAATTGAGGAGTAAATTTATTTATCTCCATAACTAACAGTTAGGGGCTTATACCTTGAATTCCGAATTACATAGCTTGCTTACCGCCAAAGGCAAGTATTACAAATTAGTAATTATTTAGTCGTTGGTCTTTATTCATTTGTAAGAAACTAATACCAATTCTCTGTAAACTTGCACTTAATAATTTATTCCTTGACTGATTGCTTTCTTTGCGTACTTTGCGTACTTTGCGGTTCGTTTAAAAAATATTAAGTGCATCTTCATGGAGAATTGGTATAAGGACTAATGACCACGTACCCAGAACTAATGACGAAAGACAAAGGATAAATAGAGTATGTTTGTAGCTGTTGATCAAATTGAAAAAGTTTTTGAATTAACTGGTGGGGGCAAATATATTGCCCTTAAAGGAATCGACCTCCAAATTAAAAAAGGAGAATTCATTTCTTTAATTGGTCACTCCGGTTGCGGTAAATCTACACTATTGAATATGATTGCAGGTTTGGATTTGCCCACTGAAGGTCTTGTGACTTTAGAAGGACAAAGAATCATCAAACCAGGCCCAGACAGGATGGTAGTGTTTCAAAATTATTCGCTACTACCTTGGCGGACAGTTAGAGAAAATATTGCCCTGGCGGTAGATTCAGTAATGAAAGGGTTGCCAGCCCATGAACGCCAAGCGATTACTGAAAAACATATAGATATGGTGGGTTTGCGTCCCCATGCTGATAAACAGCCGGGAATGTTATCTGGGGGACAAAAACAACGAGTTGCGATCGCCCGCGCTTTAGCAATTCGCCCCAAGTTGCTACTATTAGATGAACCCTTCGGTGCATTGGATGCACTCACACGCGGTAATTTGCAAGAACAACTCATGCAAATCTGCGAAGAAAATCAAGTCACTGCTGTGATGGTTACTCATGATATTGATGAAGCGGTGCTGTTGTCTGACCGAATTGTCATGCTAACCAATGGCCCCGAATCCAAAATTGCGGAGATTTTGGAAGTGGATATTCCTAGACCCCGCAAACGGATGGAAGTTGTAGAACATCCCAGCTATTACAGCTTGCGGAGTGAAATGATTTACTTCCTCAATCAGCAGAAACGCATCAAGAAAATTCGGGCGCGGAAAACTGCGGATATCGCTCGTCATGGGTTGGAGAAAGTTAATCTAGAAATTGGCTTTTTGCCACTGACTGCTTGCGCCCCCTTAGCTGTTGCCAAAGAGAAAGGTTTCTTTACCAAGCATGGTTTAGATGAAGTCAACCTCGTGCGGGAAAGTAGCTGGCGCGGCATCGTTGATGGCATGACTGGCGGTTACTTAGATGCGGCTCAAATGCCTTCGGGAATGCCGATGTGGTTAACACTGGGAGGACATAATAACCAACCCCTGCCTGTTGTCACCGCCCTTACCATGACTCGCAACGGTAACGCCATTACCTTAGCAAAACGTTTTTACGACCAACGTGTACAAACCTTATCAGATTTCAGAAATCACCTGATTCTCACCCGCGAACAAAGGCACACAATGGGGGTAGTACATCCGGCATCTATGCACAACTTGCTGCTGCGTTACTGGCTAGCGGCTGGAGGAATTGACCCCGATGGCGATGTAGATATGAAGACCATTCCCCCAGCGCAGATGGTAGCAGACTTAAAAGCTGGAAGCATTGATGGTTACTGCGTCGGCGAACCTTGGAACTACCGCGCGGCTGTGGAAGGTGTCGGCTTTACCATCGCTACCGACTTAGAAGTTTGGCTGGGACACCCTGGTAAAGTTCTTGGTGTGCGAGAAAATTGGGCAGAAAATTATCCAAATACGCATATCGCCTTAACCAAAGCTTTGTTAGAAGCTTGCCAGTATTGTGCAAATCCCGATAATTCCCAAGAGATTCGGGAAATCTTAGCAGGGCGAGAGTACGTCAGCACTGATTTAGAATACATTCAACTCGAAGATCCAGATAGTCTTACCTGTGACTTAGACCATCCGTTGCGGGACTATGCCCATCACCAGTTTTATTCTGAGTCTGCCATTAACCGCCCCAGCCGCACCGAACAAATTTGGATTATGAGTCAATTGGCGCGTTGGGGTGACACTCCGTTTCCCAGAAATTGGGTAGAAGTTGTGGAAAGGGTATGCCAAGTTCGTGTCTTCAGTACCGCTGCACGGGAATTAGGTTTAGATATTAGCTACATTCGCCAACCCATCAAACTGTTCGATGGTACTCCCTTTAACGCCGATGATCCAATAGCGTATCTCAACAGTTTGCAGATTAAACGTGATTTTTCAGTCGCAGAAGTTATTCTTGATGCACCAAGAAGAAAACTCGCATCGTAAAAAAATGGTAATGGAAAGAGGGAGTGGAAGAAGTATTACATCACGTGCAAGCCTCAGAACTCTATTAATGAGGCTCTGAACTCCATTAATCAGGCTCTGAACTTCATTAATGAGCCTTTGAACTTCATTAATGAGCCTTTGAACTCCATTAATGAGCCTTTGAACTCCATTAATGAGTCTTTGAACTCCATTAATGAGCCTTTGAACTCCATTAATGAGTCTTTGAACTCCAT
>NZ_CALMFY010000148.1 GCF_937863485.1 uncultured Nostoc sp. | reverse complement strand
CCCATGCCCCATACCCCATCTACCCAAAGCAAAGTATCTAAATGTTTCCAACTGAACCAACTGCTGTTAATAACGGGTTTGGCGCACTGCTAAAAAACCGTGGTTTTATGCTCCTGTGGATTGGGCAACTGCTGTCCCAGTTAGCAGATAAGGTCTTCTTCGTTTTGCTGATTGCTCTGCTGGAGAACTACCCACCGCTTCGTGGGTTGGCACGAAACTCTATGTATTCAACTTTAATGCTGTCGTTTACAATACCAGCAATTTTGTTCGGTTCTGCTGGTGGTATCTTTGTTGACCGCTTACCAAAAAAGCTGATTCTGGTCGGCTCAGATGTTGTGCGGGGAATATTAACGCTGTGTCTTCCCTTGTTACCACGAGAGTTCTTGATTCTGTTAATCCTGACTTTTGCCATTTCCACAGTGACGCAGTTTTTTGCACCAGCTGAACAAGCAGCCATTCCCTTATTGGTGAAGCGAGAGAATTTGTTGGCAGCCAATGCACTGTTTAGCAGCACGATGATGGGAGCTTTAATTGTTGGCTTTGCTATCGGAGAGCCGATTTTGAGTTTGGCGAAAAGCTTGATGGGAGAAGAATACGGTCAAGAGCTTGTGGTTGGTGGATTATACATATTATCGGGTGCTATTATCCAGCCAGTTAGGTTTAAAGAACCCAAACGACCAACGGAGCATCGGGCATCAAATAACGCTTGGGCTGAATTCACCGAGAGCCTGCGCTATCTCAAGAAAAACCCTTTGATCTTGAACGCCATGCTGCAACTGACAACTTTATATTGTGTGTTTGCAGCCTTAACAGTGCTGACGATTCGATTAGCCGAGGAGTTTGGTCTCAAAGAAAAACAGTTTGGCTTTTTCTTGGCAGCAGCAGGGGTAGGTATGGTATTTGGTGCGGCGATTTTAGGAAACTGGGGTGATAAATTGCGTCAGAAGCCCCTACCTTTAATGGGATTTTTGATGATTGCACTAGTTTTAGGGGTGTTCACTTTTACGCACAACTTATTGCTGGCGTTAGGACTCTGTGCATTTTTGGGTGTAGGTGCTGCCTTAATTGGTGTACCCATGCAAACTTTAATTCAACAGCAAACACCACCTACGATGCACGGTAAAGTATTTGGCTTTCAAAATCATGCCGTCAATATCGCTCTGGCGTTACCTCTGGCGATTACTGGCCCATTAACTGATGCTCTGGGCTTGCGATTTGTGCTTGTAGGAATGAGTATTGTTGTCGTAGTTGTCGGTGTTTGGGCTTGGAAAAATACCCGCACAGTCTTGCAAGACGTAATTTAATTAATGTAGGCTAATAATCTAACTTTATATTTAATATATAAAATTCTTAGAATTTGATTGAACGTTTTCAATTAAAATGAAATCTTAACTACAGAATTCAGCATTTATTTTAGCTATAGTCTGAGGTTTGGCCGTGCGATCGCTTTCCCAAATTAGTCTGCCACAAACTGAGAATCACAAACAGTCTCGTACTTCTAGCCCACCAGTCGTGCCCAAACGTGCATCTGGCGGTTTTGCTCTGCTTGACAGCCTTCAGCGCCACGGGGTTGATTATATTTTTGGTTATCCTGGTGGGGCAATTCTACCAATTTACGACGACCTGTATAAAGTAGAAGCAACTGGTGCTATGAAGCACATTCTCGTGAGACACGAACAAGGTGCAGCCCACGCTGCTGATGGTTACGCTCGTGCCACAGGAAAAGTAGGAGTATGCTTTGGCACTTCTGGCCCAGGAGCAACGAACTTGGTGACAGGCATCGCTACAGCCTACATGGATTCAATCCCGATGGTTGTGGTTACAGGACAGGTAGCACGTCCGTCCATTGGTACAGATGCCTTTCAGGAAACTGATATTTACGGGATTACGCTACCAATCGTGAAGCACTCCTATGTAGTGCGTGACCCCAAAGATATGGCGCGAATTGTCGCCGAAGCGTTCCACATCGCTAGCACTGGGCGTCCGGGGCCAGTTTTGATTGATGTCCCCAAAGATGTAGCTTTAGAAGAATTTGACTACATACCTGTAAAACCAGGTTCAGTGAAGTTACGCGGTTATCGTCCCACGGTGAAGGGAAATCCCCGACAAATTAATGCCGCGATCCAGTTGATTACAGAAAGTCGCCGTCCGCTATTGTATGTCGGTGGTGGTGCGATCGCAGCTGGTGCCCATGAAGAAGTAAAAGAACTAGCTGAATTATTCAACATCCCTGTCACCACAACCTTAATGGGGATCGGTGCCTTTGACGAACATCATCCCCTAGCTTTGGGAATGTTAGGGATGCACGGCACCGCTTACGCTAACTTCGCCGTTAGTGATTGTGACTTGCTGATTTGCGTCGGTGCTAGATTTGATGATCGCGTAACTGGCAAGTTAGACGAATTCGCCTCCCGCGCTAAAGTAATTCACATCGACATCGATCCAGCAGAAGTCGGCAAAAACCGCGTTCCTGAAGTGCCCATCGTCGGCGATGTGCAGAATGTGTTGGTAGACTTATTGCGTCGATGCAAAGAAGCAGGCATCAAGGCTACACCTAATCAAAACCAAGAATGGCTAAATTTAGTTAACCGTTGGCGCGAAGAGTATCCTCTAATAGTGCCGCACCATGCCGACAGCATTTCCCCCCAAGAAGTGATCGTAGAAGTAAGTAGCCAAGCACCCCAGGCTTTCTACACCACAGATGTAGGACAGCATCAAATGTGGGCAGCACAATTCCTGAAGAATGGCCCAAGGCGCTGGATTTCTAGTGCTGGTTTGGGAACGATGGGTTTTGGCTTACCTGCGGCAATGGGCGCTAAAGTGGCTTTTCCTGATGAAGAAGTCATTTGTATCAGCGGCGATGCCAGTTTCCAAATGTGTTTGCAGGAACTTGGTACACTTGCACAGTATGGGATAAATGTCAAGACAATAATTATCAATAACGGCTGGCAAGGGATGGTGCGCCAGTGGCAGCAAGCCTTCTATGGTGAGCGTTACTCATGCTCAAACATGGAGGTAGGGATGCCAGACGTAGAGTTGTTAGCAAAAGCCTATGGGATTAAGGGCATGGTAATTAGCGATCGCAGTGAATTGAAAAATGCGATCGCCGAAATGTTGGCACACAAAGGCCCAGTCATCTTGAATGTCCACGTCACCAGAGACGAAAACTGCTATCCAATGGTAGCTCCTGGCAAGAGCAACGCTCAAATGGTTGGCTTGCAGAAGCAACCGCCGAAAGCAGCAGCAGAGCCAGTTTATTGTAGCAACTGCAATGCAAAAAATGCTCCCACCCACAACTTCTGCGCTGAGTGTGGGACGAAGTTGTAACGCTTTTTGATAATTCATAGTAGAGAAGTAGGGGAGCAGGAAAAGGGGAGAAAGATGCTGGAATTCGCCCTACTTTCTGCCCCTTTTTTCTTGCGTATACGTCGCTTAATCTTTCTGATTAGGTTGAGGTAGAAAGATATATCTTAAGTAATTCACTAAATCGCTTTGACTGGAGAAATTTAACAGCGCCTCTGCTAACTCTTCTAGTTGAGTTATGGTCGAGGTTGAGTTCGGTTTTGAGTACTTGGATATTGGAAGTGTCAGATGCAAGTAACCATCTGGCAAAGTTACCAGGGTAGTTTTCGGCAAGGTATTTGCAGGTATTATCGTAACTCAAAGGCGTAGGCGTAGCCCGTCGTAGACATCGCCACTATAAAATTCAGATGGATTAAACGTAGGTTGGGTTTCCTTATGTCAACCCAACTTACATTTAATGCACAAATTTAGGCTTGACACGGCACTAGATTTATGAATGAAGTAAATTATTGCAGTAAAGGAGTTGTGCTTTTACCGTTAGTTGACGCATTGGCAATTGCAGCTTGAGCAGGTTGATTGGCAAGAACCGCTACAAGTGGAGCAACTTTTGAACTAGATTGTTTATTTCTTTTTCCATTAGAGCCGCCAGCTTTGGAATACTCTATACTGTTTCTGCCGTAGACAGTTGCAACTCCACTTAGCATTCGTTCAGACATTTCAGAGAGGGCTTTATCCATCTGGGTTACTGTCTTACGCGATTCTTCAAGATTGGACACAAGCGTGTTATGAGCTTCTAACGTCGCACGGGTAGTATTGATCAGGTGGTTGTAGGCTTCAATGGTTAATCCGTGTCCTAAATCCAGATTTTCTTCAACGGATTTAAGCAAGGCGAGACGAAGTTGGGCTTTGTCAACAGCAGCAGAACCACGAGTTCTTAAAGACATGAGATATCCTTTTTTTAATAATTCCTTTTTCAACATAATGGAGTATCTTTTTTGCTGAGATGGGTAGTTTTGTGGATTTATTTCATCAAAAGTTCAACGAAATAATTACGAGTTTGTCTGTATTGTTACTCATTTTTAATATCGATTTGTTGTTTGAGAATAAGTGCAATCAGCAACAGTAATCGCCAAATCAACAAATGCGAACCCTAAATCAACAAATGCGAACGCCAAATAAAAAAATGCAAACGCAAAAAAAAAAAATTAAAACGCAAAAAAAAAAAATTATAACGAAAAAAAAAAAAAAACGAACGCTAACAAAAA
>NZ_CALMFY010000147.1 GCF_937863485.1 uncultured Nostoc sp. | reverse complement strand
TTATTTTAGCGATCGCTCTTTGGTGAAAAACTTTTTGGTTTACTGGGTATTGATCTTTTCCACCTTTAAATTTGGGTGTTGCATGGTTAACTTCCAGTACATCTTCCTCGCGGAAGTATAATCCGCAGTGAGTACATTTTCCTTTCTGCTTCTTCAAGAGTGTTACCACTCTTGTTGGCATTTCGGGATGTGCGCCCCTTCTTTTACTCCAGTAAATTTGGTTGCTATCATAAGGGCTAGCATCTCCTTTGACTTTTTCATGACGAACTATAGGAGTTTCACCATGTTTGAATAATCGTAGGGGATTCTTTTCCTGTGTGGTTGAAAAAACCCAATTATCACCGCCATTAGTGTGCCAATATTTATTTGACACCCATTTTCCAGATTTATTAGGGTGGCGATGTTTTGCCCATGCCTTTAACTTCTGGTACATTAAATAATCTTGATGGCGGTAAGCATCTTTGCTCACTACGCACGAGTAGTAGTTTGCCCATCCTCTAATGATTGGGTTTAATTTCCCAATTAGCTTCACTTGAGATGCTGTTTTATGGGTGTTGATGGTACTAACTACTTGTCATGTAATGTACCGTCTGCTTTTCTTGGCTGGGACTAATGATTGTTGTGAAACCAAGTAAAATTCCCTTAATGTTCTTTCCCGATGTGTGTTTATTCGCCGGGAATTGTTTGATATTGAACCCAAGAAAATTAAATCCTGGTTCATTGTCGTCATACTTGTTGAAAGTATGGGTCAGGCGTGTCTTACTTGGTTTCAGTTCCAAACCCATGTTTGATAGCCACTCAGCAATAATTTGCTGGCATCTTTGGACAACGGTTAAGTCTTCATGGAGAATCACAAAGTCGTCGGCGTATCGGATAATAGAAGGGGGTTGTTGTATCCTTTGTTTTCCTTTCCATTTTGTAGGAAAGGCTTGGAGTATCCGATTTTCCATCCCGTGGAGGGCAATGGTCGCAAGGAGTAGAGAAATAACCTCGCCTTGCGGTGTGCCTCAATATGTCACTGCCACAATTAAGATATTTCCTCATGTCTTGTAGTACAGCTTCTTCATCTAAAACTGGAGGCTAAACTATAACGGCGATCGCAGTCAACTTTTTAGAAGAGGCAAGGGGCAGAGAGCTATTTGCTGGAGGAGCGTGAGAAGCAATATCTCCCCACCCTCCCACCTCTTCCTCTGCTCCCCGCACAGGAGCCTTTTTACTCAACTGCTCTATTTCTCAACTTTCAAAGCCTCGATAGCTGTCTTTGTTGCTTCTAAAACGGATGCAACAGGTGATTTTGATTTTTTGCGACTTGGCACAGCATGAGGTGTGAAGTTTGCCCAAAATTCCCTGTCTGCAATCAAGATTTGTAGGGTTTTTCTGACAGTCTTTTCATTCATTAAACAGATTGCTGCCATGTTAGGGATTAATTCAAAACATCCGTCTTTTCCGGCTGGTCTAACTATGTGCCCATATAAACGATACTCTTGAAGATTAAGCCCATAGTGGGGTTTTTGTAGCAATCGTGCAGAAACTTACGCTAAGGCTGAAAGAGTTACCAGTAAAGAGTTTCAGCCCATGCTTTTGCTGCACTTTTATCAGAGCGCAAAGGACGCATCCCGCCATTCTTTAAAGACTCAGGCAAATGAAAGTGGTAGCGCCCTAACATATTAATATGGTCGTGTGCTAAAGGGGATAAGCGAGCTACATCATCTGGCATGACAGTTTTCTCTTCAGTACGTAAATGATTAAGAGCTACATCCAGGTAATAAGTGTTCCATAACACCAGTACGTTAACCACTAACCCCAATGCACTCAATTGCTCCTCTTGCCCCTCCCGGTAAGCTTGACGTAGCTCTCCTCGACGACCGAAAAACACAGATCTAGCTAAACTATGACGGCTCTCACCTCGGTTTAATTGGGCCAAGATGCGGCGACGGTAATCTTCATCATCGATATAGTTAAGCAAATACAAAGTTTTAGAAATTCGCCCCAATTCTGCAATAGCCTTGGTTAAAGTAGAAGGTTTTTTACTTGTATGCAAAGCCCGCATAATTTCTAAGGCACTGACAGTTCCCAACTTGAGAGACCCTGCCACTGGCAACATATCATCCCAATTCTGCTCAATCAATTCTGTCTTAACTGTAGCCCGTGCTAACTTATCTAGCACCCCGTAATCAGTGTTTTTGTCGAGCCGCCAGAAGCGGGCTTCTCCCGCATCTGCTAAGCGCGGACTGAACTGATAACCCAACAGCCAGAACAGTCCGAAAACCACATTACTGTAGCCAGAGGTGTCAGTCATTAATTCTCTGGGACGCAAACTGGTCTGTTGTTCCAGTAACCCTACCAGAACCACGAGAGAATCCTTCAAGGTTCCTGGGACAACCAAACCATGAAAACCAGTAAATTGGTCCGAGGTAAAATTGTAATAAGTAATACCACGCCCTTGACCAAAATACTTGCTGTTAGCCCCGGCATTGAGGGTACGTACAGGCACAACAAAGCGTAGACCATCAGCTGATGCAATTTCGCCACCTCCCCATATCTGCGCCAAAGGAATCTGAGCTTGAGCATCGACTAATCGTGCATTAGCTTGAATCAGAGTTTCAGGACGAATGTAGTTTTGCTCAACCCAAGTAAGTCTGCCACGAGTTAAGGCTAGGACATCTGAGCGCACTAAGGGGGTTAAACCAATATTACAAGCAGAGGCGATTAATACACCACAAATACTGGTGGATAATACGAAGTTGCCAAAGATAGTATTGTTACATTTCGTGATATTGAACACAACCAAGAAAATCCGACTTCTCCTTTAACAGTGGTTGGATTGTTCATCAACCACTGACACCGTTCAATCAAGACAATCTCTAAAGAATCGAGTGTATCAAATACTTGATTGGCTAATCGTTCTCTAAGTAATGGCCAGATACACTCGGTGGGGTTAAGTTGAGGAGTATATGGGGGAATAGAGTACATGATGATATCTTTTGGAACAGTCAGATGACG
>NZ_CALMFY010000146.1 GCF_937863485.1 uncultured Nostoc sp. | reverse complement strand
TGGAGAAGAGTTTCACGCTCTAATTTCAGAAGCAGGTCTTTTCCCATAATTGTCAAATCAATTAAAAGCTGATTACGAAGCGGGACTTGTAGATTACCAGGAACGGATTGACCAGTTTCTCTCACTCCATACTTGGGAATTATCGCAGGATAAGCAAGAATCTGTAAAAGCCAACTTGCTAAGAGCATTTCCGACTCTGACCGACCTTGAAGACTATTTGCAAGTTGTTATTGGTCGTCCGGTGATTATCCCGGCACTTTCTGAGCAACTCAACCAGCAACAAGCTGAATGTCTTGACCAGATTAGCCAGTTCATACAACAGTATGACCAAAATCTGGAGCAAAGGCTACGGGAATCAGCGATCGCTGGCGGTGAACAACTGGCAGCGCAACTCCTTGAAGAATTGAGCGACTGGGAGCCAGGACGTAAGCCGGTGCAGTTCAAAAAGAAGATGGAAAAACACCTGATGAAAGTGCGGGTGGTGCAGGTGTACTCGTTCCTCACCGATGAATTTCAAACCGCAGGATGCACATTTATGGTTTTGCTTTTTGATAGCAATAGAGGTTTCCTCATCGTAGAGCTTGCTGTTGTGCTCACTCTAGTAAGTTATACCCCTCTTGTGTCACTCTCCGAAAACTTTTGTCATTTATAAATTCTAGAGCTTTTGTATACAAAGCACGGGCTACGCCTACGCTTTGATTATGCCTAAATCCTATAGTTATGACCTCTGAGAGATCGTTGTTTCAGGCACTTGAAAATTCCTTAGCATACAAAAAACCTTTTTTGGCACGGTGATGCCATATGCGATCTCTTGATGGTAAAACTCTATAGTTCTCTAGGATTGGGTCGCCAGCGTAAAACGTAGGCTTCTAGAACACGCACCCCCCAATCGAGTAAAACGCTAATGAATCCCAAAACTACTAATATTGCCCAAGCTTTATCAACGTTCAAAGTTCCCTGTGCTGACATCAACAGATAACCTAATCCCTGCGTTGAACCGATATACTCAGCTACTAATGCCCCTACTAAAGCCATACCCAAACTCGTGCGAATTCCAGCAATTACCCAGCTGAGAACCGAAGGCAATACAACCATATACAACATCTGCCAGCGATTTGCACCCATGACCTGAAAAGCAGAAACTAATTCGCGTTCAATGCTTTGGAGTCCCTGATAAGTTGTAAAAAATATCAGAAAAAAAGCAGCTAAAGCTGATAGTAATACTTTCGAGAGTAATCCTATCCCAAACCAAACAATGAAAAAGGGAGCTAGGGCAATACGAGGTAGAGAATTAAATATCTGAACGTAAGGAAGAGTAATTTTTGCCCCTAATGGAGAATAAGCTAGAACAATTCCGAGACTAATACCGCCAATTATTGCTAAGGCTAGTCCGGTTATCGCCTCTTGAAATGTCACAAAGATGTGCTGAAATATACTGCCACTAAATAATAATTGCCATACCTCTTGGACAATAGCACTTGGTTTACCGACAAGTGTCGGTTCAATAAACGGAGAAATGTTAAATGCTCCTGTGCCAACTTCCCACACTAGTAAAACCACAGCCAGAGGTGTAAGCTGTATCGCTAGTTGTAGTATGCGTTGTCCCCATCGGATTTGATTGGAGTGAGAACGGGGATTTTTTAACTTTTTATTGCTATCAAAGAGAGAAGATTGTCCAAAGGCTAAAATTCTATTGCGGGTAGTTCTCATATTATTCAATTAAGCTTTAAAAAGCGAGAATCCTCGGTCTTGTTGTTGTAATACTTGTGTGGTTAACTCTGACCACATCTCACGTTGGATTTTCTGAAATCTGGGATCGGTACGAATGGCGATCGCCGATCTTTCTGTGGGCAAATCAATCTGAAATTCCTTGACAATTCTACCAGGACGTGCCCTTAAGAGAAATACGCGTTCCGAAAGTGCGATCGCTTCATCCAGGTCATGAGTTACCAAGACAAACGTGCATCCCGTATCACGCCATACTTGGAGGAATTCATCCTGTAAGAGAGCGCGTGTTTGAGCATCCAGACTACTCAGAGGCTCATCAAGTAATACCACATCGGGTGGGAGCAACGCGATTTTGTGAGGTTGGACAAAAAAGGTGCGATCGCTAATAAAT
>NZ_CALMFY010000145.1 GCF_937863485.1 uncultured Nostoc sp. | reverse complement strand
TTGTTCAGAGTATCAACAACTGTGATTTTTTACAAATGATTTAGGATTGCTATATATAGCAATCCTATTTGATTTGTGAGAATTGTAATCCGCAGATCCACGACAACTTTTACGAAGTCGGGGATCTTGTTTTTGTGCGTTTGATTTATGATTGCTATAGATAACCTTGATACATAAGTTTTCTCTAATAGTTTGCATATATAAATTTTTCCAAATTATCGTTAATTTTGGTAACCAAATCTGAAATGTATTTCCAAACCTGTAATTAATTTTAAATATAGTAAGATTGCCAATGGCAAAACTATAAAGCTATAATGTACATTTAATAAAATTTTTGCCTGAACTTTAACTGTTTTGATTAATCAACACTCCGAAAACCTGCTCAACAGTCAACTGGAAAATACACCAGGTGAAGGCTATATATTTAGCTGGTTTGATTGGTTTTGTCTTTGGTATCCTCCAGGCTGGCTAATTTTATTCAACCGGCATTGGCAACACTATCACACCGATTCAGACGGTTGGAATTGGCTAGAATATGGATTATTTTTAATTCCTGGCGGATTTTATCTGGCGTTGCTAAGTCGTTGGTTGCGTCTTGGTTTTCGTTCACCCCAAAAAGAAGTTGGTGAATTTGATCCCAAATATCAACAAGCTTTTGGTGAAGAAGTTGTTGGCCCCATCGTTAAATACTATTTTCGGGGAGAATTGCAACAAGTCGAAAACTTGCCGGCAACAGGGCCATTGATTGTGGCAATGAATCACGCAGGGATGTGTTTTCCTTGGGATTTTTTGACTTTGGGTTATTTATTAAGTGAAGCTAGAGGATGGGTGGTACAACCCGTAGCAAGTCCAGCTTTATTTGAGCATCCTTGGGTGATTTGGTGGCTACCATCTAAATGGTCACAGGTTTTGGGTGGTGTGCGAGCCGAATTAGATGATTTTGAGGCAGCGATGGCTCAAGATAAAATTCTCTTATATGCACCCGAAGGTATCCGTGGCCCTCTGAAAGGTTGGAAAAGACGCTATCAATTAGAAAAGTTTGATGTAAGTTTTATTAAGTTGAGCGATCGCTATCAAATTCCCATTCTCCCAGTAGTTTGCATCGGCAGTGAATTTTTACATCCTTGGACTGTTAATTTAGAGAAATTGCAACGACTAGTCAAATTACCCTTCTTGCCTTTCTCGCCTTTAATGTTTGTCTTAATTCTGTTTCCTTCAATGGGAATTTGGGCAATGAGAACTCGCCTACGTTACTTTATTCAGCCTATAGAACCAGCAGAATTGTACAACTATTCAAACAAAGAGCGTACAGTAGCTTATCGGCAGGCACAACAATTATGCGAAAAACTGCAAAATAAAATTAATCAGTTATTGAGAGAAATTTAATCCTACGAGTGGATTTAAGTCAATCTTTTAAAAGGGTGCTTTAGACGTTCCTCCCTTAAAAGCTTGTCATTACCAACATTTTTTAAATCTCCCGCTTCGTTACCATTCTGCCTCATACCAATTCTGTATGAAGATGCACATAACAAGTCCCCCCTTGCCAAGGGGGGACGGCGTAGCCGGGGGGTAAGTAAATATATGTAGTTTTACAAAGAAACGGTATCAGAATCAATCAAAAAATATATTGTGTAGGTTGGGTTGAGGAACCAAACCCAACATTTTTGGGCATTTGTTGGGTAACACGAATGTTCAACCCAACCTACAATTATCCTTAACTTAACTGTATTGTCTTATACCCCTACTGGCTGTCTGACTTGCGATTTCACCGCTTCAACAATGGCATCGGCGTCAATTTTGGCAGCATGGAGCAGTTCTTCTGGGGTGCCGGAACTTGGCATATCAAGCACTGCCAACTTAATTAGTCGCAGTTGAGGGCCATTGTAAGTAGGAATACTACTAGTACCAGCAAAGGCATCAAGCACAGCCGCACCTAGTCCGCCTTCCATCCAGTGGTCTTCAACCACGACTAAATTCCCCTTGGTATCGCGTGCAGCTTGATGAAGTGTTTCTACATCAATAGGTTTGACGGAGTAGGCATCTATGATCCGCACCGTGATCCCTTCGTCTTTTAAACGATCGCTAGCCTTAAGTGCTTCATGTAAAGTAATACCAGCCGCAATCACTGTAGCTTGATCTTGCTCAGAGCTACGGATTACTTTGCTACCACCAATGGGGAATTCTTCATCAGAGCCATAGATTACAGGTGTGCTTTCCCTGGTGGTACGGAGGTAGACAATGCCATTGCGATCGCTCATCTGCGCCACTAGTTTAGCCGTCTGATTGCCATCACTGGGATAAAGTACAGTACTACTCCACACCGCCCGGAAGGCTGCTAAGTCCTCCAGTGCCATCTGTGAAGGGCCATCCTGACCAATGGATATCCCAGCATGGGAACCCACTAATTTAATGTTGGCACGAGAGATAGCCGCCATTCGCACAAAGTCGTAACCTCTACTCAAGAAGGCTGCGAAGCTGGAAGCAAAGGGTTTGTATTTTCGCACCTGCAAACCCACCGCTGCTGCGATCAGTTGTTGTTCAGCAATGTACATCTCAAAGTAGCGCTCAGGATAGGCTTTGGCAAAATCTTCGGCATAAGTGGAATTACTCACCTCGCCATCAAGGACAACTACATCGGGTTGAGCGGCTCCCAATGCCACTAAAGCGTCACCATATGCTTTACGTGTTGCGACCTTTGCACCTTTTTCATAAGTAGAAAGTTGCAGTGGTTGAGCATTCCCTGTTGCAGCAGGTTGGCTTTGTTCTTCGGGTTTGTTGACTTGAATTATTATGTGGCGTTCACCACCTAACTCCGCGATCGCCTCTTTCTCTTGGTCGGGTTTGAATGCTTTACCATGCCAACCACCTATATCTTCCACAGAAGCCACACCTTTGCCTTTCTTTGTGCGGGCGATAATTACCGTGGGGCGATCGTTGATGCTCAAAGCAGCGCTAAAGGCTTGGTCAATCTCTGTCAAGTCGTGACCATCAATTTCAATTGCGTGCCAGCCAAAGCCTCTAGCACGCGCAGCATAGGCTTGTGTGTTCCAACCCAGTTCAGTCTCACCGCGTTGCCCTAGTCGATTGACATCGATAATGGCGATCAGATTGTTTAGTTTGGAGTGTGAGGCATGATCAAAAGCCTCCCATACTGACCCCTCAGCTGTTTCGCTATCACCCAGCAATACCCAGACACGGTATGGAAGTTGATCTAAATATTTACCTGCTAAAGCCACCCCCACACCAATTGGTAATCCTTGTCCCAATGAGCCAGTCGCCACATCAACCCAAGGTAAGACTGGTGTGGGATGTCCTTCTAAACGGCTACCAAATTGCCGTAGCGACAATAACTCCTCATCGGTAATTGCCCCCGCTGCTTTATACATGGCATAGAGTAGAGGTGCAGCGTGTCCTTTAGAGAGAAGGAAGTGATCGCTATTAGGGTTATGTGGATTATCAAAATCGTAGCGGAGATATTTGGAGAGTAAAACCGCCATCAGATCAGCGGCTGACATGGACGAAGTAGGATGACCTGAACCAGCAACGGTTGTAGCGCGAATACTATCGATACGCAACTGTTGTGCTAGTTCATGCCATTGGTCTAGTTGCTCGTGTGTGGTCATAGTAATATTCCTAAATGAAAATCAAGGGTATTGTGGCGAATCCTTTGTTTCATCACTCGTGTTTTGGCTAGACTTGGCTATTTTACCGAAAAAAATGCTAACGCACTCTAGGTAAAAAGAAAGATTATTCTTTTTGAATTTGACTTGGTGATGAATAGTGTCTTTTTTAACCAGAAGCAGACACAAATCCAACTAAACACTTGTTCAGAGATTTATTTCAATATCCCTAAGTTTACTTTAGATAGTAAGAGCTACGCTGGCTTCTTTCTAATGGAATAACTAAGCTTTATTTCTTAGGGTATACAAGACTAATTCCACTAGATTCAGTATTTTCTTTCTTGATAAACAAAAAATTCAAGATTACAGCGAGATAAAAAAGTCGTTTTTGTTTAAAATACTTATTTTTTGACAACTAATGGCTGAATAATGTAATTCATTTTTATAAAATAATTCACTTTTAGTCAGCGGTAGCCCTTATTCTTTGCAGCTTAAATACTCTTTAGCGGATTACACCCGTCGAAACTACTGTTTTGAATCAAACCAATTTAGTAATTATTAAATTGATTTTACCATGACAAACTTTATCAGCTTTTGCCCTCTACGTTCGTTCTACCTCTTGCTGTTTCACAACAATAAAGTTCTAGCTTTCAAAAAAAGGTTTAGCTGTAATACTGGCTTGTGTAAATAACTTTTCAATTCCTAAAACCTTTGCTTTGGATTCAAGCTGTTCTAAGATATTCTTACCAAATGCAAATGCGATCGCTTACTTCTCACTCAGATATGAATACTTCTCATTTCAACTCTGAGCAGTACTGATAACAGAAAAATTAATTTGTTGAGAGGATTTTCAGTTACTCTCTGAAGTAGTTTTTTGGATCGAAACTTTGAAGGAGTTTTTTTGACAATGGGATTGGTTCTGCCCTGATGCTATAGAAGCAAGTTCATCCCTAATTTCTCATATCAGCCATATCCAAAAAATTGCGATCGCCTGCTAGGGAATAACAGTTAATCTACCTAATTTTTGGCTTAACCGAGAAATATTGGGAGTCATCTGCCAACAGAAAAATTTTATGTTCCAAACCTCTTGATAAACTGCTCATCATCTTAGCTAAATTTTAACGAATGTATATTGCTGAATAAAAATAGCTAAACAATTGCCATATTCAGAGATTATTTTGGGATTATTCAACTCCCTTTGTGAATAAAAGCTGACAAATACTTGTAATTTATTATTGATTAGCTGTAATATTTTTTTTACTTGATACTAATTGCTCTCAATAGTAAAGCAGCTATTTGCTGGATTATTGACATTATTTCAGTCAGATGATATAGACAGGTGTGTGGAATAGTAAATGAAACCAAAGCTGTTATCGAAAATTTTCTTCGTGGCAAGTTCTATTTTGTTTTGGGGTGCAATGAGCGCCACTGCTCAAGAAATACCCAAGCAAGAGGTAGAAAGTAAGTCTGTCGCATCTGTACAACGCAATTCTAGGTCAATTAGAGAGATTCGCCAACTCAGTGAGATAGAGCATCCCAAGACTAGCGCTCAAAGACGAGTGCAGTTGCCAGCACCCTTATCAGAAATTGTGCAGGTTACAGGAGTTAAAGCTACTCCCACTGAAAAAGGTGTGGAGGTAATTTTACAGACTGACAAAGGGGCGCAACTACAAATCACAAATCGCAGTACTGGAAATAACTTTATTGCTGATATACCTAACTCACAACTGCGTTTACCTAATGGTGAAACGTTCACATTTCGTTCGTCAAAGCCACTCGCGGGAATTATTGAGATAACAGTAACGAATGTGAACGCAAATACTGTGCAAGTAACGGTGGTGGGTGAGAAGGTTTTACCAACGGTTGAGTTATTCGATGATAATGCAGGTCTGGTTTTTGGTGTAACTTCTGCTGCAATTGCGACTTCTCCACCACAACAGCCTCAACAACAGCAGCCAGCAAGTGAAACACCCCCCCAGACACCATCGACACAGCAGGATGAGCCGATTGAGTTGGTAGTGACGGGTGAGCAAGACGGCTATCGCGTACCTGATACTAGTGTAGGCACCCGAACGGATACACCGTTACGCGATATTCCCCAATCGATTCAGGTGGTACCGCAACAGGTAATTAAAGACCAGCAAGCAACTCGTCTCACAGATGTGTTAAAAAATGTGCCGGGTGTCGTGGTAGGAAGTCGAAGCCCTCGCGATCCTCTCAATGTCATCAAAATTCGGGGCTTTGATGCTTTTGGAGAGACTCTACTCAATGGGATACAAGACCGTTCAATCAGCAGTGTCGGGTTTGGCTCAAATATTGAGCGGGTTGAAGTGCTCAAAGGACCCGCTTCAGTTCTATTCGGTCAAGGCGGACTCAGCGGCAAAGTCAACTTAGTGACGAAGCAACCATTGCGCGATCCGTTCTACTTCGTGGAAGCCTTTGCTGGCAGCTACAATTCCTATAGCGGTGCAATTGATTTATCGGGTCCGTTGAATGACAGTAAAACGGTGTTGTATCGCTTGAATGCTTCTGCTGGAACAAACGAAAGCTTTATTGATTTCTATGAGCAACAGCAATATCTAATTGCACCGACTTTAAGCTGGCAAATTAGTGACAGAACAAAGCTGACCCTAGAAGCAAGCTATTCTGATGCAGAGGGACCCTATGATTTTGGGATACCGGCACGGGGAAGCGTCCTGCCTAACCCCAATGGCAAAATTCCTCGTAATCGTTTTGTGAGTGAGCCTAATCTTAATGACACCTCTAATGGTGCATTTCGGATTGGCTATAATTTTGAACATCGCTTTAGCGATAACTGGCAAGCGCGGAGCGTTTTTCAGACTTCTTTGTTTCGCCTAAGACGAAATCTTGTAGCTTCTTACGGATTACAAGATGATTTGCGTACATTAGAAAGAGCTGTTGAGGATTTTGACTACGATGAAAATGCTTATAATCTAGACAATTTTGTGGTCGGTAAGTTGACAACAGCAAGTATCAAGCATGAGCTAGTCGCTGGATTTAACCTGAGCAAAACAGACACTAATTCCAAAGCTCTTTTCAATGACACTACTCCTCTTGATGTTTTCAATCCTGTGTACGGAACTGCTACAGAAGCTAGTGTTCCAGATTTTAATATCAAAAATAGAGTGCAACAATTAGGTTTTTACCTTCAAGATCAAATTACCCTAGCAGAAAACTTAAAAGTACTTTTGGGTGGACGCTTTGATATTGCCAATCAAAAGTATGAGGATTTAATTGCTCAAACAAGCGACTTTAAGCAAGCAGAAGCTTTTAGCCCCCGTGTTGGCATTGTTTATCAGCCCATTCAACCGCTCTCACTCTACGCCAGCTATAGCCGCTCATTTAACCAAGCGACATCTGCATTCGGTGCAGCTCTACCGGAACCGGAGCGAGGAACGCAGTATGAAATCGGGGTTAAAGCAGATTTGAGTGACCGATTAGCTGCAACCTTGGCATTTTATGATTTGACTCGTACGAATCTGCCAACCTCAGATCCAAATGATCCTCGATTAACAATTATAGTTGGGGAACAGCGCAGTCGTGGGATTGAATTTGATATTTCTGGCGAAATCTTACCGGGGTGGAACGTCATTGCCGGCTATGCCTACACTGATGCAGTAATCACAAAAGATAACGACTTACCAGTAGGTAATCAACTGAATAATGTACCAAGACATGCGCTCAATATATGGACAACTTACGAAATTCAATCCGGCAGTTTAAAAGGATTAGGCTTCGGTTTAGGAGCTTTTTACTACGGAGATCGGCAAGCCGACTTAGCCAACACGGTTGAGTTACCTAGTTATGTACGCACAGATGCAGCTATTTATTACAAGCGGGACAATTACCGAGCTGCGATCAATATCAAGAATTTGTTCGACACTGATTATTTTGTCTCTGCACAAAACGTAAATCGGATTATACCTGGCGATCCCCTGACAATACAGGGCACAATTTCCTGGCAGTTTTGAGCAAACCCCTTGGGCATCCTACGCTTCTATCCCTCAAGATGAAGCGTAGAGCATTCACTTTTTCTATAGAGGAACTGGAAATTATAGTCAACAACTTAAATTCTCCGTTCTCAGCACTGCTTAAAGCTTAACCGAGAAGTGTTGACTCAGAGATTTCCTTTAAAACAAGCATTTCGGAGCATACAGCACTTTGCATAAGCTAGAGAAGCTCGTCGTAGACATCGCTGATGTTCAAGGTAAATATATTTCTTTAGTACAAATATACTATTATGCTGCTAAAATGCCTTACAAGTCAGCTAGCCTTGCTTGAGGTAGTATGAAAAAAATCGAAGATACAGACAAAAAGCCCATTTTGCTCAAAGTTTCGCTGTTGCAGCCTACAGCTATAACTACTGCTATAGTGCCACTGCAACCCCAAGAGGAAAAAATCATCAGTGAACGGGAGCGTTTTCTAGCACAAGTCGAACGCATCAATCAGATGGCGGGAGAGTTAGAAGCAGCGATATTGGAGTTGAAAGCGATCGCCAACACACTTAATACTCAAAAACGTTACCCAGTTCTAAAATGCAAAAATATTTGTATTTGGCAGTCAATTAGCGTCCCTTGGGTGAAACGAAAGCCAGACGAATCATTTATTCTGACGACGCGAAGAGTTGATTTATTCCGAGCAGAAAGAGAAGCAACCCTACTAGCACGGCAACTTCGTCAGCAAACCAAAAAAAGATTAGCATCGCAGCGACACAGAAAAAACAAGAGTGGGGCTGAGGCTGACACAAAACGCTTCCTTAAAAAGGTATTAGTCAACAAATCTTAATAATTATCAACATTCAACGGCAGCTGACCCATAAGATTTAACAGTTATGCTGATTGAAGTGGCAGAAGGAACTTCTTTTTCAAAATTGCTATATACCATACTGCCATTGCTAATTGCAGCCACAGTTGGTGGCAAATAGGCAAAGCTGCCCTAATATTTGCACTTCCGTAAAACCAGGTGCAACATCAGGGATAATCAATCAGCGCACAGAAGAGGTAAAACAAGGTGTTAAAGACACTTTTAGTGATTGCCGTTGGTTTTTTACCGTCCCTGTTTTCCCTGTGGATGATCCGCAAAAACTTTATGCGATCGCGCTTACGGATCAGGCAAGCAGCGATGAATTTTCCAATGGTGCAGGGACGACACAACATTAGACCTGTTGAAGGCGATCGCTATTATTTAGAAGGGGTGGGTTATCTGATTGGCGATATCAGCTGCAAATTTAATGCCCGATCTGGCTATATCCGCTGTGCTGTCAATCCCGACGGCCCATGTAACGTTTGCCGTCACTACGAACCTAAGGGATCAGCTGGTAGTGAAAAAAAGACTTAATAAATTTTACCTGACTAAATCTGGATTCAGAAAATCTTATTAGTGGGATAGGTTCAAATTTTTTTGTTTTGTGGCTCCCCTGACAGAGGGGTTTGAATCTCCTTCTAAATGGAACCTTCAGCAAGAACTGCCTTCTTCAATGGGTCTTTCTATATATTAAAAAATAATCACCCTGTTCAAGTCCCCAACTTTCCCTGCTAAAGAACAGCCTCACCACCTCCCCCATCAGAAGCTCACCGCTTCGCATTGAGTGTGAGTAGTTCAGCCTTCAAGATCAAATGCGATGACATCATCAATACACGATAAGATTTCAACTTTGACTTTTTCATGAATAGGATGGGGTAAATAGGCATCGCGGGCAGCAGCGCTCTCAAAAGTCATTAAAAATCCGTGCGTATAACCCTGATTCAAGCCTTCGTTGCTGGAATATCTACCACCTGTAAAGTAAGTGATACCAGGAATCAATTTCGTAATTTCTTGGAGATGTCTAAATATATCTGCAATCTTTTCAGCAGGAGTTTGTGGTTGAAATTTTAACAAAACTATATGTTGAATTAGAGGCATCTAAAATTTCCTTGTTTATACTTGTACAATTATTAGTGGTATACTGCTCAAATCTTGTCAATGGGGAGTCGTTGAGAAACTAACGCTAAACTCGACTTGATCCATTTTAGGCTATGTGTTGATGGAAATTAGCAAGAAGATGATGGGACAAGTTGACCATAAAAAATGAGAGATTTGCCGCGTTAGTCACCGCCGTTTGACTCTTAGTCATGAAATCTCTTCCAAACCCCAAAATTACTTGGGATCACGGAAGTTAAACTCAATCTGGAAACGCAATTTGTAGTAGTCGATGACTTGGACGGGTCTTTTTACCCCTGGCAGATAGAACTGCTATTATCAGCCGTTGCATGAACACAGGTTGAATTAAACTCTACCAAAGTAAACTTTAGGTAAAATCTAGGTAAAAATTTGTTTTACCTGGGATGGTAAAATCACGGCTAATTACAATTTGTATTGACAAACACTTTGAAAATTTGGCTTTGCATGGTCAAATAAGAATGATTTAATAGAATTCGTGCAAAAGTGTGAATCTGCGTCATTTTGTTTGCAGATTAGAAAATTTACTATTAGCTTTTGCCGAATATCTAATAACTACATGATTATTTAACGATGAACAACGCGATCGCTCGGACAACAGCATTATTATCAACTTGCGCTTTGTTACTAACAGGCTGTGGTGGTGGCACTAGCACTGTGACAAATTCTCCAAATAATAGTCCAAATAGTACCCCAAATAACACTGCAACCAATACAGCAGCGACAACGGGTGCATTGTCGGGTGCTATTCCTATCGGTATTGCCGTTGCCCAAACTAGCAATGTAGCATTACTAGGTCAAGAGCAAGTTGCTGGAGCCAAACTTGCCGAGAAGTATTTCAATAGTAAAGGTGGTGTTAATGGCACTCCAATTAAATTAGTGTTTCAAGATACTAGCGGTGATGAAGCAGGGGCAATTAACGCTTTTCAAACTTTAATTAACAAAGATAAAGTTATTGGGATTGTGGGACCAACTTTGTCACAGCAAGCTTTTAGTGCTGATCCTATTGGCGAACGGGCAAAAGTACCAATTCTTGGGCCATCGAATACTGCTAAAAACATTCCCGAAATTGGAGATTACATTGCTCGTGTTTCTGCACCAGTTTCCATCGTTGCGCCTAATTCGGTGAAAGCTGCACTTAAGCAAAACCCCCAACTGAAAAAAGTCGCAGTTTTCTATGCTCAAAATGATGCATTTAGCAAGTCAGAAACAGAAATTTTTCAGCAAACAGTTAAGGATCAAGGGCTGGAATTGGTAACAGTCCAAAAGTTCCAAACCAGTGATACAGATTTTCAAAGCCAAGCTACCAATGCAATTAATCTCAAACCAGATTTAATCATTATTTCTGGTTTGGCTGCTGATGGTGGTAATTTAGTGCGACAATTGCGGGAACTGGGTTATAAAGGTTTAATTGTTGGTGGAAATGGTCTAAACACATCGAATCTATTGACAGTTTGTAAGGCACTTTGTGATGGCGTGTTGATTGCTCAAGCCTACAGTCCAGAACATCCAGGTGAAATTAACGCAGCATTTCATAAAGCCTATACTGACGAATATAAAAAAGAGCCACCCCAATTTAGCGCTCAAGCTTTTGCAGCAGTGCAGGTTTATGTCGAAGCACTCCAAGCTTTAGATAAAAATAGCAAAGTTAACAAATTACAGCTACCAGAATTGCGGACGCAATTAAACAAACAGATTCTTGTCGGAACATACAATACACCACTGGGTGAAATTGGTTTTACTCCTCTAGGTGAAGTTGTTCAAAAAGATTTCTATGTTGCCCAAATAAAAATGGCAAAAGACGGTAGTCAGGGTAAATTCCTATTCCTCAAATAGTTGCTACATGAATATAAATATATTTTTACAGCAATTATTAAATGGTTTATCCATCGGCAGTGTCTATGCAATTTTTGCCTTAGGATATACCTTGGTTTATTCTATTTTGGGGATCATTAATTTAGCTCATGGTGCGATTTTTACCTTGGGTGCATATTTCACTTATGCACTTATGGGTGGTAACTTTGGATTTAACGGCTTGTTGGCTAATGCAGCCCTGCCGATAAAATTACCATTTGCTATATCTTTGATTTTAGGAAGTATCTTGGCGGGATTGGTAGGAGTAGTGATGGAACGTGTTGCTTTTCAACCTTTGCGTCGTCGAGGATCTGACCCTTTACTAACTGTTGTTTCCAGTTTAGGAGTAGCAGTGATCATTGTGAATTTAATTCAGTATTTAGTAGGCGCAGAAAGTTACACATACCCCGCAAATACTTACGGGAATTTGCCGCCTGCTATTAACTTTGGTAGTTCAGAAAACCCAATTCCTATTCGCAGTGTTCAGGTGGTAATTTTTACTGTATCAGTTGTGATTGTGGCAATTCTTACCTATTTTATCAATCGAACTAAATATGGTAAGGCAATGCAGGCGATCGCAGAAGATGCAACTACAGCTAGTTTGTTAGGAATAAATAGCGATCGCTTTATCATCCTAACATTCTTCATCAGCAGTTTTTTAGCAGGATTAGCAGGAACTTTAGTCGCTTCTAGTGTTAGTATTGCTGGGCCATATTTCGGCATTGCTTTTGGTTTGCGCGGTTTAGCGGTAATTGTCTTAGGTGGTTTGGGTAGTATTCCCGGTGCAGTGTTGGGAGGCTTGGTAATTGGATTAGTCGAGGCGTTTGTTCCTGCTGAATTCTCTGGATATAAAGACGCAGTAGCCTTTGGAATTTTGTTTATTATGCTATTAGTTAGACCCCAAGGTTTACTAGGACGGCGGTTTATTCAAAAAGTTTAAAGAGACGTAGCGTTATCGGCTTCTTGCAGGCTACCGCATACTCCTACGGAGAAGCAAGCTACGCGCAGCGTCTCGCAGAGAACAACACATAGACACAAAGTGGCTGACCGCAGGGTAGGACACAAAGAGAAGAAAGAAATGCTTAACTGAACTGTATTGACCGCAGAGGCGCAGAGTACACGGAGAAGTAGAATAGAGAGATTTTTACAACTGATTTCGGAGCGGTATAGTTGATGAAAATGATAGTTTTATTAAGCTTAATCAATATATTTTAAAATGGCTGATTTTTTCACTACTTACGGTTCTTTAATTGTCTCTATGGTATTGGGGGCGCTATTAGGATTATCACTTTACTTACCGCTAATGACAGGGCAATTGTCTTTAGCTAGTCCAGGATTTTATGCTTTAGGTGGGTATATTGCAGCAATTCTGTCCACAAAATTTTTGACATCTAGTATTAGTTTATATCCCATTCCATTATTGTTATTGGAGATGTTAATTGCTGGTGTAATTTCTGGTTTATTGGGTGTATTAGTGGGAATTCCAGCATTGAGGTTGCGAGGAATTTATTTAGCGATCGCTACTATTGCTTTTGTAGAAGTTCTGCGAGTCATCTCTCTCAATCTGGATATTACAGGCGGTGCTGTCGGGATTTTTGGCATTCCTCAACCTTTCCAAACACAACTTGAATATTTATGGATTGTTTTGCCCTTACTATTAATTAGTATGGTGTTACTTTACCGTTTAGAACGCATCCGAGTAGGAAGGGCATTTATAGCTATCCGTGAAGATGAATTAGCAGCGGGTGCAATGGGAATCAATCCCACTTATTACAAAGTTTTGGCATTTACACTAGGGGCTATGCTTGCAGGGGTTGTAGGTGCAATTAGCGCCCACTTCCTGAATACTTGGAATGCTCGTCAAGGTACTTTTGATGCCAGTATTATATATTTAACTTTTGTTTTGATTGGTGGTTCGAGAACTTTTTTAGGGCCGGTAGTCGGAGGTATAGTATTTACAGCCTTACCAGAGATTCTGCGAAGCCTAGCTGATACTGGTGGTTTACCTAATTGGTTAGCACAATTTTTGCGCGATGGGAGACTAATTATTTTTGGCTTACTAATAGTAATAGGTACAATATTTTTCCCCCAAGGGCTAATTACTCCAGATATTTTCCAAAGACGCAAAATCCCAAAGTGAACTATTCATAATAATATGCAAAAATGTCACATAGTACTCCAGCAGCTAACAGTAATATTGTCTTAGAAGCACGAGCATTGACTCGCCGCTTTGGTGGTCTAGTAGCAGTTAATAATGTATCTTTCAGTGTAAATAAATATGAGATTTTTGGACTGATTGGGCCTAATGGTGCTGGCAAAACAACACTGTTTAATTTGATTACCGCTTTCATTCCACCTTCTAGCGGTCAATTAATTTATCAAGGTGGACAAATTTCTCAACTGCGTCCTCATCAAATTGCTGCTTTAGGTATCGCCCGTACCTTCCAAAATATCCGCTTGTTTGGGGAATTATCGGCATTAGAGAATGTGATAATTGCTCGGCATTTACATATTAAAAGTAATATGATTGCAGGAGTTTTGGGATTACCACCAGCGCCTAGTGAAGAACTTAAAACTAAGCAAAAAGCTTTAGATTTATTGGATATGATTGGCTTGAGCGATCGCGCTGACCAAAAAGCCAAAAACTTTGCCTACGGTGATCAGCGTCGCTTAGAAATTGCCCGCGCTTTAGCATTAAAACCACAAATCTTACTCCTCGACGAACCGGCGGCGGGGATGAACCCCAACGAGAAGCAGCAACTCAGTGCATTTATTCGCAGCCTGCGCGATCGCTTCAATTTGACGATCATCCTGATTGAACACCATGTACCTTTGGTTATGGGTTTGTGCGATCGCATTGCGGTATTAGATTTCGGTCAATTAATTGCTTTGGGTGAACCATCTGTAGTCAGAAATAATCCAGCGGTGATTGAGGCTTATTTAGGCAATGAATGACTATCTGTCTCAAATTACAAAACCTGTTGCAATTCCTCAATATTATTTGCAGTTACAACATTCCGTAAAAATGTCTTCAAACGCTCTAAATCATTAATTTGATTGATTTGTGGCATTAACTGTAACCCGTTATCACCGAATTTCAACTCTAAATTAATTTCAATACTAGAAAGTATTCCTCGCAGTTCCCCGCGTGCTTCTCCTTCGCGTAAAATTTCCTGATACCAAGGCGACTCACGTAATACAGTCATATCCCACCTCATGATTTCTTGAATTAGGGCACTCTCTAAAACAAACGTCGCAAAAAAAGCTAAGACCGTTTCGAGTTGGTTTAGTTGTTCATCAGCACGGAGAATTTGCAATGCTTCTCTAATAGTAGATTCATTTTCACCACCTTTAAGAATAGGTACAAACGGCAGTAATGATGGTAAAGGTTGTTCAAAAGCAATGTTGACATCGACTTCCCACAAGTTAATTACCCGATAATCTTGTATTGCCCGTAATCCAGCAATATTTGATGTAAAGCTTGTGGGTATTTCGTTGTTACCGGTTTTAAGAATGTTGATGAGAACGGGGTATGTTGGTAAGTTATATTTTTCTTCTGCAAGTGCAGCGTATGCAAGCATTCGACGTGGCATTTTGGATTGATAGCGTAATTGCAATTCGTTGAGAACCAGAAATTCTCCGTTTTGGGGACTTGTGACACGGATTAATACATCACTTTCTCGGCTAATCCACTGAAATTCACTGGTGAGAATTTCCCCAGCAACGAGATTTGGAATCTGGGTTACCCATCTTACCCAGTTGTCGGGTGCAAGACTGATTAATTTTTTGGTACTGACATCGGCAGGTTTTGCCATCGGAGTGTAGATGCTCTCAAGAAGTGAGATTTATCGTAACTTGAAGTGTGGTATTACATCTAAAGAATATTTATCAAGTAAGCTTTTAGCTGCTTTATTCGTCCGCAATGTTGGTAACGGCTAGTGATCGGGTTGCGCGATCGCCAGCTATTAAGAATGAGTTACGAAAAAATTTGGGCCTTGGAGGTGAAATCTTACCCGGTTTGAATGTGATTGCAGGTTATGCTTACACGGATGCCACAATCACCGAAGACGAGACTTACACACCAGGTAATCGCCTCAACAATGTACCCAAAAATAGTTTCAATTTGTGGACGAAGTATGAAATTCAATCTGGTAGTTTCAAAGGACTCGGCTTTGGTTTGGGATTATTCTATATAGGCTCACGCCAGGCAGATTTAGACAATTCCTTTGAACTGCCGAGCTATTTGCGTACTGATGCTGCCATTTTCTATAAACAAGGACAGTTGCGCGCACAGCTTAATTTCAGAAATCTGTTTGATATGGATTATTTTGAGTCTGCTCGTGATCTTTTGCGTGTTTATCCTGGTGAGCCGTTCACGGTGCAGGGCACGATTTCGTGGGAGTTTTGATCTTCCCTAGTACAGCGGACGCGTAAATAAGCAGACCATTGAAAAGCCCTAAAGAGCTTATTCCATAGTACTTTTGAATGAGTGACTTTTGACTTCCGCCTTGCGGTACTAGTCCCTTGAAAAGGCTACTAAGCTAAAAATCGTATTGATTCATAAATCTTCTTAACAAAGAGGGTTTTGGTTCCTGGAGTGTTTAGCGTCGGGCGAGGCATTTACATTCCGTTCCAATAAACCACTTGCGGGAATTACTGAAATAACAGTAATAAATTTGGATGCCAATACGATCCGGGTGACAGTCATAGGTGAGCCAAGCTCACCAACAGTCGAGTTCTTTGACAGTGATGAAGGTTTGATTTTTACCGTCCCACGTTGGATCTTTCCGGTCTCTTAAATACCGATAAAACGATTCGCTATCGCTTGAATATAGCGTATGAAAACTCTGGTAGCTTTGTGGACTTTGTGAAAACGGAGCAGGCATTCATAGCACCTGTTATCAGTTTTGACCTGGGGAAGAATACCACCCTGGTTCTAGAAGGTGAGTATCTCAATACCTCCAAAGTAGAGTACCTGGGTATTCCAGCAGTAGGTTCACTATTACCCAATCCCCTTGGCAGAGTTCCCCCACTCTCGGTTTATCGATGACCCAGAATACCAGACCAGAGTACAAGGGGAATGAACCGAGTAATGTTGCCCGAAACAGTGCCAGTTTATGGACAACCTATGAAATTCAAACTGGAGGTTAGAAAGGGTTGGGATTTGGGGGTGGAGTCACTTTTGTGAGCGATCGCCAGGGAGACTTGGAAAATACATTCACGTTGCCTAGCTATGTGCGAACCGATGCAGCGATTTATTACCGCCGTGACAACTGGCGAGTGGGGCTGAATATCAAGAACTTATTTGATGTTTACTACTTTGAAAGTGCCGATAGTATAGACAGTGTGTATCCTGCCGCACCATTTACAGTTTTGGAAACAGTTTCAATCCAGTTTTAAGTCCCGCTAGAGGGTAATCAGTTTTTGGGTTGAGCGTTAACGCAGCTTACCGGAGGTATCGCATGTCCAATTCCCTTGAAGATTTGAATAATTTAGGCAGATATAATTATGAGAAATTCTTCTAAAGAACTCACAGCGATCGCGCTATCCATTAAATTTTCTAATTTTTCCGCACTCTCGCCCTCAAGCCTTACTTCCACTTCATGAGGAATTTCGCCAAAGCGTTGTTGCAATACCCGGATTAGCTGCCGTCGCGCACCCTCTTCAATACCTCTTTGCTCAATTTCATGATACCAAGGCGATTCTCGCAATTCTACCATATCCCACCTCATGATTTCTTCTACTAAAGGCGTGTCTAACACAAAGCTAGCAAAAAATGCCAGCAGGGATTCTAACTGGTTCAACTGTGCATCTGCTCGTAGCGCCTGTAGTGCGCGTTGCACAACTGATATCTCTCCTCCTCCTCGCAGGATTGGCACAAAGGGTAACAACGATGGTAGTGGTTGCTGAAATACTATCTCAGCATCGATTTCCCACAAATTAATCACGTGATAATCTTGGATGGCACGTAATCCCAAAAATTCCTGCTCGTAGCTATTGACAATAGTTAAGGTGGATCGAGGCGGTAAAATGTTGATCAGTACTGGGTAAGTTGGTAGTCGGTAGCGCTGTTGTGCTAAGGCAGCATAGGCTCTCATGCGTAGAGGCATATGGGCTGTGTAACGCAACTGTAGTTCGTTAAGTACCAAAAAATCCCCGTGGGTAGTGCTGTATGCCTTCACTAACACATCTGTTTCGCGGCTAATCCACTGAAATTCAGAGCCGAGAATTTCTTTCGCTACAACTTCAGGACGCTGTGTCACCCACTGTACCCATGCATCAGGAGCTAAATTAATTAGTCGCTTGCTACCAATATCTGCTGCTTTTGTCACAGGACGCTTGATATGCTTATCAGTAATTAATGGTATATCACAATGATTGCAGTATTCTGGCGTTATTTTTTAAGTTGAAGCAATAACTATAAGGGGAGCATCTCAATGAGTGGAAAAACACGCCTGTCCTGGCGAATGGAATTCGCGCGCCACTTGACGCCAGTCCGCTCCCAGACCCGCCCGGCTAACTCCTCTGGGGAGACCCCAGACGCTCTCTACAAGACGCTCTTGCGTTCGCGGACTCCCCCTTCTCACATTGCCAGAGGCTAGCGCCTGCCGTAGGATGCCCGGAAGGGCTGTAGAGAGAATTTGGTTATACAAGACAAAACCCACCTCTGTGGGTTTCAAATTCTTGGAGTTTGCGTAGGCGGACGAAAGTTTGTGTCGCCGCCATTTCTAATCGCCAGGTATATTTGCAAAGGTGAGATGCTCTCGACTATAACGGGCTACTTAGCGTCGCACTGTTTTAGGAAATGTATGATTGATGTATCTTAGGTTTTGAATCAACATTTCTGGATATAAACCGCCAATGAACGCCGATATTAGACCTAATTATACAATTCTAGAAGTTCAAGAACTTGATGTTAATTATGGTGGTATTCAAGCTCTAAAAAAGATTAATTTAATTATTAAAAAAGGTGAGGTGGTGACTCTAATTGGTGCTAATGGTGCTGGTAAAACTACTACACTCCGCACCATATCTAAAATAGTTAATCCTAAGAGTGGGGTGATTATCTATAATGGACATAATATTACCCGCCGACAAACTCACGAAGTTGTACAACTTGGTATTGCTCACTGTCCAGAAGGACGCAGAGTATTAGCACGGCAAACAGTGTTTGATAACTTACTTTTGGGTGCTTATATTCGCTCTAATCAAACAGAGATAAAAGCAGATATTCAGCACCAATTTGAGCTATTTCCGCGATTGTCACAAAGACGTGATCAACTAGCAGGAACCCTCAGCGGTGGTGAACAACAAATGTTAGCGATCGCTCGCGCTGTAATGAGTAAACCACAACTCTTACTTTTAGACGAGCCTAGCTTAGGTTTAGCACCTGCGATCGTTCGGGAAATCTTCTCCATTATTGAAAATCTTCGGGCTACAGGCGTAACTATTTTGTTAGTTGAACAAAACGCCAATCTGGCACTACAAATTGCCGATAGAGGATATGTTTTAGAAGCTGGTTCTATCACTTTAACAGGCGCAGCATCAGAATTAATTACTGATGAACGAGTTAAAAAAGCTTATTTAGGGTGATTAATTAAATGAAAACTAGGAAGGTACAAGCAAATGATAAAATCACCAATTAAACCCCTAACTTTAGAAGAATTTTTGAAACTACCAGAAACAAAGCCTAGCTCAGAATACATCAACGGTCAAATTATTCAAAAGCCAATGCCTCAAGGAAAACATAGCAAATTACAGGGAAAGTTAGTCACAGGTATAAATGAAGTAGTTGAAAGTCGAAAAATTGCCCTTGCGTTCCCAGAATTGCGGTGTACTTTTGGTGGACGTTCAATTGTGCCAGATGTAGCCGTATTTGCTTGGGAACGGATTCCCTTAGATGAGCGTGGAGATGTCGCTAATGTGTTCAAGACATATCCAGACTGGACAATTGAGATTCTTTCGCCAGATCAAAGCCAGACTAAAGTAACCGGAAATATTTTGCATTGTCTAAAGCATGGTAGTCGCTTCGGTTGGCTGAATGATCCAGATGAGCGTTCTGTTTTAATCTATCCACCAAAGCAGCAACCAGAACTTTTACAAGAAGAACAAGAAATATTACCAGTTCCAGATTTAGTTAGCGGCTTTCAGTTAACTGTAGGGCAACTATTTGGATGGCTGAAGTTATAAGCAATTGTATAGATTCATATCTAGCTTTGGAAATACTAAAGGTAGTAATTTACTGAAGTCAGAGCGAGATAATGGATTTCGTGAATTTAAGAAAAACAGGTAATAGTTGGAAATTTGCGACTGAAGCTGATTTAGAAGATTTTGTCTGGGCAAATTTAAAGGAACTTTTCGGATTAATTCCGCTAAAGCGACAATATTATGTTAAAGGTCAAATTTGTGATATTTTAGCCTTGAATGAGAAGAGACAGTTAGTAGTGCTGGAATTGAAAAACGGTGAAGACAGATATATTGTTCAGCAACTAACTCGATATTATGAAGCTTTACTTGAGAATAAACCCTTTCAGGAAGAGGTTGATTATGGACAACCCATTGGTTTAATAGCGATTACAGCCAGATTTCATAGAGATAATTTTACAGATAGAAAGTATAACTGTCTTTCTATTGAGTTTTTACGTTTTGAAATTTTGACAGATGATGAAAGATTTTATCTATATTTAAGAGATATTGATAATCAAAAAATTTCAGAGGTAGAAATTCATTATAAAGAAAACAATATTTCTATTGAGGATCTTCCTCAGCAACCAAAAATACTTGATAAGATTTTGAGTTTTTGTAATCCTCAGCAAAAAGAACAGTTAATAAATCTCCGGCATAAAATTCTTATATTTGATAGACGTATGCAAGAAATTTCAGTGCCTGGAAGCATTAAATATGGAAAAGCAACAAGTTGTTTTTGTGCTGAAATTTGTTCCGATAGCAAAGGACAACCAGTGTTATTTCTCTGGTTGCCTTTAAACTCTTCTGATAGTAAAAGGATTGGGAGAATGAAAATTTGGACGGATTGGGAAAATTATACTTTAATTGAAGGCCATGTACCAAAAGGAATTCGCACAAAAGCAATTAGCAAAACAGAAAAACAGCGTCAAAGGGGAGTTGAAATGAAAATATTATGGAGTCATTCAGGAGGTATAAGGTACAAAATAGGTAGCAAGGAAGTAAGTGAAACGGAATACATCAATGAAGACAAAAAACGACATCAAGATTATCAAAATGCTATTAAATCTCGAAAAACTTTGAATGAGCTAGTCGATATTGCTTTAGAAAATTGGCTAAAAAGGCTTTAAGTAAAACTACACTGATCCACTGATAAGTTTTCCAAATAGTTTATATTATTACAAAACATTACAAATTTTGTCATATATTAATATTTGCAGCCCTCCTTGCAGATATCTATATATTTGTTTAGCGGCGAATTCTATTCACCGGAATAATTAAACCCATGAGTCAAATAGTCTGGATAGCAAGACACGCTAACCGCCTCGACTTCGTAAACCCTGATTGGTTTCTCACCGCCGAACGACGCTACGATCCACCTTTGTCTGATGATGGTATGGTGCAGGCACAGCAGTTAGCTAAACGATTTAAAGGAGAAAATATTGCCCATATTTTCGCTTCTCCTTTCCTGCGAACCGTACAAACGGCAAACGCAGTTGCAGAAGTGCTTAACTTACCGATCAAATTGGAAACAGGTTTAAGTGAATGGCTAAATCCAGTTTGGATGACAGAAGAACCCGAAAGACTCTCAACTCCAGCATTAGCAGAGTTATTCCCCAGAATAGACGTTGGCTATACTTCGCGCATCGCCGCCAATTATCCTGAAACTCGCGAAAAAGTACGAGAACGTTCTGGACAAACTGCTAGATGTTTAGCTACTGAATTCCTCCCAGACAATATTCTGCTAGTAGCACATGGTGCATCTGTGTTGGGGGGAGCAATGGGGCTAGTAGGGGAAATTGCCATAACAGAAGTTAAAGCTTCTTTATGTTCCCTGGTAAAAGTGGTACGCGAAGATCCAGAATGGTTATTAGAACTAAAGGGAGATACTTCCCATTTAACCCACATAGAAGAAGTTATTCGATTTGCTTAAATCTCTGATAGGGATTTGCGTTCATGGCTTCTGCGAGGTTGGGTATATCCTACAAAAAAAGTAATTAATTCACGAATAAGTTTTATGACTTTGTTACTAGCAGGGGACATCGGCGGTACGAAAACTATTCTGCGGTTGGTTGAAACATCAGACTCACCAAGTTCAGATCCTATTTATCAGGAAAGTTTCCACAGTGGCGAATTTCCCGATTTAGTACCGATAGTGCAGCAGTTTTTGGTCAACGCTAATACACCCATACCACAAAAGGCTTGTTTTGCGATCGCAGGCCCGATTGTCAAAAATACTGCCAAGCTGACCAATTTAGCCTGGTTTTTGGATACCGAACGTCTAGAACAAGAATTGGGTATCCCACAAATTTCTTTGATTAACGACTTCGCCGCCGTTGGCTATGGCATTTTAGGTTTACAAAAACAAGACTTGCTGACGTTGCAGGTTGGCAAATCTCAACCCGAAGCCCCCATTGCCATTATTGGTGCTGGTACTGGCTTAGGGCAAGGATTTTTAATTAAGCAGGGAAACTACTATCAAGTCTTTTCCTCAGAAGGTGGACACACTGATTTTGCTCCCCGAAACGAGATTGAGTTTCAATTATTAAAATACCTGCTGAATAAACATGATATCCAACGCATTTCTGTAGAACGCGTAGTTTCTGGAATGGGAATTGTCTCAATTTACCAATTTTTGCGCGATCGCAAATTTGCCCACGAATCACCAGACATCGCCCAAATCGTCAGAACTTGGGAACAACAAGCCGGACAGGAAGAGAAAATCGATGCTGGTGCTGTCATTGGTACAGCTGCACTAGAAAAACGCGATCGCCTCTGTGAACAAACTTTGCAATTATTTATAGAGGCTTATGGTGCAGAAGCCGGAAATCTTGCCCTTAAACTCTTACCTTACGGTGGCTTATACGTCGCTGGTGGAATTGCACCCAAAATCCTGCCCTTAATGCAAGACAGCAGTTTCTTATTAAATTTCACCCAAAAAGGCAGAATGCGCCGTCTCCTTGAAGAGATACCCGTGTATATTATCCTCAACCCGCAAGTGGGACTAATTGGTGCTGCTTTACGTGCTGCTGGGTTATAACAGCTAGCATCATCAGTGATATCAGCATCTCAAAAGGCAAAAAATATGACAGTTAAAAGTCTGTTGCCATTAATCGCCGCCACCCTTGTCTGTGGTGGATGCATTCTGGTGGAAGCACGTCAACCCAAACCTCCAGCGGCTATTGTCAAACCAACCGTTTCTCAACCTACACAGCCACAATGGAAGTTATTCACCGCTCCAGATGGGCGCTTTTCTATTCTGATGCCGGGAAGTCCCAACAGAAATACCGAATACCAAAAAACTTACATGGGGAAAATTACCTTAGAAATATTTGTCGCTCAACCACCAAAACAGCAAGTAGCATATGTAGTTGCTTACAATGATTTTCCTTATAGTTACGGTCAAATGGCTGACCCCCAAGCTGTACTTAATAATGTACGAGATATGGCTTTAAAGACTACAAAAAGTAATTTAATTAGTCAACGAAACATTCGTAGTTCCAATAATCATCCTGGCAAAGAAATTGAGTACATCAATTCTGGAGGGAAAATCACTAAAAGTAGAATGTATGTTGCCGAAGGAAGACTATATCAAGTAATGGCAATAACTACAAAAAAACAGCAGAAGACATTAGCTAAAACTATTACAGGATATTTAAATTCCTTCCATGTAGTTTTGAAAAAGTGAAATAACTTAATCAAAAGACCTCTAAGAGGTTTTACTACGCAAAACCGTCCCTCTCCGACGGGCGAGAGGGACTGACTTTAACTTTAATTCAAGTCAGGGAGAGGTTCATCAAACTCACCTTGTCTTACGAGTTCCGCAATGCACTGCAAACCGGATAAATAATTGTGGATTGTCACTAACAATATTTTTCCATTGACTCCTAAATTCTGCTGTATTTTAATTATTTCAATTTTTTAGCTCATATCATACAACTTATACGCTACTCAACCGCTTGCTCAAACATGATTTCTAACACTAGGATGTCATGCTAAAAATCATTACCTATTATAAAACCAAGTGAAATAAATGGTTAATACTACTGATACCGCCGTTACCGCTGGTTCTTTTAGCACCCTAGTTGATGCAATCAAGGCTGTCAATCTGATAGATACTCTCAAAGGTGTTGACTCGTTTATCGCCTCTGCATCCACAAATGAAGCTTTTGCAAAGCTTCCAGCAGATACTGTAGAGACATTGCTTAAAAATATTGATAAGCTCCAGCAACTCCTGACGTATCACATTGTTTCCGGCAAGGTGATGCCCATAAAGTCGATTGAAGGTTCAAGTTTAAAAATTGACCCTTTCTATAATGTCAATGTTGATTATGACCCACAGCCTCAAAACCCGATGATGCTGATGATAACGGTGTCATCCACATCATTATTGATTCCTGAGTCAACAAACGTATAGATAGCTAATAAGGTGTGTGGGCTAGAAACTATTTATAGTAGACCTCTTGTATAAATTTAAATTGTCATGTTCAGCGGAGCGAAACAGAGTAGTGAGATTCTTCTCTCCACTGCGTTCTGCTCAGAATGACATTCCTGATTATTTGACTTTTGCAAGAGGTCTAGTCACTACCTCACGTTTGTCTAAATATATGTTAGTAAATACTTTAGACAGCGATATGATTATTCTGCAAATGGGCCTGAGGAGTCAACACAACATCATTAAATTGCTTTAAAAATTCAAGGTTTTCAGATGGAAGCTTTATTAAGGAATCTAACTAATCTGAGTATTGATTGCAGTCAAGGTTTTATATCTACGGAAATCAATCCAGTTATGCTCAAGAGGCATACTTGCCTTTGCTGTTCTAACACTTTACTCCGTTATCTGCGTTTAAAAACACTTTACTGGCGTTGTAGCCACTGTAATGAGGAAATGCCAGTTTAAATTAGAAAACGCAACCGGAACAGCTAGAGATTAATCTGATGATGCTAGCTACTTTAGCCCTTTTGTACTATTCTCATCAAATAAAAATCGTTCGTGAACGATGTAAAGAAATATTTGTATTTCTTAAGAGAGCGTTAGTTAAGCTTGCTTGCGTTCGCATCCGTGGATATTAGCAAAGTTACTCAACAATAAACTACAGTAACCTCGAAGCAAAGGCTATCTTTAATCAACTTTAAGAAAGTGTAGGTATCTCCATGAATTTATTTTCATCTAATCAATCAGAGTTATTTTGGTGGGTAGAAATTAACACCACCGTTCCCTGCTGTACTTATTACTTTGGGCCTTTTAATAGTAAAAAAGAGGCACAACTTTCTAGAACTGGCTACGTTGAAGACTTATATCAGGAAGAAGCCAGAGGCATTGTTGCAGTGGTCAAGCAATGTCAGTCTGATCTCCTCACAGTTTTTCAGGATAGAAGCAGAAGCCGAAAGAAACATATTTAGTTATTGAAGCCCTGACTATGTTTTGTGTCGTAGTTAATCAATTCATTCGCTAAATCAAACAACACCAACTTATGGTACAGAAATCAGGTACTTCTCTCCTGTATTTCAGGTAGTATATATGGACATATTGACCGCTCTCAACCACCACCTTTCTGGCTCCCTAGTATTCCACAGAGATTTGGGCTTGCTATTAATTACCGAAATATATTCTTATAGCTTCGAGCAGGTGAGGGTAAGGATGAAATGCCGCAGAGAAGTTAATATACAGCTTAAGTTTCTGAGCGAGATTGGCATTGAGCCGAGATAAGAGTGAAAACGGAAATAGGGCTGAAAAGACTTGATTTTTGGATATCAGAAACGTGCAGTATTTGACCAACTAATGTTTGCTCTAAAATCATGGAAATTTCTTCTAAATTTAGATATACCTTGCTGGCTTTGCTAGAACTAGCTAAACACCACGAACAGGGAGAATTATTGCCAATCGAACAGATTGCATCTGTTCAGCAAATACCAGAGCATTATTTAGAGCAAATTTTCATGAGCCTACGGCGTTCTGGTTTAGTCCATAGTCGGCGGGGAGTTAAGGGGGGTTATTTACTGAGCAACCCACCAGAACAAATCACACTGTTGGAGATTCTGAATTGTCTGGAAGGAGTTAATAGTCAACAACAGTGTGTAGATGCCTCTCAAACTATAGGAAATATTCTCATCCAGCAAATTTGGCAGGAAGCAATGTCCTCTGCAATGACAGTTTTTGAGGGCTATACGTTACGAGATATATGCTATCAACAACAACAGATGCAACACTTCGATTCCATATATCACATTTAGCTGTTCTTTTTGTCAACAAAACTCATCAGATAGCTTATTCAGTTCAACGAGCTCATTTATACTATCAAATATTAATTGTGGGAAGGCATTTAGACTACAACCTCACAACAGCCGATCTTAGCATTGGCTCTTAAACATCCCTACAAGACAGCACAACCGCAGATGTCACTAAGTTTTAAGGCAATGGATTTTCGTACTGAGGGGTGTTTGATATCAAACTTGAGCTTTGTTACACACAGATAATCGGTAAAAGGCGATTGCGTCTGGCACTGCCCGTTGCGGTAAAAGTAGCCAAATCACATTTTGACGCCACCCGTCGTCTGTAAATTTTACTCAGACTAGGTTTTGGGTTGCCAGATTGGTCTATTATTACGTTTTGTGTCGTAATTAATCAAATATATCAGAAAATCAAACAACGCTTTGTGATATTACAATAAAAGAACTTTTCACTTAATTTATTGCAAAAATCCTTCTTTTGGTAGTTTTCTCTGAGCCTATCCTTCTACTGACACCTAACACTAAAGATTTTTCAGCCCACTTTGCACTTGAATCCCTAATTGCAGGTCTTATTATGAATTTAATTAATGGCTTTTGCTTGACAGCTGGGATACTCAAAGGTGTACAAGTACTCGTTGTAGACAACGATCGCGATAGTAGAGATTTGTACGCATTTTTACTTACAGAGATGAGCGCAAATGTGATTACTGCTGGTTCGGTAAAAGAAGCTTTAGAAATCCTGAATTGGTTCACACCCAACATCATTGTGACTGAAATTAGATTTTTAGGTGAAAGTATTTATACATTGCTAAATAGATTGAATGCTATGAAAGCAGACAATGGCAACCATATCCCAATCATTGTGACTTCAACCTCTACCACAGGTACTCATGACCAAATTCCAGATGTAGAGTTTGAAGAATATTTACTTAAACCATTTGACCTTGACAAATTTGTTTCCATGATTAGGAATCTAGTACAGGAAGTTGTGACGGAAAATTTTGGCCCAAATGTATTAGTTTACACTAATATACTAAGCGCTTCTCAAAGCCACAATTGGGTCGAGTTTAGCCGCGCGACGTGCAGGAACAACGCCAAAAAATAAACCAATACCACCAGAAACACCAACTGCCATAATAATCGCTGTTGGAGAAAGTGCCGCTTCTAAGGGAGTTAAGGCTCCCACTAATAGAATGCCACTGACGCCAACCGCAGTCCCAACTAGACCGCCAGCGGCTGAAACTATTACTGCCTCAATGATAAACTGTAGCAAAATATCTTGCTCAGTTGCGCCGATCGCTTTTCTCAATCCGATTTCTTGGGTGCGTTCGGTGACGGAGACAAGCATAATATTCATGATGCCAATGCCGCCGACAAACAGCGATATACTTGCGATCGCTGCTAACATAATTGTCAATGCACCTGTGATTTGACCGACAGTTTGCAAAGCATCTTTTTGAGAGCGAAGAGTAAAGTCATCTTCACCATTAATTTTGTGTCGGAGGCGCAGCAAATTAGTAATTTGAAATTCTGCTGCATCCACGCTATCTGAATCACGAGCGGCAGCGACGAGGTAATCTAAAGCAATACCATAGGGAGAATTCTTTCCCACAAGTCGGTTTGCTGAGGTTGTAATCGGTATTACCGCAGCATTATCATAATCTGCTCCGACGCTGGAACCTTTGGCTATTAACGTCCCAATCACTTGAAAGCTGGTATTTCCAACTCGCAATTGCTGACCGATAGCATTACTATTACCGAATAGTTTTTCTGCCAAGTCTCCACCTAGCACAACGACTTGGTTACTTCGCTTGATGTCTACCTCGCTAAAAAACCTACCTTTAGCAGTTTCAAAATCCCGCACTGATAGAAAACTGGGAGTTGTGCCAATAATGTTGACATCAGTGTTTCTGTTGCGGTATGTAATTACCTGTCTTGTATTTAACTCAGGCGCAACTCCTACTACAGTTGGTACTTGAGAGGCGATCGCTTCAGCATCTTGCAACACCAGAGTTTTTGGCACTTCAAAGGAGATACGCTGAGTTTCTCGATTACCTGGCAGGATAAACAGCACATTTGGCCCTAATGACTCCAGCTGTTTATTAACGTACTTTTGCCCACCTTCGCCAATGCCAATCATGGCAATCACTGAGGCGTTGCCAATAACTATACCCAGCATGGTGAGGGCACTACGCAGCTTATTTGACAGCAGGGTTTTACCTGCCATCTTAAGGCTTTCTAAGGGGTTCATACTAATTTGTAATTCGTAATTAAAATTTCAAAAATATTGTAATCAGAGGTTTTCTATGCGTTAACCTGTTGAAACAATATATTCTTGCTAAGGGAATTATTTATTATTTTGTTGCTTGGCCTTTTCGACTTTGTAGTCTTTGGGTGGGTTGATAAAAATGCGATCGCCTTCTTTAACTCCCTCTAAAATCTGAGTTTGGTCTTGGATTTGCGCTCCAACTGTAATTTCGCGGAACTGGGGTTTATTCTTTGCATCTGGTACAAGTACACCAGTTTTACCCTTTTCGGTGACGATTGACACTGTTGGTAATACCAAGGCATTATTAACGCGATCGCCCACAAAAGTCAGATCCACATTTAAGCCAGAACGTAGTTTATCTGTGCCAGTATCGAGAGCAACCCGCACCTGGAAGGATGTCACACCTTGTTCTATCACTGCTTCTGGAGCAATCAGGCGCACATGACCTTTAAAAACTTGATCGGGATAAGCATCGGCGACAATTTCCACCTGCTGTCCCTGTTTAATTCTGCCAAGATCGGCTTCGGGAACTTGAGCTAATACTTCTAAACCGCGTGCTACGGCGACAATTGAACTGGAAGTTGCCGACGCACTAGTAGAAGCAGAAGTTGTGGGTGTGACAAACGCACCTGGATCGGAATACTTTTGCGTCACAATTCCCGAAAGAGGAGCGCGAATAATTGTATCTTCCAACTGCACTTGCACACCCTTCAATTGGGCCTCAGCAGCTGCAACAGCTGCTTGGCGCTGGACAACTTCCTCAGGACGGGTGCCATCTTGCAACAGTACTAATGCTGCCCGTGCTTCAGTAACAGCTGCTTGGCGTTGGTCAATTTCCTCAGTTCGACTGCCAGTTTGGACTAACGAGAATCGTTTTTTAGCTTCTTCTAGACTGGCTTTAGCACTTTTGTCTTCACTGATGGCTTGATCGAGTAATTGTTTATTCTCTGCTCCCTGCTCGTATAGGTATTGATAACGCTTTACCTGTCCAGTGGTGTAATTCGCCTTTGCTTGAGCCGCATCCACTTGGGATTGAGATTGAGCAATCTCTTGGGGACGATTACCAGCCTGAGCTTGGGCTAGCTGGGCTTGAGCTTGTGCTAACCGTGCCTTTGCTTGAGCGATTTCTTGAGGACGACTACCAGCAACGGCTTCGGCTAGTTGTGCTTGACTTTGGGCTAAGTTAGCACGGTACTGGCTCCTTTGGGCCTCAATGCTGGCACTATCCATGCGAGCGAGAATTTGCCCTTGTTGAATGCGATCGCCTTGTTGTACATATAATTGCGATAGCACTCCAGGGTTCTTCGGACTAATATTTACGCTCTGAACTGGCACGATTTTACCACTAGCTGTAATCCTCAAGGTGACGTTTTTCGCTGCCACTGGCACAGTTAATTGAGCAATGTCTTCTTTTGTCCCTTGATTTACCAGGGTGTAGGTTGTGATACCAACAACCAAGGCACTCCCTGCTATCAGCCCCATCAGCCAGCGGAATGGATACTTAACTTTGCCAAAATCAGGAATTTCTATGTGCGTAGCCATATCTAGAAGCCTATAAATCTTGCTTTATGGGAGTAGCTGTAATTAAAGGACAAGTGCAGGAAGGTGGAGTTGTTAAAATTTTTGGATTAAATCTTTAATTAGTGAACTAACAACTAGACGCATAATTAGATTCATAGTTGCTTAATCTTACTTCATAATAGGTATTAAATGTCTGTATGTCTTCACCTAAATGGGTGACTTTAGCCACATTGTCAGGTCAAATGCTAGCAGACGGACTATAAGTGAGGTTGCATTTAATTTCCACCCAGGCTTCAGCCTTTGTCGTTACCCATATCTTTTTAATCTCTGGCTTCGTTGCTAACCCGTAGCTTACTTTTAATTGCCACATTTTTGGCGATCGCCACTATTGCACCAAAGAAGCCACAATACTTAGGATGTTAGCTTGCAGTATTGAAGCATAATGCTTGACGTAGAGGCAAAGCGGAAGACTGCGAAACTCCGGACTTGTCGTCAAACCGATTACCATAACTAGTTACTTCATCGAAAAAATAAATAAAGTCGAATTCAATAAGCAAAATACTTAAATGAGAAAGCATTTAGTTTAAATGCTTTCTCAAAATGCCTGATTGCTTTCTGATTTCGGTAGATTTAGCAAGCAAAAAGACATATTGCTTTCTCAAAATGTCTGATTGCTTTCTGATTTCGGTAGATTTAGCAAGCAAAAAGGCATATTGCTTTCTCATTTGGGTAGATCGCGCACTCATGTTGGTGTTTTGGGCAAGCAAAAAGGTATATTGCTTTCTTAATTCACCTGTTTGCTGACTTGTATCAGTAATTTCAAATTTGAAACTGTTCAATCTCAAATCTGTCTTGGAAAGTTCTGTTTGCCCTTGCACCACGTTGAACCAATGAAGCCATAATACTTAGGATGTTCGGCTTGTAGTTTTTGTTTGAGTTGCCATACGCGCCACGCTTAAGCAAAAGAAACTTATAACGGCTTCTTTGGTATCCTTGTCCTGCGATCGTTGTTGAAAGTCACCATTGCAGATACATGCCGAGATATTGAACTGAGTCGTCTAGAAGCTATCTTTGAGCGCTTTTATCTGGAAGAAGGATTCTTGCAAGTGTGGGTAGAAGCACAACTTGAGATTTTGGGAAAGGGCGATCGCTCTTGCCTAAAAATCCTGTTTTTGTCTGATTGTGTCCTGCAAATGCCCTGTGTGGGTGAAATATTAGCATTTGGGCGGTGCAGATGAGGTCGAATTTCACTTTAGTAAGTGTTTCAAACTATACTATTTAGATGTAAGGTTTGAAATACTAGGCTTTAGAGTAACATGAATTATATCAAAGCTTTTAAAGCAAATACGGAATTAATTCAACAATTCCATGAGGATAATGCTTATTTAGCTTGGTCAATGGCTCTTTATTTAGACTGTCCAGATGCTGAACAGTTAGCAGCTGAATGTCTTACAGATGATGGCAATGATAAAAAGATTGATTTCATACGCCTAGACTGGGACTCTAAGAGAATTGTTTTTGCTCAAGGATATTATTCATCAAGAAAAGTTGACAGTGCGCCTGCAAACAAAGCATCTGATCTAAATACAGCTTCTGCTTGGCTAATATCAGGAGATGTTAATGAAGTTCCTGATAAGTTAAAAGCCATTATTAATGATTGTCGTAGTGCCCTGGAAAATGGAGATATAGAGCAGATTGATTTACTATATGTTCATAATCTTCCAGAATCAGTAAATGTATCTAAGGAACTGAATACTGCCGCAACTTATCTTTCTAAAAGTTTACAAAGTGATGCTAATATCATTGTTATTGCACGCGAATTAGGAACTGAAGCTCTTGAGCGATTATATTCTGCACAAGAGTCATCTATAGCGGTTAAAGATAGTATTGAATGTCCTACTAAAGTTCAGTTTACTGAGGAAGGTCCATCTTGGAAATCTGCTATACTATCTATTCCTGGAGTCTGGTTAAGAGACATTTTTAACAAGTATGGCGATGACCTATTTTCTGCAAATTATCGGGGTTTTTTGGGTATAAATAAGCGCAGGAAGATAAACACTGGTATTCGTCAATCAGCAGAAAATGATTCAAGTAATTTCTGGGTATATAACAATGGAATTACGATCCTTACACTGGGATTTGAAGAAAATAAACGTAGTAGTACAACAACACTTCAAGGAATTTCTATTATCAATGGCGCTCAAACAACAGGTTCAATTGGTTCACTAGATATTACCAAGTACGATTTAAAAGAAGTGAAAGTTTTGTGCCGGGTTATTCAATGCTCAAATGCAGCTACAATTAGTCAGATAGTTAAGTATAATAATACCCAAAATGAAATCACAACCTGGGATCAGTATAGCAATAGTGCTGAACAAAAGCGTATCTTTGAGGAATTTAGAAACTTTGGTCATGAATACTCATTGAAAAGAGGCTTCAGTTCATCTTCTGTACAACTAGGGATTGAGCAAGTAATCCAACCAATGCTTGCATTTGTTGGTGATTATATAAGTGCTAGTAGAGGTAAAAATTCTCTATTTGAACGTCGTAGTTCTTATGAAAAAGCATTTAAAGAGAAAAAATCAAGGCATATTTTATTAGTACATACTCTTTCAAAAGCAATAAATGTATACAAGGTAGAACTAAATAGAAAAAGAGTTAATAATCAGTTAGTTTCTATTGAAGAAAAACAAATAAATTTATTTAGGAATTTAACATTTAAAAGTTTTTTGATAGCTATTATAGGTAAGTGTCTAGAGTCAATTATTGGTGAAAAGGTTGATTCATTACAAGTTGCATTTACACCGGAAGCATCGAAAATTAGTAATAAGTCTATTAATGATTTAATTGCATTATGGCTACCAATTGTAACCACTGTTTTAGCATATGTAGCAAATGTAATAGATAAAGATTTATCAGAGATATTGTCCGAAAATGATTCACTTGAAAGTATTTCTAGCAAGGTGAGTATGTTTATTTATGTAAGTCAGGCTACTAACCCTAATCCGGCATTTACATCTTTCAAAAACTTTGTATCTCCCAAAGGGTAAGTGATTAATAGTTGGAAAAATACTAAGGTAGTAAAACCACAAAAAATAAAAATAAAAAACTATAAACAAGAGAAATGATGATACTTTGGGCATCGCTCTCCATCATCTGATCATGCGATCGCACCCCACACACTACTAAACTAGAAAGTAAGATGCTCACAATAGCCTATGGACGCCACAACAACCACTTTACCTTCTACACTCAAATTGAAAATAGACTTAACTGATGATCAATTTTTCCAGATGTGTCAGCAAAACCGCGATTATCGATTTGAGCGTACAGCATCTGGGGAATTATTAATTATGCCGCCTACAGGTAGTGATACTGGCAACCGTAACTTTGATATGGTTGTTGAATTAGGAATCTGGAATAAACAGACTAAATTAGGTAAAGGTTTTGACTCTTCAACTGGCTTCACCTTACCCAATGGTGCAGAACGTTCTCCCGATGCTTCTTGGGTAAAAATTGAGCGGTGGAATGCTTTAACCTCAGAACAACAAGAAAAATTTGCTCCGATTTGTCCTGATTTTGTAGTAGAGTTGCGTTCTCGTACTGATTCCTTGAAAGAATTGCAGGATAAAATGCAGGAATATATCGAAAATGGCGCTCAATTAGGCTGGTTAATTGACCGGAAAAACAAGCGAGTAGAAATTTATCGTCCAGGTAAAGATGTAGAGATATTAGACAATCCTACTAGTTTATCAGGAGAAAATGTCCTACCTGGATTTGTGTTGCATTTACAACAGATTATGTAGCTTTATCGATTAGGATACACATAGCGCATTTCAAAGCGACTTTGTTCCCAAAGTGGTAGCAAAGCCTGTTTAGCAGCATTTAATTGAGCTTGCGAGAAAGATATTTTTCCATTTTGTATAATCCAAATAAATGTGCGAGTTATTAAATCTGCCTTTAAACTATTCTCGTATTCACAATTATTTATTCTTGCTACTTGCTGATCTAAGCAATCCATAGCATATTTAAAAGTTAAGTTTTTCCAGTTTGTAGAATTGTGAGGAATTTCTTCCTGCGTATTTTTCCACTCAACCCTACACAAATTTCCGATAATATAGTCTATACCTGTTATAGACGAATCAGTATTACGCACCAAATTTGCATAGGCTTGGTAATATGGTTTCAAGAACGAAGCAGGAATATTTTCTACATATATATGTAGCCAAGATTGGATGTCGCGAAGATAAGGTACTAAATCTCTGAGATGATCAATTTCTTTAATAAGCGCCCGGTCACTTGTGTGATTTGTTATTTTAGCTAACAATTCAGCTTCAGATAGTTGAGATTTTCTTGAGTAATAATTAATAACTTTTGGAATATATTTCTCTAATAACCACTGTTTGGTATATCTAGCTGTCCAGGTTCCCCGGACTCCAATATCTTGCTGCAATAAGGTTAATTTATCTGTCTCAATAGATTGTAAATTAACATCATTTAGCTCATAGATTATGTTAATTTGATTATTCGGCAATAAATATAAATCTCTATCAATTTTGGGTAATATAAATGTATGATCGCGAATTCCTCGACTGACTCGAATTGATATATATTCTCTATGGAAGAGATGCCATTCTGACTTGCCTTTAGTATAATCAAATTCATTAGCAAACTGCTGCATTAACTCCCATAATTCTTGTTTTACAGAAAAAAGGATAAAACCGCGACTTTCGGAAAATTTGACGAATTCAAAATTCCATGTTTCTAAAGTATTTTCAAATTCAATTATTAAATTTTTATATTCTTGGCAAACTCCATCAATACACAAACACAAATCTACTGCTTCTAATTCTGATAAGATTAGAGTTGTTTGACCTAAATATACCTCAAAAGTATTTTTATCTAACTGTTTAAAAAACCGACGACATCCCCAATCTGGCTGGGTGTGCAATCCAGTCATTAATTGACCTAAAATATCTTGATGATTTAAGTAAATTTTCAGACCTCTTAAAATGATGCTGCTGAACTCTATTTCACAATTACCCTCTCCAAAAGCTTTGGGTAAATTACATGCGATCGCTACTTTTGTTTTCACAACAATTAAGCGATAGCCTTCTCTCGTAGTGGAAGGCTCAAAATCACATTGTTCTAAAACATCCTGTAAATCTGGATAGCGTCTAATAAATCTTTCTATTAAGTTATATTTAGTATAAATTAAAATACTGGGTGTATTTTTATCGATATTTTTAACCAAATCAAAATTGAGTTGATTATAAAAGTTTGAAGCAATATCAATATTTCTAAGTGTATCTATATCTAAATCAAATATCGATTCTTCCTTATGGTAACGTAGGCGTTTAAAAACCTTTATTTGATATCCGTTAGTAACTATAAAAAATAGTGGATTAAAATGAATACTATAAAATTTAGCTTGCTCAATAGCGTCATTGAATTTATTTTTATACGGTTCTATTGCTTGAATAAAAATCAGTGAGGTATCTGTATTTTGTTGCTCAATATTATCTGTTGTATAATAAATATGAGCAATTTCTGGATTTTTGCCGTACTTTCCTGACTTAGATGTTTTTAAAGGGTATTCACGATGACATTTCTCTGGATAGCAGAGATAGTGAAACATTGGCAAAATTAACTTTTCTTTTACATCATCTTCATTTCGTAAAATCCGATGGTCAAAACCTTGTATCCATGTGATGAATTTTTTAATTGACTCTGGAATAGTCATCAGATAATCTACCTGCTAGATAAGTTTGCTATGCCTTATTTTATTTGTTTGTATAATTAGCAATTTATCAAGTCAGGTTGGATAGTATAGTGATTTTGAATACTATAATGAAACCATTCGTCTTGAACTTCACCTGGTAGCATCTCAATGAGTGTAAAATATGCCCAGCTTTGGCGAATAGAATTCATCCGCTAGTTGCTTTAAGTCGGCACCGAACGCCAGTCATCAGATAAGGGAAACCCGTCTTCTCCTAAGGGAGACCACTCATGTTCAGTGCTGGCTACCCAACGCACTGGCTTGGCTATAACGATCGCAGCTAGCCAATTAAACAACAAAATCAAGAAGCCTTTTTAACTAGTATTTTTTGAATCCAAAATATATCTGATTAACTAAGTATTTGATTATCCTCCAGGCGCGGTTGCATTGTAGATAACCGAAATTTTATTGTGTGCGATCGCCCAATTAAGATAACCCGATAATTAATAACCCACGACTTGGTTTATTAGCACTAATAGTAACTGAATTAAACCGCGTCCACCTTGAAAACTGTAGTTCTTTCGGTATGAAAAGAAAAAACCCTCATCCCCCAGCCCCTTCTCCCAAATTTGGGAGAAGGGGAGCCGGAAATAAGTCCCTCTCCCTACTTGAGAGAGGGATTTAGGGTGAGGGCAAAAACTACGGTTCTCAACATAGATGAGGTTTA
>NZ_CALMFY010000144.1 GCF_937863485.1 uncultured Nostoc sp. | reverse complement strand
ATGTCGTTGTACTCGTTTGCGTAGTTGTGTTTTTTTATGTTTTCTTAGCTGTTGTGTTAGTGGTTGTTGTATTTTTTTGTGTAGTCTTTGGTGTAGCTGTTGGCGTAGCCGTCGGTGTAGCTCTTGGCGTAGCTCTTGGCGTAGCTCTTGGCGTACCTCTTGGCGTAGGCGTCGGTGTAGCCGTCGGCTGACTGAAGACTGTCTTTGCTTCTTCATTCAACTTTTGGCGGAGTGCTAAATTAGCAATTCCAGTTTCTTGCAACTGATATTTCTTCTGATACTCCTTCACCACTGCTTCCGTGCGGGAACCATAAAAATAATCGCGGGGAAGGGGAGGATTTGGCTTCACCACTGCATTCAAATTCGTTTGCAGAATTTTTATGATGTTAGCAGCAAAATCTTGGGTTTTTCGTCCTGCTATCCCATCAACTGGTTGTAGCTTATACCCCGTTTGAAATTCACGAATTGCCTTTTTAGTTTGATCATCCGTCAAAGGTGTATTTGTTAGCTTGACGTTATAGCCTAATCCTCGCAACACAGCACGAAATTGCTGTGGCGTATAGCTACGTTGAGAGGCCGCGAAACCTGTGTCTGCACTTACCAAACTAGCAGTTATCAGGCAGGTAGCTGCAAAAGTCGCGCTTGATTTTCCAAACCCACACCACATATTTAAAACTCCTTTGGATTAAATCAGCAGGATTATAAAGGTTAACAGCTGCATTTTAAGTTTGTTTAATAACTTTTTTCGCTATTTTTTAATGATTTTTGAATAATTTATGATTTATTTTTGTCAAATTTAACTAAGTTTACAAAAACTAATTTGTGTCATCCATCAAAAGAAGTATCTTGTATTAGCAGAGATACAGCGGTTATCATTTGAATCGAATACACTCCTTAAACACTAAATTAAAGTAGGGGCGTACATTTGTGCGCTTCTGAGTTGAGTTGAATACAGACCTAACAAGAACAGCCCCAACCCTTGTAGCGTTGGGGAGTAAGATTCAAAGCTTCGGCATCGGACGCCAGTCGCTCATAGGGAGCCACTGCGGTAGACGGGTTAAGAGGCATAAAGGAGGCAGTGCGCCCAAGCGGTTTTCCAACTTGTCCCTTGCGCGTCTCCTGTCTTGAGAAGCAACTGCCGTCAAGTGGCGTGGAAACCCCCTGTGCCCGCGCTGGCTCCCCAACGCGGTGGCTCCTCCTTTGAGGAGAGAAGAATGGAAGTGAGGTCAGAGTGTATTGGATGCAAACGAGAAACGCTATATTCCAAATATCCAAAAAGCGTATAATATATGACAAAAAATGAAAAATATAAAATCTTCTAAGCAGCGTAATCTTTGGTTTGAAAGATTTATGGCAATTACTGCCACCGTAAATTTAGGTTTAGTTTTGTTTGATTTAAGTTACGTACCTTGGCGAGATTTCTACTTGCGAAAACTTCCCCAAATTATTGAGATTTATGACCCAATAAAAGGTATTGAACCCCATCGAGAGACGAAAAATTATTTAGAACTAGTAAAGGCATTAGAAGAACAAGTCAGCCAAACAGGATTACAGTCGCCTCAGGTAAATAGCAGGCTAGAGGAAATAAGGCGTCTGAGCAACGAGATGATTGACACTAACCCATTTGCGGGAGTGAACAAGAGTGGTACTCTAGAAAAAATCAAAAAGCGGATGCGATCGCACATCGGTAACGAATCAGCAAAACAGTCCTTTGCCACTTTTTGGAGTCAGCCTTATATATCACAAAATGGCTGGGTTAAAGAAATTAATTTTTTCAACCAGAGCATCCGCCCTTTGATTGCCTCTAACTACTACCGCCAAATCGGTGAAAATGGCGAATTTGTTGATAATTTCTGGGAAATTGACTTACCCTTTGTGATTTTATTTGGCGTAGAATTGCTGGGGCGAACCTTCGTTCTCAGACGCCAACATCCTGGTTTTAGCTGGTTGGAAGCAGTATTGTGGCGTTGGTATGATTTATTTTTACTACTGCCATTTTGGCGGGGGTTGCGAATCATACCTGTATTAATTCGCCTTGATCAAGCGCGGTTATTGGAGCTGCATCCAGTACGAAAGCAAATTAATCAGGGGATTGTTGCCAATTTTGCCGAAGAACTCACAGAAATTGTAGTGGTAAGGGTAATTAATCAGGTTCAGGGTTCAATTCAGCGAGGTGAGTTAATGCGCTGGCTCTCACAACAGGAAAATTTACGTCCCTACATAGATATTAATAATGTGAATGAAGTGGAAGCGATCGCAGGTCTTTTGGTAAAAACAATTGTTTACCAAGTGCTACCCAAAATTCAACCTGCGATCGTTGCCATTTTGTGCCACAACATCGAAACCGTCTTCCATCAAGTCCCCGTCTACCGCAACCTCCAGAACCTCCCTGGGGTGGGACAAGCCCAAACCCAGTTAAGTGAACAACTGGCGACCCAAATTACAACTAATCTTTACAAAACTTTAGTTAGTGCTGTTGAAGACCCTGTAGGGGCGAAACTCACCAGTCAACTGGTACAAAGCTTCAGCGACGCCTTAGGATCTGAAATAAAGGAAAAACACGTACTTTCAGAAATTCAGAGTTTACTTTTTGACTTTTTAGAGGAAATCAAACTCAACTATGTCCAGCGTTTATCCCAAGAAGACATAGATCAAATTATCGAGCAAACCCGGCAGCTACGAACACAAGTATCAGTTCCAGCAGTAGTGGATAAAGCTACTACTTTCCCAAAAATACGGGAAGGGTAGAGAGAGCAGGGGCAGGAGGGCAGAGTCAACGAATATCTCTCTTCTACAGGAAACTTTTTGGATAGTTCAAATATTTTCATCGCTGTATCAAATGCCATTTTTTATACTTCCAAGTCTTGGTTGAGTCGATGGGGGATATTATTCCCCGCACCTCTCAGTTAAATC
>NZ_CALMFY010000143.1 GCF_937863485.1 uncultured Nostoc sp. | reverse complement strand
TCTAATTGCCGAACCGCCTCGCTGCCAAAACAAAAAAAAGGTCTTCGGGAATGGGAATGAAGAGAGGGGCGATCGGCGGCAAGCTACGCACCACCGCCGTCACAATCCCCTACAGTACACTTTACCTACCTCATGACTAGTATTCTGCCTGGGAGCAACGCGAAAAAGTGAGATCGGGGTTTAGTTCTCAATTATACCTCTATATTCTCAACAAAACTTGGTTTTTTAGTTGCGATCGCATCCCGAAACAAGCTATATACGTCCCAGGTTGCAGCACCTCACAAAATCGCGTTGCTCCCTTCTGCCTTTACCTTACATTGGGCATTGGGTATTGGGCATTAGGCGTAGCTTGCCGTCATAGGCATCGCTCCCCAATCCTCCAAATGTTAGTCAGAGTCTGCCTCAACACGCGGATCTAAAACTATCATTCCGTAATCAGTCAGTAGTTTGTAAGCACGGTTTATATCGAGTGTAGCTAAGGATAGTGTTTGCCTTTCAAAGTCGCTATGCCTCAACAAAGCCTGAGAAAGTGTATTGAGCGCTCGTAAGTTATATTCTGGTTGCTCCATTGCAGCAACTAAAAGATCGCCAAGCTTGCGTCGCACCTTTGTATGAATTTCTTTGTGTTCAATCACTAACGCTTTTGCTTCGGATATCCAAAAATCTTCAGCTATTACCTCTGGTGACGAGGTAACTATTTTACTTACTTGTCCAGAAAGATCATTAATAACCGCTAAATTACTTTCAATTATTGGGTTAGCTTCTAAAAATTCGCTCATCCAGCGCTGGCAAGTTCGGATCGGGAGTTTCATCTTGGCAGCAACATCGGGAGCATTCCAGCCTTCTTTGAAATAGCCAAAAGCTTTATTCTTCTTATATTGAGAGTGAGCCATTTTTACGCCAAACACGCCAATTTGATTCTATCCCGATCTGGCTAGAATCAAGTGTTAGCAACGGCTTGGTGATTTACCCTTTTTAAAAATCGTAAAAAGTAACTTTAAGCCAACTGAATAGATTCTCTCTGCCACACAATACGATCGCGCCCATCAATGAAATTGACAATCGCCTTAAAAAACTTTTCGTGTGGTCTATCTTCCCAATAACTAATAGTTGCCTCTAACCATTGGCTGTAGTGCCAAACTCGGCATCGAGTTTCACCTAATATTACTGTGGGAGTTTTAGCAGTAGCGATCGCCTGCTGATATTCTTGGTGGAGTTGCCAGAGGCGCGATTGTTCATCTTGGGTAAGTAATAGCCATGCCTCGTCAACTTCTGATTGCGTAAGGTTCAGTTCTCCCCAGTAGCGAACTTCCCGCAGTTTCGTTGCTGTTATGTCTGATAACGACTGATGACTAACAACTGATAACTCTTGAACATCTGCTAATGTTTGTGTTTCCGGTTTTGTGTATTGTTCTTCTAATGTAGGAAGTGAATTAATTTCGGGTTCCGTAACTGCTGACAATTGGCAATTGGGAATTGTTGTAAGTGCAAGGGCCTCTAGTTTTGCTTTGGCGGCTTTTTCTCTGGCTAGGATATCGCGCTCTACCCATGCCGTGAAAACTTCCTCTCGGCGATCGCTCACGGGAACAGCGCGGCCATCCACTAAAACTAGATTTGCTTCATCATCTCTTTGAAAGTCTGGGGCTGGAGTGCCATAAATTCTAATTTGCTGATTGCGATTGCCTTCTTTTCTTAGCAAGGGTAGTTTGTGCCCAATCAAAGCAGATAGCCGCCGACAAGCTTCCATCGGTGTTTTGATTTTCGCAAAATCTACATTTAGCACCAATTTTAAATCGTAAGAATTTTTCTTACCCTTCTCTAGCAATTCAATTGCTAACTGATGATTATTACTAATTTCGTCAACTTGCATAAGCTCATTAAATTGGAGCCAATACAAAGCATCAATCTTTTTCCCGATAAGGCTTTTATTAGTATCAGGAATAAAATAATCACCATCGCCATTTTTTAAAGCAGTAGACATTACATTGATTTCTCGGTCTGGTAGAAACTCTCTACCCGTGCCCAGATAATAATGTAAGCGAATTAGCGAATACCAATTTTTATCATCCTTCTCTACTAAGTCTGAAGTAGCGAGAATATTGTAACGTCTTTCAATCTCACCTTTCCTGTGTTGTAGCTGTTGCTCCTCAGTTTTACAATTCTGTTTATCTAACTTTAAAAATTGTTCATCTGTAAGGCTTTCAGATACGGCTACACTCTCACAATGTCCCGTGTATTCTTCTTTACAGTTTTCATAAATTGCTTGTTTAGTAGCCTCTACCTCTGCGGTTTCTGGTGACTCATTCTCACTCAGTTCACAGATTATATGACCCTCATCTTTCAAATCACTAATAATTTGCTTGTCATAGCTATTCATTCCATCATTAATGATGGCTCCTAATTTTGCCCAAGTATTAATACAAATACTCTCGAAATTGCCTTCTATAGATTCCTCAAAACCCAAATCAACTAGCTTTTTAATATTTGCTCTATTCTTCTTGTATTCACCTGCTAGTAAGGCTTTGACACTATTTGAACCATTACCTACTCTGTTGATACCTACTGGAGCAAGCCAAATATAACGCGGAACTGGAGGGCGATAACGTGATAAATGCTGTCTTACACCATCGGTAGTCTGTACACCTTGAAAAATCCCGAAAACATAATCAAAATGCTTTTCTTCAATTGATACCCCAGTTTCAATAGTTGAGGTTGTGAGAATTAAATCATAGTCTTTGACTACCTCATTTAAATTATCTGTACAACCAAAAGCAGGATGAGCAGGAGTAATTGTAGTTTTAGAATCAATTCGTAAAATTCTTAGCTGAGGTAGTAACTTTCTATAGTAAGCCTCCAAATTGCGGGAACCCCACTTAGAACTAGCTCGTTGCCCAGATAAAGCAACAAAGCATTTTTTACCATTCTCTAACTTTTGGGTAAGTACTTTAATTAACTGTGCTGGATTATTACCTCGTACTAAACTTATCTGCCAAGGCTCTACAAATTTAAATGTGTTCTCAACCAAAAAAGTATCAATTTCTTGTCCGATAATTCCCTTGATAAAGTCGATGCCAATATCATTTAAGTCAGCATCAGCAATAAAGATTTTACCGCCATAATTGACAACGTTGAGTAACAAACGTTTAAAGTTTTTGATTATTGCTACGCGATCGCTCTGGCAAGTAGTACTATTCAGCAAATGCCAGATTAGCTGCATGATTTCATCCAAAATCAACCAGCACCCCTTCCATTCATCAGGATTAAATTTGGCTTTGCTTTTTGGATGTAAGCTATCAATTACTAGCCCCATTCCGAAATGTGAGCCTTCCTCAGTCTCTTTTAATTCGTCAATAAAGGGTAATCCTAGTTTTTTTACAAGCTGAGTTGCTAGCTGTACCCGATGGGTGATTACCAACACTTTCCTTTCACCAGCGCGAATTATTGGGTCAGTTAGCCACTGGAGTAAATGAGTTTTGCCTGTGTTTTTTGGCGATACAAAGCCTATTAGCTGCTTACCCGATGGAATAGATATCTCACCCAGGTAACGCTGATTTAAGCTCAAATCTGGAGTGTATGTAAGCCGCCTTAATTGCCTGGTGTTCCATTCATCCAATTTTTGAACATTGCAGTAAACAATATCAAATTGTTCACGACCGCAAGCCACTATTAAATCATCAATGCCTTTACCCAATGCTGGATGCCACCCCATTACTCGGACTTCACAGCCGCGCAAAGATAAAAGCTTGGCAGTTTTGGCGATCGCACAGTTCACAGTTCTAATTGCGGTGCGCTTCGTATCGGCATCAAAACAGAAATAAATCCGCCTACCTGGTTGAGCAAATACGGTTAACTGTGGGATAAGGTATGGTGCGCCGCTATTTTCGCCGTATTCATCTTTTAATCGGCGGCAGCCTCCCCATACCCCAGGTAGTCCGATCGCCACATAACCACAAGACAGAATTGCAGCCGCTTTTTTACAACCTTCGCAAAGGATAATGGGAATTTGGGTATTTTTGATCACCCATCGCCAAAAATCGCTATAAGGTAAACTTTGGTAATTTTCTGGAAGTGCCACATCATAGCGGCGGCTAATTAATTCCCAAATCCGAGCGGGAACCCGTAAGGCAAAAATTTCTGTGTCAACTTTTAGGGGATGCTCATACTTAATTAACTTGCCATTTTCATCTATTCTCGGCGTGTTGGGCTTGAGGCATCCCCAAAGGGAATCTAGCCAGGTGATAACATTTATCCCATCACACCACCAGCCACCATTAGAGAGATGAGCATATCGCCTCATGTCTCCGTCGCGTAACCGTCCATCGTTGCGGCGGCTGATTCTGTTGGAGTACAGCAGGTATTCAAAACCTCCATTCCCTGACAGCGATTTGAAATTAAGCTCGGCTATTTCAGGGTCAATTGCACTGCGCTCTAATTCAAGTTGCATTGCTTCAGGCATCGCCTCTGGCAATGGCTCCCAAGGTTCAATCTTCGCTGCTTGCTTGATGGCTGGGAGGTTCCGCCGAAGATTACCCCGTTTATTGAATCTACGAAAAACTTTTCGTAATTCTTGCCGCGTAGATAAAAGCGAAGAATCGACAGAGGGTAGCTTGCAAAATCCTCTCATGCTACCACCTCACGATTGCGCTCATGAACTTCTGCCTTAATCGCGATCGCTCGAAGCTCAAAGCACTGGGCGCAAAGGATTCCTACTCGCTGTCCATCAATTGAAAGAACATTGACAACTGGCTCAAAGTGGCATTTCGGACATGCTAATTTTTCTGGAGGAACAGTAGTAGTCATGCTGTTACCTCCCCAGACTGGCGATCGCCTAGTGAATAAAGCGCGGCATCACATCGACCACACCTTGCAAAACCCTTGTCATTTGGGAAGCGAATAATTACCAAACCACGCTCATAACTGCAAGCACGGCACGGGGTTAGAAGTGCGATCGCGCCTTGAGTGTAGGGATTGTTCACGCTCGCACCTCCAAATATTGAAGGTTGGCAATGGAGAAAATCGCTGTATCACCTTCAATACCAGTCTGTGCAAGTATTTCAAGGCTTGATGTCAATTCTCCTTTATCTATCGACTGAATCAATTTCTCGTAACGCTGAGATTGACTTATGGGGGGGGATTTTGCTATAATCCTTGCTAGATAAAGTTTTTTTGAGCAGTGTGCGGGGGGGGATACCCGCGCATTAATCTTTTTCATAGACTGTCCTTAAATTTGTGGTGGACAGCCCCTAGCTTTCTTTTAAAATTTTGCGGATCTGGTGGATTAATCGGTAAGCTATTAGTACATATATATATACAGCTTGCTGGTGGCATAGTCTGGGGCGAAACGTCTGATAAACGTTTCTTTGTGCGCTTACCGTTGGTTAATCCGCGATCGCACTCAAAAAGCTAGGGCTGTGTAGCTGGCATTTTTTTATCTACTGATTTGAGAATACAGGTTGTCTCTTTCTGTTGGAACATAAATAGTTAGGTATAAATACTCAAAATGCCTTTTTTTGCACAGATATGTAGAAATGTTAAGCACCTCTTTTATAAGTTCCACCTTCTTTTATTGTTTCTAGCTTGTTACCATCTTCCCAAGCATGGCCTTTTGCGTCTCTAAAGTAACGATTAAGTTCATCGCTTAATCGGTCGCTTTTTTGTAGAAGTTCTTGGATTTTGAAATTGAGAAATATGTCATTTCGTTCCTGCGCCCCCAGATAAGAAGCCTCAACGCAAAATATTTCTAGTTCTCTCAACGACTCAAAAGGTCTTGCCAAAGCTTTTGCATCTTTTTCATATTGAAGGCTAGCTTGGTCGCTAAGTTTACCTTTAGCTTTTTTCTTTTTCTGTAGATGCAACTGATAAAGTTTTCGTGGTCTAAAATCAAATCTGCCTTGCTTGCACTGCCAAAACATAACAGCTGCATCCCTCTCTAAAATTTCTGCCAGCGTTTCACCTGGTGACTCAAAAGGTAATTTATCCGTGTAATAGCTGGTATGCCATTTAGCAAAAGCTGCTTCTATGTCCTTCCACCCCCAATGAATAACAAAGTACAAAGTGACATAAAAATCAAGCAATCTGCCAAAAAGTTCTTTATCTTCATTTACTAATTCTTCTAAGGGAGGATTGCCAGAAAAAAATCTTTCTAGCACCGAATGTATTTTTTGACATATCGATTTCACACTAAACCAATGCTCTATTTGCTTAAGATTTAGATCACCTAAAAGGTAAAAAGGTGGTAATCCGTTAAGCTTTTTGAGTATTATTGTTTGTTCTGTTTCAGGTATAATTGTCAACATTTTAGTACTACTAAGAAATAACGGAAATTGTCATTAAAAATTGCGATCGCCTGTTTTCAAAATCAGTCAACTGAGGTCGCGGTTAGGATGGGGGATTTGGATTACCACCTTGCTGTCTGAGTAGATAGTCCAAAATTCTGTCAATTCGCTCCAAGGCAGCGCCCGTGGTGATTTGAAACTCCTGAAACTGAGATTTTTGTTCTTCAAAGTTTCGGTCAAGCTTTAGCATAAGTGCTTCTAATCGTTCAGTTCGTGCCTTTGTTTCTTCTACCTCACTGCCTGCCCTTGTAAATAGGCGTTGCGTGTGGGTGACAAAACTATCAACCTTATCAGAAAGTTGGTCAACCTTTCCCCCAATCTGGTCAAGCTGAGATTGGGTACGGTCTTGTTTTAAGGTCAACTCATCAAGCCGCCTATTCGCTGATTCTGCGTATCTGGCTGTAGACACTAGAAGCTGTTTTACAGTTTCTAGTTCATCTTCTACATGGTCTAGTCGCTGTGAATTGGTCATATCGCTTCCTTGCCTTGGCTCGATTCACGTTCAGCCACATAGTCTTTAATAAAACTGAGTAGAACATCTCTCATGTTTTTCCCTTCTCTGGCTACGACTGACTTGAACTGATTTCTTAGTTCATCAGGCATCTCTACTCGAATAGCAACAACTTTAGTTTCATCCATATAACAACTCTAAGCCTGTAGTGCTTATATTTTTGCACTTCATGCCTTAATAGCGCTATTGGACAAAGTAAACTTATTTACTTAGTATGCAGTTTATGCTATATTGCAAACTAATGCAACTAATGCAATTAGCTGTAAGCGACTGCAAACACTTAAAACCCTTATGAGCCAAGAGTTTATCGATATTGAATGCAATGTGGCTGAAAGTTCCACTGAAGCTTCACCGCAAACTTTCACTGCAAACGAGTTAGCGGAACGGCTTTCAGTGTCCGTTCGTTCGGTCTATGGTTATGCCAATCGCATCTTTGAGGCATGGCACTGGCTACCAGAAAGTGAATTTAGATCCAATGGCATCTATACCCACCGGGCATTTGAAGCAATGCAAGAGTTGAAGTCTTGCAAAAACGCTTCAGAATATGCCTTTAAAGTTGCCAGAGAGAACCACAAACCACAACAAGCCAGTAAGACATCTACCTCAGCATTGTCTCCTATAAGGCACACAGAAGCACTGGAAACTAAGCTGGCAACCATCCAAAAAAACACAACCGCGCTAAACCTATCAGTTCAAGACAGAATCAGCACTATCAAAGACCGAATCACCACCGAAGCCAATCGCACCAAAACTAATCAAACCGTGTTGGATGAATTGGAGGCACAACAAGCGATCGCCCGTGGCATTGAAAAAGGTTTGAAGATTTTCGAGTTAGAACAGCAGGCCGCCGCCGCCACAGTTGAGCAATTGACGCTTGAAAAATTACAGCAACTTTAATGATTTGGAGGGCTTGAAAACATGATGCACGATGATGAAAAGAATTCAATTTCCGATGCTTTGCGTGAGGCTCGTAGAGAGGGATTGAGCGTTTTTGTAGAAGATTTTATTAGTCTTTTGGCTCAAGAAAAGTTTTCGCTTGCAGACTTGCTACAGGCAATCGCATCTTGGCTGTACCGCACAAAGGGGAATGTTGAGGTAATCAAACATTTAGAAGATGCCGTTATAAAACTGTCTCCCATTGAAGATAAGGAGTAAATCAATGCGAACCACGATTAAGCCCCATCTAAGGCATTATTTCCGCTTGCTTCAAGAGCAACTAGAGTGCGATAGCCCAAGCGAAGTCTTGAACTACCTGCTAATGGATTTAAAGCTTAAAGGATACTCATTTTTGGCTGATTACCAATATGTTCCCCAGGTACAGCAGCCAGCATCCAAGGCTCAACCTTTACCCCAAGATGACATTGTTCAAAACGAAGACCCTGTTATCAAACGACTATCCGCACTGCTAGAAGATTTTTAAACAACTGCGATCGCCCTGAGAAAGTAACCGCAGTTGCCCATTCAACCTATTCAAGGAATTGAACTCATGAAAGTATACCCAATTATCGCCGTACTCGCCCTACTACTAGCCGCTGCCCTTCCATCGCTGGCTAATGATGCGGGTAGCCCTCAACCTTCCCAACCTTCACAACCATTACATCGTGGTGGCACTACTCGCCGCTAGTTCAAGAATTGCCTGTTACTTGTTCAGTAACAGGTTCAAAGCTTTTTACCAGTTTCAATCTATGGAACAAGAAAAAAACGATCTATTGAGTACTGACAGCATTCAAGAGACGGCTGATTACTTTGATATCGATGAGCATCTGATGAAAAAATATCAGCAACTCGAAGACAAGATAACCAGATTAAAAATCAAATTTGAAGCCCACAAAATGACTAGAGGAATTAAGCATGGATGCCAATTCTAGAGCTAAGAAAGCAGTTGAGAACCGGCAAAAGACAACGGCTACAAACACCACGAGAATTTACAGTAATGGTCAAAAAAGTATTACTACTCCAGTAATTACTAACTTTAAAGAAGACCCAAGACCCGAAACTACAATACACGGTAGCGTAGCCTATGATTCAGCTACGAGTTCTGTTAACGTGTCACTCCCTGGTTTTGAGCGTTCATCATTAGATCAACTAGCAGCTAATGTTTACAGTCCTGACCTTACACGAGTAACAGATGTCAAAAACCCAGAGATTAAAAATCAGGCAACAGTAGCAGAATACGAAAATGCCAAGGCACAGTATGAAGGTGAAATTCGTTACAACGAGTTAATAGTTTGGGCTAATAAATACGCGGGTTCTCAGTTCAAAGCACTGGCTGAAAAAGCCAAAGCATTTGCATCGGGCTTAGTTGCTCAAAGTGAGATAGAGAAAGTCTACCAGCAATTCTTAGAACTGCAAAAACAGCAAAAAATCACACTAGAGAAAGGTGTAGATTATATTTCCCAATCTCATAAAACGGCTGTTAGACAGGCAATGTTGCCTTACACGTTGGCTGAGAGTGAAGCCGTGTTGAGTAAACAAAAGTCAAAAGCTGAGAAAGCATTCCATGAAGCCCAGCAAGCCCAGCTAGACACATCAGCTTTTATCAAAAGTTTAGGTGATAAATCATTGAAATCAGCTTAGAAATATTGGCAGTAGTTAACCTACTGCCTAGTTAATATTTGGAGTTTAATTATGTCTAATAAAGTTTTCTCTCTAGTAACTGCGAGTGGTTTGGGTTTACTTGGTGGCTTATGGTTAGGTATTGCTAACAAAAACTTGGCTCAAACTATAGGTTTTGGCACTGGCGGCGCGTTATTTGGTGGTGGTATTGTAGCCTTCGTTTACGATACTAAACTCAACACAATTAAGAACAAATTATCAGCTTCAATCACTGACTTAACCATTGAGAACACCAAGCTAAAAACACTCTTAGAAACTGCCAATCAACTAAAATTCGATATCCAAAACGCTAGAGACGCGGCGTTAACTGCTATCACTGGGCTAAAAACTGAACTGACTTTGATTAAGTCACAGTTACAGCAAGAGTCAAATAAAAGTTTAGAGTTATCACAAGAGAATAAGCGGCTATTAATTTGGATAAATGAGTTAGAAGATGAAGCCAGAGAATTAACCCAAATTTGTGAGAACAAAGAAGCCGAATTACGAGAGTTTAGTGATAGTTTCAATCAGCGATTAGATACCGAATTGACTCAAGAGTTCACCGCCAAGAAAGAGCAAATTATCCAGCAAGAAGTAGGTAAGGAATTTGAACTTACACAAGAAGCTTTTGCTGTCATAGAACAGATGCAATCGCTAGTTAAAGAAGTTTATGAACGGCATCAAGGGCAACGGCATCTACTCTTGAATACTCATAGCCAATACCTAGACCACCACAACAGCGCGATCGCTAAACACCAGGAAGCCTACGACACCCTGCTAGAGGTCAAGGACGGCTTAGAGCTACGGGTAAGGATGCTAGAGCAACAATTACAAGGTGATTTACTAGAACCCGTGTATGGTGATTTTGGCTTTGATATCAACGGGAAAATCGCCAACGAAATAGCGCGTACCTTGTTTAGTGATATCAGGTTGGCTTTAAACGTTAAAGGCTTCCAGATTAAGCCTGACGGCGTTGTAGATGTGGGCTATGAGTATTCGCGCTCTGTTGACCCTCAAGCCGTCGTAGATGCAATTAAGAGGCATTCTGAGATACTGACTAAAAAGTTAGGGCTATTCAAAATAACAAGCGTTCGCAAGCTGGAAATAACCGATTGTGTTGTGGTCAGCTACCGTATGGAGCCAGCCATCAAAGCAGATGAAATTAAGTTGATGGTTGGGACTCCTGAAGAATTTATCAATTACATAGTTAGTAGCCCCGTGCGTTATAGGTTGATAGCAGATCCGGGCATGGGCAAAACTCCCACAAGCGCTGTGATGATTAGCGAAATCCTCAAAACTGGATGTACTCGCGGCAATACTGGTAAGGGTGAGAGAGTGCCACACACCTTAGTAAATGTGAGTTACCCCGCTGCTGTCGGTTCACTCAAAGATTCTAGTTATCCTCTAGAACCTTTCCTTAAATATGGCGACACAACCGCCGCTATTAAGTCATTTGAAGATTGTCTAGACGATGGTAAATTCCGTATTCAAAATACCCAGTATGCAGCTAACTACTTTCAAATTTGGGTATGGGAAGAGTTAGACAATACCCTTAATTCTTCTAGTGAGCCATACGAAACAGGCGAAAACTTTAAGAAAATTCTCAAGCAGTTTGGACATAATAACATCGGCTGGATTGTATCGGGTCAATCCGTGATGACTAAACAAATCCCAGGATTTACCAATGATGATAGGTCACTTTTTACCGAGATAATCATTGGTATTCCCAAGATTAGACATTACCTAAACACCTATGGCAAGGGTAAAAATAGTGAGTCTAATTTGGCTAAGTTAGCTCGGAACTTAGACGCTATTGAAGAGTACATTGACCATAAAAATGAGTTAGTTACTGACGATGCCAGATTATTGAGAGTAGCCTTAGTAGTCGATAGCCGTTCACCTAAACTTTACTTTTTACCTAACCTTGATAGAGTAAATTTCAACTATCAAGAAATAGAGTCAGTAAAGCGACTGGCTAGGCTTGCCAAGTCTCCTGACACGATTGGTAACGGACTGGCAACCGAAACCTCAAAACCTCGTACAGTAAGCACTGGCACAATGGCATCCTTGCCACCAATTTTGACTATAGAGGGTAGCTACCAATCTGGCACAAGTCCCCATTGCCCACACTGCGGAAGTGCAAATTTAAAACTACAAAACGATAATAGATATCGCTGTTTAAACTGCAAAAAACGCACAGTTAGCAACAAGATAGTCTGGAAGTAAGTACATGAATTTTGATGAAATTCCAGCTATTATCTATCAGTCAAAAAATGACCATGAGCCAGGGTTTATATATTTAATGGAAGCAGAGGGTTATCATGGCTTAATCCCTGGTGTGTGGTTACGTAGATGCAAAATTGGGTTATCTCGCAATCCATCAGCTAGGCTTGATGCATTCCATCGTAATCAGCCGCCTTGCAATGTAAAAATTCTCAAAACTATTTATGTAGAGGATATGGCAGATGTAGAAAGTAAACTACATCAACAGTTTAAGCAATGCAATATTGAGTTAATCAGAAGTCAGGAATGGTTTGATTTTAATCCAGTGCAATTTATGATGGTTAATTGGGAATTTGAGAAGCGATCGCTGTATGTTTTCAGTCTCAGTGAATTGCCAATTAAGTTAATTATTTTCAGCATGATCGGGCTTGTGGGAGTAGGAACCGTAGCAGGAAGATTAACAAGTCAACCAGCTAACTCTGTGATACAGCCACAAGGGCAATTCAGGAAGTAAGCAAAAATTAAGGGAGGTTTTAGCCTCCCTTTAGTTCTTAGAATGGTGTGTTACCCGTCTCGTTCACTTTAGCTAGATATCCTGCCCAGTATTCGCCTTCGGTTGTTTTTGGTGGTAGTCCTAGAACCGCGTCGAATTCACCATCGTAGTAGTCGCTAGTAGCTTGGGATTGTTGAGGTTTAGCAATTGTGAGTAACATGAGATCACCTTTATTTTTAAGCTGCGGGTTAGTAGCCCGCTTTTTCTGTGGTTTGTTCAACCTGTTATTAATATAGCTAACCTGTTATATTATGTCAATAATATGTTAGATATTTTTAACAGGTTATTGACTTTATCTAACTTGTTAGTTAAGGTAGTAACAGCTTAAAGATAAAAGGGAGTCAGTCAGATGTCTAAAGCAGTTCAGGAGCAAGTGGAGCAACTGTTTGAAGCGGTTAAGGATTTGCAAAGTCTTGAGGAAATCAAGCCACACTGTGAAGCTTTTAACGAGTTTATTAACACCAAAACCAGCTACAGCATCAAAAGCTTAGGCACTGTGTTGAGTCGGGCTGGCTTCTACAAGAAATTCAAATTACTGCAACTAGAGCAAGGCAAAAACGCTGCTTCTGTACCCAAGCATGATGCACAAGGTAACGTTACAGGAAACGAGCTAAAACACTATGTCTTGCTGCTGTGTGGATTGGACAAAAAGGATTGGGAGGAGCGTAACGAGACTACACGGGTAAGCTCACGCCTAACGAATGCTGGTGAAGATGGCAATACAGGCATTGAGATTAACCCAGAGACATATTTAGAAGTGACTTCTAACTTGTTAGCTAGTGAACATCCTCACGAGTTAGCAGTGGGCTTGATAGCTGCTACAGGTAGAAGACCTCATGAGATTTTAGCCAGAGGGAAATTTACCCCGATTGATGGTGAATCCTATCAAGTCAATTTTGAGGGTCAAGGTAAAAAACGCGGTGAAAAGCCAGTATTTAAAATTTCTACTTTATTCCCTGCTAGTTATATCATTGAGCGCTTGAACCACTTACGGAAGGATGCCAGCACTAAGGAATTACTGAAACAGGTTTCTAATGAGTTCAAGAGTGATGTAGCAGCACAAAATAAAGCTATTGAAGATAGACGCGGTAATTCATTACGTCGGGTAGTTCAAGAGTATTTTGGTGGCAAGGATAGCAGAGAACCGCTTTTAAACTTCCGTCACGGTCAAGAGCAAAATGACTGTAAAGCTCTAAGGGCAGCTTGTGCCTGTCTTGTTACCGAACGGGATTGTACGGGTTCACTAGGGGCAAAAATGTACTTTGCTGCTTGTTTCTTAGGTCATATTACCCCAGGTGAAAAAATCAGTGATAGCGATTTGAAACACATCACTACTACCCTTGGTTATTCAGATTATTACACTACGAAACCTGTAGGCTATCCAAGCGCACCAGAGAAAGAAAAAATTTCAAATGTTCGGGTTAGTTCCTCAGATTTAGAAGCTATTCGCCACTTGCTTCTTAAGCTAGAAGCACCTAACCAGCAATCAGTAATCAACCAGCTAATTGAGTCATTTAACAATCGGCTGGACACTGCAAAGCAATTACAGTCAGCACACCAAAAATTAGCCCAATTAGAAGCTCAAGTTAAACAGTTACAAGAGACTAATAACCAGTTAGAGCAAGCCAATAACCAATTACAACAGGAGAAAGCAGCAATGTCAACCACAGCACAGCAACCCCAAACAGTTACTCTGAATGTCACCGAGTTAGACTCTTGGCTAGAACAGAAAGTTATTGAGGTGGTGAACAAGGTAACTCTTGGGGGAACTATCGCACCTGCTACGACTGCCACGCCTGCCAAGGTCGCACCACCAAAGGAAGAGATTGACTGGCAAGCCAAGACTGATGCCCAGGTGTGGGGGAGCAAAACGGCTGGGGCAGCTGTAGAAAAAATTCGCAGGTCTTATCAGGCAATCTGTTTGTACAACGATACTGTGGCAACTCTTGAGGGCGATCGCCTAGCAATTACTAACCAAGCCCTGAGAGATTTATCGGGCTGTAATGGCTTGCTAGTGCGTGACTGGATTGAACAGCACAAAGACGAAATAATCAGCCATAATGCTAAGTTCGGCATGGAAAACAAGAAAGACCCGTCTAATCCTGCCAGCTATGCCAACAAAGGGAAAGACACAGATAAAATTCTGTTGCTGATAAACGATGAGTTCCTGAGTGGTGAAGGCTTTAAGGCAGGGAGAAATTAATTAAATAAAATTAAATAAAATTAATAAAAATTAAACTTTTAAAGGTTAAGCGATTATGTTGAGGATTTGGGAATGCTGGGTAAAGGACAATTTTAGTTAGAAAGCATTTAGAGAACGTTGACCATGAACGGCTTTGTCAGTAATCCGACAGCGAATCAGCCAAATCTTTTAGAACTGGCAAAGCAGGGTAGTCCACAGGCGATTGTTGCCCTGATGAACCGCCATCTGCAACCCAAGGGTATTCTTGTAGAAGCTAATCTAATGGATGGCTGCTTTGAGATAATACTGCAAGCAGATCAATTACCAAATCAGGAATCCCTAGTTGCCTTTATACGTAAAGGGCTGATGAGCTTAGAAGTTGCATCTATCAAGACAGTGAGGATTTATGGGCAACAGGCAGGTAAAGATTTTCCTGATTGGACTGAAGAGTTTGAACTGGGAGAGATACCAGTACCTAGTCTGGAAATAAAACCAACTCAATCTGAACGCTCTAATGTACAAGTTCCAAAAATTGAGCCTAGCTTTGAAGAGGTCAGGCAAGTCAACCCAGTACCAAACTTAATAGGTTCCGCAAAGCAACAGTCCAGAGAATCTGAGTTTATAGCGGCTCTACAGACGTTTCAGTTTTCTTCTGTTATCCCCTACAGACAAGCGCTCAGTCCCAATTTGTATAACAGTAGGACTGTAAAACTCCTGCTATTTTTTGGGCTATTTCCTTTGACCTTGATGTTAGTTGTTGGTAGGGCTGGATTGTCCGATGTGTCTTGGAGTTTGGGTGCTTATTATGCTTCAATTTGGGGCATAATTCTTTATAACTTAATCAAGCCTGTACAGTTTTCTTGGAAAGACACACTTAAATGTGTTTTTTTTACCGCCTTTGTAGGCATACCCATAGACTTGTTTATTCAAACAGTCCCTCCGTTTAGCTTTCTTTACGCCGCCATCACTCCTATTAATGGGGGACTAGGCTTACTTCCAAAAATTATAGGTTTTGTGTTTGGCGTGGGCGTATTGGAGGAATTGTGCAAGGCTCTGCCAATTTATTTATTTCTGTTACGCCCAGGTAAATTGAACGATCCACTAACTGCTGCTTTTTATGGAGCAATATCAGGACTAGGATTTGCCATTGCCGAAGGTGTTAGCTACTCATTTATATACGCCAATATTCTGGCTACACAAGAGTTTGGTGAAGAATCTTTAGGAAATTATGTGCTTAGTAATACTATACGATTTGTCTCTTTACCACTAAATCATGCTATCTGGGCAGGCATTGTTGGTTACTTCTTTGGTCTAGCAGCGATTAACCCATCTCGCAAGGCTCCGATTATCTTTATTGGAGTGGCAATATCAGCCGTGCTACATGGGCTTTATGACTCTTTTTCAGGCACTTTAATTGGTCTAACAATCATCACATTCTCAGTCTTGCTATTTGCGGCATATCTACGTAACAGCAAACAAATGGTGGATGAAATGCAGCAGGCAGAGATGAGTCACCAAGCATCACAATCTAGATAGCGTCGTGGGGACAGTGTAATACGCTCTTAATGCTTACTGTGCGGCTGTTTAACCTGGATGTCGTCTAACCAATATTTCCCGACATCTCCCCCAACTGGTGACAGCATCGACAACGCCGCCGCCGCTCCCAATACCTGATCCTCAGTCACTTCTAAATATCTCTGTAGCTGTTCTAAATTCCGATGCCCTGAGATTTCCTGAATAACTCTCAGTGGTATTCCGGCGTTACTCATCTGAGTTAAAGCAGTCCTTCTAAAGCTATGGGTACTCACTCCAAAAATATCCACCTGCTGACAAGCTTCTCTCAAAATCCTAGCGGCTGAGTCAACGCTTATGTGCCCATCACTGCGACCGGGGAACAGATAATCATCTCCTGCCAGTGGGTAGTATTCAACCAGTAACCGCCGTAAGTCTTCAATCACTGGTATAGACCTAGTAGCCAGTTTCCCCTTGGTGTTTGCTTTCCGAATCACCAGCCGGGGTCTAACGTTACCCTTGGGTGTGTAGATATCTTGAGTTTGTAGCGTACAGCATTCGCGGATACGGCAAGCACTGAACAGGCAGACACCGAACAAAGTGCGATCGCGGTTATTGTCTAAGCCATCACTGAAGATTAGCTGTATCTCTGACTGCGTTAGAACCTTGGCGCGACCATGCCGATTTATTTTCATCGTCAGACTGTAGACCCTGCGATCCACAGCCTACAATGTTTCGACACATGATTTGCACAACTGTTTGACCAACATTACGCGTAGCTTGCCGCCGAAGGCATCGCCCCATTCCCGAAGACCTTTTTTTTGTTTTGGCAGCGAGGCGGTTCGGCAATTAGA
>NZ_CALMFY010000142.1 GCF_937863485.1 uncultured Nostoc sp. | reverse complement strand
GTCCCCATTCCCCAGTCACTTTGACTACATCTTGAACGATTTGGCTAATTTCGTGGGGTAAAGTGCCGCCATTGGTATCACAGAGGACTAGCCATTCCGCACCAGATGCGATCGCAGCCTCTAATGTCTGTAAAGCATAATCTGGATTGTGTTTGTAGCCATCAAACCAATGTTCGGCATCGTAAATAATCCGACGCCCTTGAGAACGGAGGTACTCAATCGTGTCACGAATCATCGCCAAATTTTCTTCTAACGTCGTCTTCAGGCTGGCTGTGACATGTAAATCCCAAGACTTGCCAAAAATCGTTACCCAGCGAGTCCCCGCAGCCAAAATAGCCTGTAGCATCGGTTCGGTTGCGGCAGTGGTATTGGGGCGTCGAGTCGAACAAAAAGCCACAATTTCAGCATGTTTTAGCGGATCTTCTTGGAGTTGCCAGAAAAATTGTACATCCTTCGGATTGGCACCAGGCCAACCGCCTTCAATAAAGGGAATTCCCAGTTGATCGAGTCTCTTGGCAATGCGTAACTTATCTTCTATCGATACTGATAGCCCCTCGCGCTGAGTGCCATCCCGTAATGTAGTGTCATAGAGCCAAAGTTGAGGTGAGGAATTTGTGGTCATAAAACTGAGACCGACGAGACAACTTTCGAGACAATGTGTCAATATACAACAAAACGCCAGTTTGGCAATTTAAAAATGCCTAAAGTACTAGCTGAAGGTAAAACAATTGATTGCGAGCAGGGAAGCAATCTCCGAAAAATTTTGCTGCAAAATAGTATTCACCTCTACAATGACGGTGCTAAGGTAATAAACTGTCGGGGCATTGGCAGTTGTGGAACCTGCGCGGTTAAGTTAGAGGGCGAAGTATCAGCAGCGAATTGGCGTGATCGAGCACGGCGTTCGCTTCCTCCCCATTCTCCTACAACAGATTTGCGTTTAGCCTGTCAAACTCAGGTTTTAGGCGATGTGAAAGTGACAAAGTTTGATGGATTTTGGGGACAAGGTTCTCGAATAGTGTGGACACCAAAAGGTTAAAAAGGAGTAAAACAAGATGGGTAGATGGACACCCTTAATTCTAATGGCTGGAGGTTTGGCCATTCTGCTTGGTACATTACTAGGCATCAACTTTCCTATGGGCGTACAAACCGCTAACGCTCCCGGTGGCAAAGCAGCCAAAGTTCTGCCAGCTAATATCAATGTTAATAGCAGTGCTGGCAGCAAGAATGAAGAAACTGCCACTGAAGGAAATGAAACAACTGAAACAAACCAAAACAGGCGCAGTATTGTAGCCCCAAGACCTGGTAACAGGAGTAACGTTGCCCAGAATCCCTCCAATGACTCAACCTCACCTTCTGACACTACAACAGACGGCAATACAGATACTTCACAAACAAACACACCATCCAGCGATGCAAACCAAGGCAACGAACCAATTCGAGCCTTATGGTAACGATAAGATCCGTCTTTAGTTACGAGTTATAAGTTATAAGTTATGAGTTAATTAGTTATGAGTTATTAGTTATGTACTAATGATAAATGGCTAATGATAAATGACTGATGACTAGTGAGATTGTAATTATTGGTGGCGGTGTTATTGGTTTAGCGATCGCCATTGAACTAAAACTGCGCGGGACAAACGTCACCGTGTTTTGTCGTAACTTTCAGGCTGCCGCTACCCATGCCGCTGCTGGGATGTTAGCACCAGACGCGGAAAACATCCCTAATGGGGCCATGCGTTCATTGTGTTGGCGATCGCGTGCTTTGTATCCCGACTGGACGCACAAACTAGAAGAACTAACTGGCTTAAATACTGGCTACCGGCCCTGCGGTATCCTCACACCCTTTTTTGAAGAAAGCAGGGGAGCAGGGGAGCAGGGGAGCAGGAGGGCAAGTCTTTCCCCCTCATCCCCCCCATCCCCGGCTTACTGGTTAAACAAAGAGGCAATTCATCAATATCAGCCAGGATTGGGAGCAGAAGTAGTTGGTGGCTGGTGGTATCCTGAAGACGCACAAGTTGATAATAAAGCTCTAGCTCAAGTACTGTGGACAGCGGCTGAGTCTGTTGGTGTTAAACTCAAAGACGGGATTACAGTAGAAGCATTTTTACAGCAGCAAGGACAAGTGGTTGGCGTGCAAACCAATGCTGGGGTAATTCGCGCCGCGCACTATGTTTTAGCTTCAGGTGCTTGGTCAAATGATTTGTTACCACTACCTGTGCTACCCAGAAAAGGACAAATGCTGAGTGTGCGGATACCAGAATTTGCGTCGGAATTGCCCTTAAAGCGGGTTTTATTTGGGCAGGATATTTACATCGTACCAAGACGCGATCAGCTGATTATTGGGGCAACAAGCGAAGCCGTTGGCTTCACCCCCAACAACACCCCAGAAGGCATTCAAACATTATTACAAGCTGCCATCCGGCTGTATCCCCAATTAAAGCATTATCCTATCCAAGAATTCTGGTGGGGATTTCGCCCAGCCACCCCCGATGAGTTACCCATCCTTGGCACCAGCTACTGTCAAAATTTAACCCTTGCTACTGGTCATTACCGCAACGGGATTCTACTTGCACCAGTAACAGCGACATTGATTGCCGATTTAATCTTGGAACAAAAGTCTGACCCAATACTTTCAGATTTTCATTACTCCCGCTTCCAATCGCAGCCATCTACCTCCACCCCAATGCTGACTCACTCTGCCAATTTTTCCAACGGGCATCACCTTGCCATATCTCCACAGCACCCACCACTCTCCGTTCAAGACTCCCCACTAATTATTGCTGGCAAAACCTTCCAATCCCGCTTAATGACCGGAACTGGTAAGTATCGCAGCATTGAAGAAATGCAGCAAAGTGTCGCCGCCAGCGATTGCCAGATTGTCACCGTCGCAGTCCGACGGGTACAAACCAAGGCCCCCGGACATGAAGGTTTAGCTGAAGCCTTGGATTGGACAAAAATCTGGATGTTGCCCAATACCGCAGGTTGTCAAACTGCTGAAGAGGCGATTCGGGTAGCGCGTTTGGGGCGAGAAATGGCGAAATTATTAGGGCAGGAAGATAATAACTTTGTGAAGTTAGAAGTAATACCTGACCTTAAGTATTTACTCCCAGATCCAATTGGGACGCTGCAAGCCGCAGAACAATTAGTTAAAGAAGGTTTTGCAGTATTGCCCTATATTAACGCTGACCCCATGTTAGCCAAGCGTTTAGAAGAAGTAGGCTGTGCTACGGTAATGCCTTTGGCATCGCCGATAGGTTCTGGACAAGGGCTAAAAACAACCGCCAATATCCAAATCATCATCGAAAATGCGGGTGTGCCAGTGGTGGTAGATGCTGGTATTGGTTCACCCTCAGAAGCCGCCCAGGCAATGGAATTGGGAGCAGATGTTTTGTTGATTAATAGTGCGATCGCTCTTTCTCCAAACCCAGCAGCAATGGCTCGTGCCATGAATTTAGCAACAGTCGCCGGTCGTCTAGCATACCTTGCTGGCAGGATGCCCATCAAAGATTATGCTAGTCCTAGTTCTCCTCTGACTGGGACGATTACTAGTTAAGGCATGGGGCATGGGGAATAGACAGACAAGGCAGACAAGGGGACTAGTACCGCAAGGCGGAAGTCAAAAGGAGCCAGTGCGTTGGGCGGCTCTGCCGACTTGAAGCAACTGGCGTTCAAAAGTCAAAAGTCAAAAGGTTTTAATTTTGGGCTTTCTGGCTGTTTTGAGTGGTAGCTTTATTTCCGCCGACCTGGACTAGGGAGTAAGAATTTTAGATTGAAATTTAATCTAAAAGATGCTCTCTACGAGACGCTCTTGCTAGCTTGCTTCCCCGTAGAGATACGCGGACTCGCTCTAAGCGTACCCCTGCTCAAAAGCCAGCTACGCGTAGCGTCTCTAAGAGTTGCCATGCCGCAGACTTTACGCTGCGCTATTATCAATTCCATTATCCAAAATTGAATTGCCCAATGCCCAATGTAACGATTTGTCTAGCAGTTTCAGAGCGGATTTAGCATTTATGTAACATTAAATGAACGATAAAGATAAAGGAATTGATTCATGCCCTATACAAACGAAGAAGGCGGCCTTCTGAATAATTTTGCCCGGGAACCAAAGATTTATCAAGCAGAACCTCCCACGGAAGGGCAAAAGCGAACTTATATCTTACTAGCAATCACCGCTACAGTTTTGGTTGGCGGCTTGGTTTCAGTCGCCTTCTTTGTTTCTCAGAGCAGTTGAGCATTAAACATTTTAATAAAATTTCATCTTCTTTATAGTTTTTCAGGTTCCGATTTTAAGAGGGACCTGCTTTTTTATTTTTTGTTAAAATTGAATTAGCAATTATAGTATAATCGTATACTTTTTTCTTTTTATAAACCTGAAGGCTCAATTTATTCAAAGCCGCATAACATCTACTTAAAAACCATTTTCATTATGAGTTTAGCCCACTTGGATGCACCCATAAAGGTGATATATACTGTGTTTTGGCTCTTTAGCCGCTATGAGCGTGAATGATCCTGCACACAACAATAATTCTACTTGGAATCGGCAAGTATACCACCGCCTGAAACTTGCCCTAAGTCTTGGCTTACGACGACAATTTTTTTTAGCGGTATGTGATGATTTACACTTAAGAAATCAGGTAGCAGCCCGTTTGCACTCTACATTGGCTTATCCTGTTGGACAGGTACTATATCAGCCATCAAATTCTGATGAAAATAGCACTTCAGCTTATCCGCGATTAGTCACATTGCGTTTGAATTTAAACGATCCCAATCCCATAATTCAGATAAATCAATGGTTGGCTAATTATCCACCGCCAATTGTTGGGGCATCAAAAGATACCCCAAGAAGACCTTTTCCAGTCCCAGCATTTCAGATTGTAGGTGTGGAGCATCTCACCAAGCAACCAGTGGCAACACAACGGTTATTTTTGCACTATCTCCGCTTAAGCGAAGAATATTTGTCTACACAAGAATCCAGCCGATTCCTAGAATCTAACTTGCTGTTGTGGATACCGCGTCCTTGGTTATCTGCTATCAAGCAATCAGCACCACAGTTTTGGCGTTGTCGGACTGGCGTATTTGTGTTTGCTGGAGAACCCACACCAGCGACACAGAATTTGGGCTATCCAGAAAGTTTTTCACGTTCTGGAAGCTTGGATTTAGGGAATATTGAGCAATCGATTCTAGATGAATCAGTTAACCAAGCGGAACTCAAAACCGCAGCCACCGAGTTAAAGTTTGAGAATAATTCTGATTTTCCAGCAGAGATACAAAGGAATGGCGTATATAAAACCCAGGAAGTTTCGCCGTCAACAGCAGATTTATTGAAGGCTGCACCACAACAGCAGGAATCTACTAATAGGTCTGGTAGTGGGAGTAATAATCAATCCCTGTCGTCTTTATCTTATATTAGCAGCGAGTTAACGGAGCTATTGACAGCAACAATCAACACTAGTATTGCTCCAAATACGGAGGATTATTTACAACTGCACCAGATTTTGTTGGAGATTGAAGAATTACACCAAAAGCAAGTTCTAGGTGAGGTACTGGCAGAAGCCTATCATCGCTTGGGCACCTTATACCGCCTTCGCATTGAGCAAGGAGAGTCAACCCTAGAAAACCTGATGGTGGCAATTATTGCCTATCAGGAGGCAATTAGCTATGACGAAACCTCACCGCAACTCCCAGATATCTTGAATGACTTGGGTACACTCTACTGGATGCTTTACCGCACACCACCCAATTCTGAGGAAGGACAAACTTATATAGAGCAGGCAATAGAATTTTATCAATTGGCGTTAAATATGATTTCGCCCCAGACACATCCGGAAACTTACGCTCGTGTGCAAAATAATTTGGGGACAGCCTATGGTGATTTAGCTCGTTTTTCTCACCCATCTGAAAATTGGCAGCAGGCAATTTTAGCTTACAGTGAAGCACTTAGCTACCGTACAGCCGATATGGACTCTTTAAAGTATGCGGCTTGCCAGAACAATTTGGGTACTGCTTACTGGCATCTAGGGCAATACAATCAACCGATTGTACATTTAAAGAGAGCGATCGCAGCTTACAACGAAGCACTTGTACACTACAACCCTGAACAGGAACCGCTCAAGTATGGTATGATTCAAAATAACATCGGTACTGCCTGTTGGAATTTGGCACAATATGAACAACCAGCCCAAAATCTCCAGCTAGCTATAGATGTTTATAGCGAAGCTCTTAAGTATCGCACTCCAGCTAATGTTCCCAGTGCCTGCGCCGCTACACAAAATAATCTCGGTACTGCCTACTGGCATCTAGCAAACCTATCTCAGACAACTAAAGAGGCACGGCAAAAGTATCTACAACTATGTATTAGCGCTTACGAAGAGGCTATAGCCTTGGCTCACTCACTTAGCAGTACTTCTTTAAGTTTTGATTTGCTTGCCTCTTATAATAACCTGGGACTGGCACATTATCAGCTAGTAATAGATAAGTCTTTTAATGGCGACAAAGCAACACGTTCTCAACACTTAGAAGTAGCATTAGATAACCATTTGCAAGCTTTAAACGGATTAAGTAAACAACCAGAGGCCTATCAAACAACCTTCACTTATGTAGTGAAAACTATTCGTGCTTTTCATAATGAATTAGGGATACAGGGACAAAATTTGGCTTTATCTAAACTTCCTAGTCAGTTGTTGCCAGAGATTTTGTCAAAGTTATAAAGCAGATGCCGAAAACCCTTGAGGATGAACGTGATTAGCGTCCCAATAGGCAGAGAATGTCAAAGCAGAGTAGCTTGATATCAACTTGACAGTTAATCAGCGAACCAACTAAGATAGAGATCGCTAACAGTTTTACTAATTACAAAGTGCTAAAATATTTTCACAGTTCATAAAGTAAGTTTAATGTATATAATTTTTTGACTAAGATATATAAATATACAAATATAATATAAATATTTTATAAAAATTACAATAATATATTAGCGTATTTTCCGTAAATTTACTACCGTAGACTGGAAACCTAGTTGAGAAAAGCTCAAAAATGAGAATTGAAACCTTAAGTTATGAAACTAAGTTTGGTTTTTGCGACTACTATATCTAGTTTTTTTGTGAGTGCGACCACAGGATTTGGTTTCTCTGGTCAAGCCCATGCTGTGACTTTTTCTGGTATCTCTAGTGGCACATGGGGAAACCCCACTCCAGAAAATATAGATACCAAACCAACATACACAGGTGTGGGAAGCAACACATTTATTTGGGGTGATCCTAATGTGTGTCCAGCAAGTTCAAATACTCCTAGTGGATGTACAATAACAGGCTCAAATAAACTTACATTGGATGGAAGTTCATTTTCAACTGACATTAACTCTGCATTCAAAATAGCTGATTTAACTTACTTTAACGGAACAGTACTCAAAGGTACAAGTGTTGGATTTGTACCTTTAAATCTCAATTTATCCTTCAACCCTCCCACTGGAATCAGCGAAGTTTTTGACTTCAAGTTTGGTCTAGTAAATACACCTAATGACCCAACAAATACAGAAGATAATGCAGACTTTGTATTTCTAGACACAAGTTTGAATAATCGCAGTTTCACCTTTGAAGGCAATAAATACACGCTTGAGCTAACTGGATTTAATCCAGATATTCCCCAGATAAGTATTAATGCTCTTGAAGGAGCCACAACTAGAACAGCTATTTATGCCAAATTCAAAAGCATACCTGAACCTCCGCTAGTAGCGGGTCTATTCCTGCTAGGGATATATATGATATCTCGGAAAAAATTCTTGGAGAAGAAATATTGAGAGCTTTGGTGGTTAGAACATCTGCTCCTGTTCGCCTTTAAGGATGTAATTTCACTAGGGAATTTTCCGACTCCAATATGAGGTTTATAGCGGTTTTCGTAGCCTGTGGGAAGCCCTACGAACGGTACGCCAGTTCTACTCAAGTCTGTTAAAGCTGCCCATACAACTGGCTCCAGTATTCCACGCAATTGAGAACTGCTACATACTCCATATTTCATACTTGTTGATGGCAAGTGAATAAATTTTAACCCAGTACAAGAATTGCTGCGCTCGCATCAAAAATTGATAGCACTAACCCTTTCAAGGTGACTCGTAAAATAAGATTGTTTTTTCTCACCACTCTCAGCGCCTCTGCGGTTTAATGCCCAAGTGATTGCTTCTAGAAGTCGGCTAGCTGGGAATTATTTTAGCTAATCGCTTTTTGTGGATAATAAAAAATTAAAACCCGTCAACGCGGGTTTCGTTTTTATGGTTGTCCGACTTCTAGTCGCCAAGACATAATTTGAGTTTAGCTAATTGCGATCGCGATCGCTTGACCTTGACCGAGGTATCAACAATCCAATATATGTACCGACAGCAAATTTTGTTAAATCGAGAAATTGAGGGCGACTCTTTTCGTCGATAACTGCAAGAGTGAGAGAACCAATCACCATAATCAGCGTTACAACAGCCAGCACTTCATCTCTTGAAGAAAATTTCTTAAATAACATTTACCGACTCCCAAATCGTTTGAATCACTACATCCCTAGCTTTACAGGCGGGTGGTTGTTGTAGGCTTAAATACAGGCTTGGGATATGAATGACTTATGTATGCGATGAGGATGAATTGTCAAATTGGCAGTTAGAATCAGCAAAAGTGTAGTGGTTAGCTTATGTCCGGGCGATCGCTTTCCTGTTCTCCAGAAGGTATCCAAAAAGCAAAAAGAGCTTTGATCCGCTGTTCTTTAACTCAAAAGGCATTAGCGGATGAGTTAGAAGTAACTCGCCAGCCGATCGGAAAATTCTTTACAGGTAAACCTGTTGACCGCAATCTCTTTGTCCAGATTTGCGACAGACTAAACCTAGAGTGGGAAGAAATAGTTACTGAACCAGCTAGTGAACCAGAGGTAAATCAGGATAACAGCATTGATATTGATGCGATCGTGCAAGGGGTACGTGAAAAGATAAAACCCATCATTCAACAACGCTGCGGCACAATGCGAGTGTTAGATATGACTCAACATCCCTCGATCTCAACCGATCCCTCTCCCAATCCCTCGACCTCTCTCTAGACTCAGAACTCAACAATTTGCTGCAAAAACTTCGAGAGCAACTACCAAGTAGACAAGACTGGCAACAATCTCAGAAATGGTGGTTAGCTAATGGGAAGGCTTGGTGTGAAGAATTAAGAGTAGTAATGATTAAATATCGCAATATTGGTCATGATTGGCAATTCAGTAACGAGCAAAAGGAATTGCTTCGGCAGTATTATGATGCCAATAAATTACTGGCAGATTGCCTTAATAGCGATTGTTATGTCAGCCGTGAAGTACGACAGCAAATAGAAGATACTTTGTTATTACCGATCGCAGAGATTAAACAGCATCAGTAGCAATCTTAAATACACATACAGCAGATAGTTGATCTTTCAGTCCCACAGGTAAATCATTCGTTAAGAAAACGAAAATATTTCCCAAGTCCTAGCAAATCAATCTAGAATAAAAGTAAGAGTTCGCAGTTAGCCACATTCGCCTCTATTCAATGGCTTAGATATGTGGACATAAGTAATAAAACAGGATTTGGGAACAAGATGATACTCGTTTTGCGTCCTATGAGTGTCTCGCCTCTGATTTTAGTAACGCACATTAGCAGAATACAAATTCTGAGGAGCGATGTCTACGATGGTCTATTTGGCGTCGCGATCGCACAGACTCCTCATCATAATAAGCACTTTTATCTTCGGAATACGCCTATAGACAGGTTCATAAACAGTCAGAAACAAACTCAGTGAATCACCGTCATTACATACATCACATACACAAAGGACAACCCTCTTATGACTCGCCTATATCAATGGAAATCTGGAACTGCTGCACTTATGGCAATAGCAGTTACTACAAGCGTCATTAGCCCCCTATTGGGCTTTGCTCCTGCTAATGCACAATACAGACTTGGGCAATATAGAACTGGGCAATACGGAAACGTTACCATTCCTTCTGGGGTTGATTTTCCTGTCACCTACGAAAAAGAGACAATTACTATTGCTCCTGGGGAAAGTAAATCTCTAACCTTGAGAATTGCCAAAGACATTCTCGACAGAAATAGAAATGTCTTAATTCCTGCCGGTACTAAAGTAAATGGACGGCTAGAACCTGTTGACTTAGATAATTATTCAAGAGATACAGATCAAAACCAAGGAAAAGGCGTGCGGTTTATAGCTCAAGAATTAGAATTTTCCAATGGTCAGCGTCAGTCGATTAATGCAAGTTCTCGGACATATACTACAACTCAAAGAGTTTCACGGGGACCAAGCACAAATCAGGTTTTAACTGATGCAGCTATTGGTGGAGGTGCTGGTGTTTTAGGTTCACTAATTACTGGCAACAACAGAATTGACGATTTAAAACCTGTTCTCGGCGCAGCTGCGGGTGCGGGTGCGAGTGTCCTGTTGCGGAAAAAACAAGGAAATGCTTTTGTCCTCAGACCTGCACAAGATTTAAGGCTCACACTGAATTCTAACTTGAATTTAGTACCACAATCCCGCTACTAGATTTAACTCAATTCAAGTCGTGACTTTAATCATCCCTGATAGGCGATCGCCACTTTAACTATAGTGAGCGATCGCCTTCATTTTTTACTATAAAAAATTTTATTTAACAGCAACCATTCTGCCTCTATATCGTCTTACTCAGCATCGATATTTCTTGGAATACTTATTTAATTGCGCTATTGAAGGAGCTAGGAAAATCGGCTCTATTATATTCTCTATTCAAAAGAGTATTCCAAATTAGGAAATATCCTGATATTTTTGTTAAATAGTAGCAATAAAGGAGCCTTTTCCTGTGGTAATTCCAGGTTTCAGTTTAAGCACATATCTTGCAATTCCCCTAGTATTAAGTCTTTTGGCTCAAGGAGAAAGGATAAAAGTATCTTTAGTTAAAAACGTTCGCCAGGTACCCATTAACAAGGAAAGGAGTCTATCCAGCCGCGAGCTAATCAGCACGAATTCAACACCGAAAATATACTATGTTAGTGGTAGCGGAGACGACAAAAATAGCGGAATTTCTACTTCATCCGCCTTTAGGACAATTCAAAAGGCAGCAGATATAACTAACCCTGGCGATACAGTATTGATTATGAACGGAGTATACACAAATTTAGCCAAAGCTCCGAGTGTAGTAAGTATTAAACGTTCTGGAACTGCAAATGCATGGATTAGGTATAAAGCATATCCTGGGCATTTCCCAAAAATTCAGCATAATACATGGAACGGTATCCTGATTTCAAGTGGAGCTTCATATATCGAGATCAACGGGCTGGAAGTTATAGGAAACAATGCCAATATTACCCTTGATTATGCATTAAGTCAGAAGACTAACAGATCAAATCCGCTTACAAGCGGAAACTGCATAAACATTGACGGACGAGCCAATGGTCATGTTCATCACATCCGTATTCTGAACAACAAAGTGCATGACTGTGGAGGAGGAGGTATCGGAGCAGGGCAGTCTGATTATGTGAAGATTGATAATAACACTGTGTTCAATAATGGCTGGTATGGTGTTTATGGTTGCAGTGGCATTTCGATGGGGAGCAATTGGAATTCTGACACCAACCGGGGATACAAGATGTTCGTGACCAACAACAAGGTATATAACAATCGCATGTACATCCCTTGGATTGCGGTGGGAAAGATCACAGATGGTAATGGCATTATTATCGATACTTCCAGAAATGAGCAGAACCCAAATTTGGATGCATATGTAGGACGGACTTTAATTCAAAACAATTTGACATTTAATAATGGTGGTTCAGGGATTCATACATTTTTAAGTGAGCATGTTGATATCGTCAATAACACAGCTGTTTTAAATAATCAGAGTCCAGAAATTAAAGATGGGCAAATATTTGCCCGTGGGTCATCAGATGTCAGAATTTTAAGGAACATTCTCTATGCTTTTCCTGGCAAGGATATTAACAATGAAGATAATCAAAATAAAAACGTTATTTATGATTATAATATCTACATTAATAATTCTAAAGTAAATGTTAAGGGACCTCACGATATTGTTACAGACTCAGAGTTTTTAAGTAAGCATCCCACTCTAGAAAAAATATCTGGCGATTGGAAATCGCGGTTAGATAAACAAAATCCGCCAACGCAAACTTATGTAGAGACTAAATCAGCAGGTTTTGCTTGTGGGCAAGTGACTTATCGTTTGCAAGGTAAACTCATCAAAGTGGGATGCTCCCCGCGGTCTTTGGCTCAAACTACTTTTTCTGATGTTTCATCTAACTATTGGGCGGCACAATTTATTCAACAATTATCTCAACTAGGTGTAATTGCCGGATTTCCTGATGGTAGCTTCCGCCCTGAAGAAGCGGTGACACGCGCTCAATTTGCGGCGATGGTCAACAAAGCCTTCCAAAAAACACAGCAACGGCAGGCAATCAATTTTACTGATGTGCCCAGCAACTATTGGGCATCCAGTGCAATTGAGCAAGCTTACGCCATTGGTTTCTTATCTGGTTATCCTGGAAACCGCTTTGAACCTAACCAAGCTATTCCCCGCCAGCAGGTTTTGGTTTCTTTGGCTAACGGTCTGGAATATAGTCCCAGCGGCAATACTGAAAGCACTTTGCAATACTTCAACGATGCCTCTAACATCGCTAGCTATGCTCGTAGCCCGATCGCAGCAGCAACACAGAAGCAAATTGTGGTCAACTATCCGAATGTGAAGTTCCTGAATCCAACTGCAACCGCTACTCGCGCCCAGGTAGCAGCTTTTATTTACCAAGCATTGGTTAGTTCTAATCAAGCCTCAGCAATTAACTCGCCCTATGTCGTGTCAAACCTCAGCAATTAACTGCCCTATGTCGTGGCTGTCGGGTCTACTATCCCAACACCTGTATCAGTCTATTTCCCCAAGGGACTGCTATTGTCCTTAGAACTGCACAGGATTAAAGGCTCACACTAAATTAAAGTTAGAATTTAGTACCACAATCCCGCTATTAGATTTAACTCAATTCAAGTCGTGACTTTAATCACCCCTGATAGGCGATCGCCACTTTAACTATAGTGGGCGATCGCCTTCATTTTTAACTATAAAAAATTTTATTTAATAGCAACCATTCTACCTCTATATCGTCTTACTCAGCATCGATATTTATTGGAATACTTCTTTAATTGCGCTCAGAGGTAATAGGGTGATTACACTACTGCTATTACCTAGTTCGTTTGACAGAGATTTTGGGATTATGACTGTATTACTTAGGTAATAATCTTTACAAAAAATAGAAAAAGTTGGGAACCTAATACTTCAGAAAATTGTCTAAATTATTTAACAGTAAAAAAACTAATTTTACCGGAGTTAAAAATTAATGTTTACTTTAAATCGTTGGCAATCTAGAACAGCTGCACTCATGGCTTTAAGCGTCACAGTGGGTACTGTAGCGCCTTTCATTACAGCTTCGCCATCTTTAGCTCAAACTACTTTTTCTGATGTTTCATCTAACTATTGGGCGGCACAATTTATTCAACAATTATCTCAACTAGGTGTAATTGCCGGATTTCCTGATGGTAGCTTCCGCCCTGAAGAAGCGGTGACACGCGCTCAATTTGCGGCGATGGTCAACAAAGCCTTCCAAAAAACACAGCAACGGCAGACAATCAATTTTACTGATGTGCCAAGCAACTATTGGGCATCCAGTGCAATTGAGCAAGCCTATACCATTGGTTTCTTGTCTGGTTATCCTGGAAATCGCTTTGAGCCTAACCAGGCTATTCCCCGTGAGCAGGTTTTGGTTTCCCTCGCTAACGGTTTGGCATATACTCCTAGCGGCAATACCGAAAGCACTCTGCAATACTTCAACGATGCCTCTAACATCGCTAGCTATGCCCGTAGCCCGATCGCAGCAGCAACACAGAAGCAAATTGTGGTCAACTATCCGAATGTGAAGTTCCTGAATCCAACTGCAACCGCTACTCGCGCCCAGGTAGCAGCTTTTATTTACCAAGCATTGGTTAGTTCTAATCAAGCCTCAGCAATTAACTCGCCCTATGTCGTGGCTGTCGGATCTACTACCCCAACACCTGTATCAGTCACAATTGCCCAAGGGACTGCTATTCCTGTGAAGTATGACAAGGCAGAAAAAATTCTGGTTACAAAGGATGAAACAGCGCCTTTGACATTGACTGTATCCCAAAACGTGGTTACGCAAGACGGATCTGTAGTGATTCCTGCTGGTAGTCAGGTTATTGGTCAACTCAAACCTGCTACAGGCGGTTCTCAATTCGTTGCCCAGAAACTGGTTTTGACCAATGGTCAGGAGTATCAACTCAACGCTACTTCTGAAGTTATTACCAAAACTGAAACCGTCAAGAAGGGTATTAGTACTGGTTCAATTATCAAGAATACTGTATTGGGCGCAGGTGCAGCAACTGCAATATCAGTTGTCACAGGCGATCGCGCCATTGCCACAGAAGAAGTCTTAGGTGGCGCTGGTATCGGTGCGTTGGTTGGTCTGTTCTTCGGTAAGAAGAGTGTTGACTTAATCGCCATTGACCCAAATACTGATTTACAAATGACGATTAATCAAAACTTGTTGGTTTCACTTAGATAGTCAGGAGTGAGGAGTTATGAGCGATGAGTGGTGAATTAAAACGACTTTTTAATTGAAAACTCCTAACTCCTAACTCTGTCAATTTTAGATTTTGAATTTTGGATTGAAGAAAAAATCTAAAATCTAAAATCCAAAATTGAATGACTCCTAACTTTTAGTTTTCAACTTCCGGTAACCAAATAATAAACGTAGTCCCCGGCGCATCGGGTGAAGTTAGCTTAGAGTTGATTGCAGGGCTGAAAACCTCGATTTCGCCCTGCATTTGCTCTATTAATTGTTTAGCGATCGCTAACCCCAAACCTGTGCCGGGGATTTCTGTTTGCGCTTGTACACCCCGATAATGCCGTTCTCCAAGATGCTCTAAATCTTCAGGTGGAATCCCAGGCCCGTTGTCACTGATCACAATTCCCTGAAAATTAGCTTTTTTTTGCCCCGCCTGAATCAAAATTTTGCCACCAGTAGGAGTATATTTTAAAGCATTATCGATGATGTTAGTTAAGACCTCTCGTAATGCTTTGATGTTGGCACGAACTAGAGGTGAATTATGTTGAATTTCAGTTATTAATTTTAGCTTTCGCTCTTGGGCGATTGCTTTAGCTGATATTAATAATGGTTCCAATATATCTGCTAACGAGCAGTCAACTGCTTTATCTCCCGTTCCCGGCAATAATAGCGGCGGTTTAGCGGATTTTTGGATAGTTGCTACAAATACTTTATCTTCTGCCAGATGTAGTGGTGCTAAATCTGCCTCTGTCAAGTCAATTACTTGCTCAAATTGTTGCAGCAATTCTTGGAGGCGATCGCTTTCCCGCACAATACTATTTGCCACATCTCGGTTGGCGTCTGCTGGCCGGAACCGTTTCAATAGCAGTTTGCCAAAAGTCCGCAATGCCGTTAATGGGTTGCGAAACTGATGCAACAGGTTATCCAGTAAATCCCCCTGTTTTTCTTGGAGAATTTGTTGCTCACGCAACTGCTGCTCAAACCATGCCCGCCGTTGATCTAAAATACAAGCGATCGCCAGTGTTTGAGCTATCCGTTGAATCTGACTTTCCTCATGTTCATTCCATGTCCGGTCTTGCCTACCCGTCACCAGTAACCCCATCATCACACCCTCATAAACCAGAGGTAAAACAATTTGATTACCACTAAGTAGGTATTCTTCTTTTAGATGGGGTTGAGATGCGTCTGGTCTTTCAGACTCCTGTGACGAGGTTGGAGATTCTGCTCCTGCTGTCAATAACTTTCTCTGATCATTGGGTAATGTAAACACATTTCCAACTTGAAGTTGCTTGTGTACTGTCGCTTCAGCAGTCTCCTCCCCTGACGGTAATAATGCTGTTTCTGGGTAAATTACCACAGGAATCAGTTTGGCCTCACCTGAGGGAGTCTCTACCAACTCTTGTGTGAGGTACACAATACTTAAAGTTGCTCCCAGCCCTTGGGTTAGCAGCGCTATTTGCTCTCGACACAGAGCCAGAAAATCGGAACTGGCAGACATTAACATTTTTTAGCTTTTGCTCAAGATTACAGATTTTGAGGCATGATGTTAAGAGAGGATACTTAGTTTTTACCTCACTCATTTTATAAAGCTTAACTAAAATCTTCTTAGTGATGGTTACTACCAAGGGATTATATCCTTAGGTGGTTTTGTTTTCTCTATCTTCAAAGATATTAATTTTCTTGCATTAAAAGGTTAAAAGCTATTGATATTTTGAACTAGAACTTATATAATGACGACTGATTTTGTAGCTATCACTACAATCTATAGCTTGAAAGAGGAGGACAATAGATTGGCAAGGAGACGCAAAAGGAAAAGTCGTCGTCGTCAGGAAGGACGGCGGATTTTGGAACATGTGCCTCAATATAGCATCGAAAGTGGCGAAGAAAAGCCTGTGACAGCAGCGAGAAGATTCATTCAAGCTGAAGGTATTTTGCCACCGGCCTTGCTACTCGTAAAGCGAAACGAACACACCACAGACCGTTATTTCTGGGCAGAAAAGGGACTCTTTGGTGCTCAATACGTAGAGGAAAACCATTTCTTGTTTCCTAGCTTGAGGGTGTTAGAACCTTCGCCAGGTCAAGAACCTCTTGCTTTAGCTACTCGGTGAACCAGAAATGGTCATCTTACGCATTGAATGTGGCTCCTGACTATCATTAACTAGCAAAATTGCTAAGTTTATGCAAAATTTAATTTTTTTTTAGTTTGGAGCTGATTTGCTTTTTAAGCCTAGTCCAAGTAGTTGGAAAGTCAACTTGTCTCAAACCACGCTAGATTGCATGGGTTGATGCTAGTGTCATGATGCAGAAGGGAGTGGGTATAGAGCCAAGCGCGTCCAAAAGCGCTAGTGAAGTTGCGCTCTTATGCCGTAAATTGTTAAGGAAGCTCTGTCAACAAATTTAAGTTAATAAATTTAAATTTTTCCCCACGACTTGTGTCGTGGGGAAAACTGACAAAGCAGAAGTCTTGATTTCCTCCTGACTACTTTCCATTGCCTAAAGAGTAGGTCAGGTAAAAAGTCTGCATATCATAGTTAAGAGATGGTCACCCAAACCAACAATTATTCACCAGCCTTGAGCTGTAGAGTTCTCTGTAACTCACTGAGTTCATCTCGATGGGCAACTACAGTGATCTTACTTGAGGAGGTTTGTTCGCTCTGAGTTGTTTCTACTTTGAGCGACACCTTCTCAAGTCTTCCAGATTTTTTCCAATAAAATAGACCACTTAAAGGCGACAGCAGTACCATAGCCAGAACAAGGGTACTGAGGTTAGGAAAAAGCAGAGAAACGACTAGTGATAGACAAACAATACCAGTCGCTGCCAGCAAAGTTAAAAATATAGCTAAGAACCAACTGGGGCGAACATTACCCTCAAAAGTCACTTTGTTTTGTTCTCGGTCTACCGCTACCACTCGGTAAGACCGTGAGCGAAAATACTCTTTTAATTGAGACATTAAAGCCGCTTCGTCTTGTTCAGATACCAGTTGCGCTGTTTCTATGCGGTCTTTAGTCGAGGCACGAATAAAGAAAAACAGCCCAACCGATAACAACAAGGTAAGCAAGAACGTAGATGGCAGAATAGCAGTATCCATAACTAATTGTTAGTGTTTGACTACGAATTTTAGATAAAAGATTTTAGATAAAAGATTTTTTGGTTCATGCCCCGCCCCGCACAACTCTTGGAAACGCTAACGCGTACCAAGATCCCCGTAGGGGTACGTGCCGCTCTTGCTAGCTTGCTTCTCCTACGGAGTACGTGGGCGGAACAAATCCAAAATTCTCAATTTAAAATCCTCAAGCCCCATACCCTTGTGGTCGGGGTCAATCCAAAATCGGAAATCCAAAATCCAAAATTGATTGACTGGAGGAGACTCATTCATTATCAATTATTCGTTACTTTGTCCTTCTGTTGATGTAGTCTTGCCAAAGAAAAGCTAAATCCTGTGCTTGAACTTGCCATCCTGGAAAAACTTGGTACATCCGCCTGGGGCGTCCTCGTCCTTCGAGTTTCTTCCAATATCCAGTGATTGCCTTTTGGTCTTCCAGAAATTTGATTGCACTATAAAGTACGGTATCCGAAAGCCTATAGGTGGAATATTCAGTTTCTAATCGCTCAATCAACTCAGTTCCGTAGGATTCACCTTGTAACAAAACAGACAGTATGTAACAAACTGCTACTTCCTGACAAAGGTAAGTTGGCGGAGGATTCTCAAAAAATTGATATATATCCTCAAGTTTCATGGTTAATGAATGGCTAAAAAAATGCCTTAGGGTAAGGTCTATATTCCTTGTAGTCAGTATACAGTGCTACCACTAAATAACCAATGTATATAAAACTACTTGGACTAGATTTCCAAAGCGTAAACACCAAATAATTACCCACGCCTGTGAAGTTGTGGGACGAGTTTGCGAGTTTTAGGGGCACAAAATACTGTACCCCTACCCAAGCTCGATCCGGTGTGGTGAGGAGCAAACAGACAGTGGCGAAGTCACTATCTTGGTATTAAGTGATGCCGAACTGGTTAGAACTGCTTAAGCAATAAAATGCCATCGAAGAAATTTTACAGGTAAAATGCAATTTTGTCTGTAAAACTTAAGAAACACTTTGTTTTACAGTGATTTTACCAATGTAGATTCTAAAAGCTTAAGCAGAAGACATATGGGTTAAAGCTGCTACGCCTGTGGACACACCTAAGCATTAACTATTTCTGATATCCTCCACAAGAGAATCTCTTATCTTATTTGGCAAGTGTGATAGTAAATTTATCAAAGAAGACGCAAAGACTAGCAAAGGGAGAGACGCAAAGTGCGATACCTCTCAACAAGGCTTTCCGTGTCCCCTGGAAGTTCTGATCTGAGGCTTTCAGCTCAGACTTCTCTCCGTGTTTTTGTGTCTTTTGAAAGCGCCCAGCACATTGGTGAACAGTATGTCACAGACTCCCGATGCTCCATCATCTTCCTCAACTCTCCGGGCGATTGCCCAAACCTTTCGCCTTACAGGTTGGATTAGCTTCTGGATTCAGCTAGTACTAGGCGTTGTTTCTAGCATAATTGTGCTGCTGTTCGCCATCTTTAATCAAAGAACTGGCAGTCCTGCTAATAATCCTGGGACTGGTTTTGGCGTATTTTTAGCAATTTGTGGACTGGTTATTTTGGCTGCGGGCATTTATTTAGCTTACCGTTACACTAGAATTGGCAAGCAATTGGAATCTTCCAATTCCAGCAACCGCCCTCGTAAAAGCGAGACTGTGCAAGTATTACGCTTAGGGGTGTGGGTAAATTTAGGGGGAACGCTGGTAACTCTTTTGGGGGCGCAAGCGATCGTTGGGACACTGGTAGCAAGATCCATATCTCCCCAAGCCATAACTACGCAACTTTTTGACCCCACCCGGATTATTAGCGGTCTAGATATGCTTGTGGTGCAGGCAAACACCAACACTGTCTCAGCGCATTTTGCAGGGCTTATTGCGTCACTTTGGCTACTCAATCGGATTAACCGACCCTAATATGAGTCCTGAGTGCTGAGTTTTCAGGAGTCAAAAGAAATTAATCATACTTTTCCGAAACGGACAAAACTGGGTGTGAAGACAACTACATAATCCTTATAATCCTTGATTAAATTTGATTAGTTGGTTTGTCATCAAAATCCTGTTGTAGAGACGCGAAATTTCACGTCTCTACAAGCCTCTAGTACCGCAAGGCGGAAGTTAAAAGGAGCCAGTGCGTTGGGCGGCTCTGCCGACTTGAAGCAACTGGCGTTCAAAAGTCAAAAGTCAAAAGTATTACGGAATGGGCTTTTTAGGGTTTTTAAATGGTTGCTCTATTTACACCGTGTTGTACTAGTAGGTGATGCCAAAACTAGCACAGGGATGATAAGTACCTTTTTTGGAAGTCTGACACTATGAAAAATCAATTTGACACTATGAAAAATCAACCAACACAGAAATTTAATCAAGACGTATGGAGATTTGGCGTACAGGTTTTCTTTAGTAGCGTCGTGTTGGGGCTGTGCATTTTCAAGCTTGGTTCGCCAGGGGACGAAAAGAATATTGCGCTTTACTGGGGTGGTTTATCAGGTGTGCTTGCATACTGGTTACCTTCACCTGGACAAAATAGAGACGATAAGGAACCAGCGAATATCACTCAAAGGACGTTTGCAGCCGCTGATAACAATAATGGTAATGGTCAAAGTCTTGCTCAGGTTACTGAAACGACAGTAACTCAAGATCCGAATTCATGATTAGTCAAATGCATTATGTGGTTTCTTAGCCCTGGCAGTGATGCTAGGGTAAAATCTTGATTAGAGATTGAGACTAATTTTTCCAATAAACTTTGTTTTTCCAGTTACAGCAAAGCAAATTTACTATATGCTAAATGCTTATATGTTAACTGTATTGACAGGAAGAATTTAGGCTAAAAACTGAGAAAAATTTGTGCTGGATATTAAGCAAATACGGGAAAATCCGCAATTAGTTCAAGAACGATTGAACAGTCGTAGTGGTAAATACGACATTGAACCGATTTTACAATTAGATCGGCAACAACGGCAACTAGAGGGGACACGTAGTCAACTTCAAGCTCGTAGCAATGAAATCGGTAAAATTGTCGGGCAGAAGATTAAATCTGGAATCAATCCTCAAGACCCAGAAATTCAAGCTTTGCGGGATGAAGGTAACTCTGTCAAAGCTACGTTGAGCGAACTTGAACCCCAGGAAAAAAACCTCAAAGCTGAAATTGCCCAACTTGTATTGGCACTTCCCAACTTACCAAGCGACTCTACACCCCTTGGAAAGAATGAGGAAGATAACGTAGAAGTGCGCCGTTGGGGTGATGAGTACATTCCCCAAAATCTGAATATTCTTCCTCACTGGGAAATCGGCGAAAAGCTAGGTATTCTTAATGTTGAGCGAGCGGTAAAAGTTGCCCAAAGTCGCTTTGTGACATTGATAGGCGCTGGTGCAGCATTGGAGAGGGCATTAATTCAATTTATGCTTGCTCTCCATACTCAAGCTGGGTATGTGGAAGTCAGTCCGCCGCTGTTAGTGAATACCGAGTCTTTGACGGCGACCGGTCAGTTACCCAAGTTTGCTGAAGAAAGCTTTAAATGCGCTGATGACGATTTGTGGCTTATTCCCACAGCAGAGGTTCCAGTTACAAATCTCTACCGGGGTGAAATTCTCGCTGCGGAAAACTTACCTATTTACCACTGTGCTTTTACTCCCTGTTTTCGCCGCGAAGCTGGTAGTTATGGGCGCGATATGCGGGGATTAATTCGCCTGCATCAATTTAACAAGGTGGAAATGGTGAAATTTGTCGAACCCAGTACGTCCTTTGATGAACTGGAGAAATTGGTGGGGAATGCAGAAGCAATTTTACAGGCGTTGCAGTTGCCTTACCGAGTCGTAAATTTAAGTACTGGGGATTTGGGATTTGCCTCTACCAAAACTTATGATTTAGAGGTTTGGTTGCCCTCTTCTGGCAAATACCGCGAAATTTCTAGCTGTTCCAATACTATAGATTTCCAGGCGCGACGAGCTGATATTCGCTTCAAGGAGGCGGGGAAGAAAGGTACTCAGTTCGTACATACCCTCAATGGTTCGGGTTTAGCTGTGGGAAGGACGATGGCAGCAATTTTGGAGAATTATCAACAACCTGATGGGACCGTGAGGATACCAGAAGCGCTGCAACCTTACTTTCAGCAGGGAGAAAAGTTGTAGCTTTAGATGTTAAAACCAGGGATGAAATATGCCCCATACCCAATAATGCCACTTAACTTCTCCTAAGGGAGACGCGCAAGGGACAAGCCGGGGAACCTGGACAACGCAGTGGCTCCCCAATGCCCAATGCCAAATGCCCAATTAGAATGGATATAACTATAGCTTAATATCTTCACTAATTTACTCTATGTCAGTTTTAGCAGCGATCGCAGTCTTGGCTGTTCTGATCTTGGTACACGAGTTGGGACATTTTGTTGCAGCCCGTTCTCAAGGCATTCTGGTTAACCGTTTTTCTTTGGGTTTTGGCCCAGTTCTTTTAAAGTACCAAGGTTCACAAACCGAATATGCTGTCCGTGCCTTTCCCTTGGGCGGCTTTGTGGGCTTTCCCGATGATGACCCCGATAGCGATGTTCCACCCAATGACCCGAATCTGCTGCGTAACCGTCCAGTATTAGACCGGGCGATCGTCATCAGTGCCGGAGTAATCGCCAATTTAATATTTGCCTATTTGGTGCTGGCTCTGCAATTAGGTATCGTCGGTATTCCTAAGGAATTAAACTATCAAGCTGGTGTCCTTGTACAGCCTGTTAATCAAGAATCTGTTGCCTATCAAGCAGGAATTCGGGAAGGAGATATTATTCTGGCTGTTAATGGTCAAGAACTCCCGGCTTCTGACAAGTCAACTCCTTTGCTGACTAAAGAAATTCAAACTCATCCCAATCAGCAAATCGAACTGAAAATTCTGCGTAAAAATCAACAACAAACCCTGAAATTAACACCAAAACTAGGAGCCGATGGCAAAGGTGTAGTTGGTGTGGCACTCAGTCCAAATGCTACAGCAGTTTATCGCCGTCCTAATAGTCCTTTTGAAATTTTCGGCATTGCTGCTAACAGGTTTCAACAATTATTTGTTGGAACACTCAGTGGTTTTGGGCAGTTAATTACCAACTTTCAACAAACTGCTGGACAAGTTTCTGGGCCAGTTAATATTGTCAAAATAGGTGCAAAATTAGCTGAGGACAATAGCGTAAACTTGTTGTCTTTTGCTGCAATTATCAGCATTAACTTGGCTATTATCAATATTTTGCCTTTACCAGCTTTGGATGGCGGACAACTCGCTTTTCTGCTGATTGAAGGTTTGCGCGGTAAGCCTGTTCCTGCTCGTATTCAAGAAGGTGTAATGCAAACAGGTTTGGTGTTACTCTTAGGACTAGGAATTTTCTTGATCGTCAAAGAAACCACCCAATTAACTAGCCAATTGGAATGGGTACAAAAATTGTTCCAGTGAGCATTACCTGCAAATCGTTATCTAAAAAGCAACGATCGCTAGAAATTTTAGCTCGTCTGAAGCGTCTTTATCCAGATGCTACTTGCTCTTTGAATTACTCAACGCCAGTACAACTGTTGGTGGCAACTATTCTTTCGGCTCAGTGTACTGATGAGCGGGTGAATAAAGTGACACCAGTTTTATTTAGTAAGTTTCCTGATGCTGCTAGTTTAGTGATCGCTGACTTGGTAGAATTAGAAACCTTGGTGCGTTCAACTGGGTTTTATCGCAATAAAGCCAAGAACATTCAAGCCGCATGTCGGATGATTGTCACTGAGTTTAACTCTGTTGTCCCCAACCAAATGGAACAGTTGTTAAAGCTTCCAGGTGTGGCGCGGAAGACAGCAAATGTAGTTCTGGCTCATGCTTATGGCATTAATGCTGGGGTGACGGTAGATACTCACGTCAAGCGCCTGTGTGAGCGTTTGGGTTTAACTGAAGCAAAAGACCCGGTTCGGATTGAGCAAGACTTAATCGGGTTATTGCCGCAATCAGATTGGGAAAATTGGTCAATTCGGCTGGTTTATCACGGTCGTGCGATTTGCAAAGCCCGCTCTCCTGCCTGCATCGCTTGTGAGCTTGCTGATTTATGTCCTGCTGCGAATAAACCAGTGGTTGTAGGGTAGGTTTTCAGTGCGTAATTTCTGTCTCTTCGCCTCGTGTCCCCATGTCCGTCAATTTCAGCTTGACAGACCAGTAGGCAACACAAAAACCCTAGAATTGATAGAGAGACTGTAGAATGGAAAATGCTGTCTTTTAATCAATTAAAAATTGTATGGCAAAAAAGAGCTTGATTGAGCGCGAGAAAAAGCGCACCAGGTTGATAGAAAAGTATGCTGACAAGCGGGAAGCTCTTCTGGATGAGTTCAGAAGTGCAGAATCTCCCTTGGATAAGCTGGAAATCCACCGGAAGATTCAACAGCTACCCCGGAATAGTGCGCCCACCCGCCACCGCAATCGTTGCTGGTTGACTGGTCGTTCTAGAGGTGTTTACCGCGATTTCGGACTGTCTCGGAATGTACTGCGGGAATGGGCGCATGAAGGTCTTTTGCCTGGAGTTGTTAAGTCTAGTTGGTAGTCAACAGTCATTAGTCATTGGTAAATAACAAAGGACTAATGACAAATGACAACAATTATTGACCACAACATTTATCAATTCCCAGACTTTCTAAGAGTAGATCGCTGACGGCGTTGGCGATCGCAAACTCTCCATAGAAGCTATTGGAAAAATCATACGACTGCATCTCTGTGACAATGGCAATTACCAGAGAACCAAGGTCGTTTTCTCCTTCCATCCGTTGACGCACAAAAATCTGTGCGGCTCGTTGGGCAATATTTTGGTTGACTGCTTCGGGGATAAATTCTGTATCTAGCCACCGCTGTAAACGCTCTCGTAACCATTCACCTTCGAGCAGCGGATTTTCAGGCGGTGGTAGGGTGATGGGTGGAATTGGTTGAGTCATTTTTTTATCTTAAATGCAGAGGGACGCAGAAGGAAACACAGAGGAACGCTGAGGTTGACTGTTAGCATCAAAGTGCGTTTCTAAGAGTGTTTATTTTATATTTATTTATGCAATATGATATCGCCGCTATTGTTGAGGGCTATGCACAAGGCTATTTTCTCATGGCTGATGAGCGCGATCGCCTGAGTTGGTACGGAAGTCGCGATCGAACTTTTATTCCTTTGGATGAGCGGTTTCGCTACCCCAAGTCTTTGCAGCGTGTCATCAATCAAGAGCGGTTTACTGTGGCGATTAATCAGGACTTTCAAGCTGTGGTGGCTGGGTGTGCTGACAGAGAGACAACTTGGATTTCACCGGAATTGCAAAAGATTTATTGGCTACTTTACCAAAATGGTTATGCTTATAGTTTTGAAACTTGGCAGGGTGACGAATTAGCAGGGGGAATTTTAGGGATTGTTATTGGCGGTGCTTTCATTGGCGAGTCGATGTTTTACCGCATTCCCGAAGGTTCAAAGGTAGCGATGGTCAAGTTGGTGGAAAGATTGCGCCAGAGGAAATTTGTGTTTTTTGATGCCCAAATGATGAATCCTCATTTGGAGAGGTTTGGTGCTTATCGGGTTGAGGATGAAGAATATCAAACTTTACTTAAGCAAGCGTTGCAACGTCGCTGTTCTTTGATGTAAAGGCTGAAAGACTTCTTAACACAGCTTTTCTCTGTTGTGTAACAATTAGCAATAATGCTTATCGTGGGATAATCACATCACAACGCCAAGTATATAGTGCTGTGATTTTTGGTTCACATAAAACGTGATTAATCTAGATACTAATACCGCAGTTGCATTCATTGCTGAGGGTTCTCCTGTTCGCTATAAACTACGAGCTTTCGTCAACAAGCAACAAATGTTCATAGCACAAACTGCATTTAATGAATTCGTTAATATTGTGCAGTATTCAGCAGGTAGCTCAGAACAGACAAGAGCAAATCGTTTTTTGCAAATAGTTATGGTCGTTCCAGACAATCCTTCCGCAGCAGCCCAAACATTAAGACCAACTCGAAGCCTGGATGCTAACAATATAATCATTTTAGGAACAGGCGACCAAATGGGTATTGTAACTATGACAGCGGATGCGAAAGCTGTTCGCGCAGCCAGTGCCCAAGGGGTTGATTTTAATGTCTATCTTTATCTCCCCTATTCATTGACAGGTAACTGAATTATGCAGAAGACAATCCCAGCCTATTTAGCAAGTACTTATCAGTTGATTCAGTGTGCTTTTCCTCAAGGTATTGATGATCAGAAATATCTGCCTTTGCTATCAATACTCTACAAAAATATGTCCGATCGCAGTCTAGCTCAAGTTGTTGCTGAGTATACAGGAAAAGATTACCACTTTGTATTAAACGACGTTTACCGAGTTGGATCAATGACGACTTTTTCATCTGAGGTCATTGATTCGGTTAAACAAAAGCTGATGAGCTGCGATTACGAAAAGTGGGTAGCAGATGAGTAATGAAGCGATCGCAGGATTTATCATTCATCTGAAATAAGCGATAATGGGCTTAACTATTTGTGTATTGTTCATTAAGCCTTCATACAGTTTGAGTGGGACGAAACAAAGAATCTTGAAAATATTCGTAAACATCGAATTGATTTTGCAGATGTCCCCGGAATGTTTAACAATTCCATGCTGATTGAGCTTGATGAGCGTTTTGATTATGGCGAAGATCGCTGGATTGGAATTGGCTTTTTAGGCAACGGTATAGCGGTTGTAGTTTGGACAGAACGACAGAACAACATAGTCCGTATTATCTCAGCACGAAGGGCAAACCGAAATGAGCGTCAACGACTTGAACAATACCTCAGGTACTGATTGGGCTGCATTAGAGGCGATGACGGATGAGGATATTGATTACTCAGACATCCCACCGTTGAGCGATGAGTTTTTTGAAAATGCCACGCTGAGGATTCCGGCAACACAAGCCCGTGACCTGATTGAGTTAGATTCAGAAGTGATAACGTGGTTTCGTGAACAAGGTGCAGAGTACAAAACACTGATTAACTCAGTTTTGCGTCGTTACATTGAAAATAGTCGCGATCGCACTTAACAGTTAAACAGTTATGAGCAATTGGTATAAATTTTTGTGCGATGTCTGACGACAAGCTGAAGAAGCGTCTACGCTTTGTATCGGTTCAATAGGCGATCGCTTTCGTGTTTAATAAAAGCAAGTTTACTAAGTTCCTATATTAAATTCGGACAGTCGTTGATTGAATTTGGACAGTCGTTTATTGAATTTGGGCAGTCGTTGATTGAATTTGGGCAGGCGTTAATTGAATTTGGACAGTCGTTAATTGAATTCGGGCAGTCGTTAATTGAATTCGGGCAATCATCGGGATTTATGCCCGATCATCTGCAATTATAAAGCCTGTCCTGAGTCATGCGTGAGAACGCCAATATCATAATATATTGAGTGTGGGATACTTATGGCATAGTAGTTGTTGGTTTAATAGATTTAATTAAATATCGGAATAAATCGTCTATTAATAGGTTTGCTGAGATCGGGCCCATACCACGCCAGTAAAAACCAACTTCATGCACTGAGGAGTGCTGCACGACTTTTAACTTAGACCATAGTGGAGATGCCTTCAAATTTTGAAGTTCTGAATTGGGATTTTGATGACTCCTTATATCTTCGGTGACTAAAAATAGCATATCTCCATCAATTTCACCCAAGAGTTCCTCAGATATGGGAAGAAAAGCATAACGTCCTCCCAAGCGCATTTTGTTGCTCGTCTCAAAATGGAGTAACTGATTTGGCGGACGTTGAATACCAGCATCTTTAAATATTTCTCCCTCAAAAGAAGCCGCCTCAGGCAGGAAAACTCCATCAGTACGCAATTCAGCCACCGATATAACTGTAGGTAACAGACGCTGATTTATAGAAGCTTTCAACTGTGCTAAACGTGCATAATAATTAGTCATTAACTGCTGCGCTAACTGAGTTTTCCCCAAGGCATCAGCAGTAAAAGTTAAGAACCCCTTCCACGGTGCAGCTGGATCAAAAGTAGCCAAAACCGTAGGTGCAATGTGGGACAACAGGCTGTAGATATCTTGATGGGAACTCAAGCCCAGAATTAAGTCTGGCTTGAGTCGCAAAAGCTTCTCTAGATTGGGAGACTCCAAACCCACATCTTCAATGCCTTTAAGTTTGCCCACCAATCGCTGCAAGTCAGAGACAGCATCCTTTGGGGCAGCGATGGGCGTGACTCCCAAAGCAAAAGTAGGTTCTAATAAAGCGTAAACCAAAACTACTACCCGTTGAGGATGGGCAGGAACTATCGTTTCACCCATAACGTGTTTGACTACGCGGACATCGACTTGGGATGGTGAAAAACTTAAAGAATGACTATTGTTGTGTGAAGGTTTCCACAAGCTGCAACCATACAAAAATAGAAGCAGCAACATTGCAATTAGGGATAGCCACCTCAGCATGATATTTACTTTTATAACTGCCACTTTAAAGTTGCCTCTACCCCGAAAGGTTCACCTCGAAAAACGCGATTAATATTGTAAGCACCTCCATAATAAAGAACATCAAATAAATTTTGGAAGTTGAGTGCTGCCTGGAAGTGGTTGTGGCGGTAGTATAGAGCAGCATCGGTGCGAACATAACTCGGTAAAGTGTATGTGTTAGTTAAATCACCTTCTCTGTCACCAAAATAGAACACACCTAAGCCGCCTCCCAACCCTTGCAATTTGCCTTTGGGGATAATATAGGTTGTCCATAAAGAAGCGCTATTTTCTGGAGTATTAGCAAGTAAACTTCCGACTTTAAAAGTGTTGTCACGAGTCACACGGCCATCAATATAGTTGTAAGCGGCAATGATGTTCCATCCTGGGGCAAGTTCCCCGGTGAAAAATAGCTCAACACCTCTACTTCTCTGCTCACCAACTTGGATAGCATAGGTGGGATTGTTTATATCTGTCGTTACAATGTTGCTTTGGGTGAGTTGGTACAAAGCGAGTGTTGCGGAAAGTTTATTATTGAGCAAGTCGGTTTTGACTCCAACTTCATACTGAGTGCCACGGGTAGGTTCAAAGGAATTGTTATTAACATCTGTACCCAAAGCTTGATCGAAAGAGCGACTGTAGCTAGCGTAGAGTGAAACTGGTGGAATCGGTTGATAGACAATGCCCAAACGTGGGCTAAACGCTGAATTGGATTGGGAGGTAACACTTCTCTCAATAGGGCTTGTGGGGTCGCTTGTGGTTGCGGCGACGATCTTTTGATCCTCAAAGTCCCCCCGTCCACCTAAGACCAACTTCAGATTAGGTGCGATCGCTAATTGGTCTTGAAAATAAATTCCTAAGTCATCGAGTCTTTCCTTATCTTTGCGAGTGTCCAAAAAATCTCCTGGTGTCTGGCCATAAACTGGATTGTAAATATCAAGCGACGGAAAAGTTCGGACTACAAAACTGAAGGGTGAAACTATCCGTTGATACCAATCAACGCCAACGAGCAATTGGTGTTCTAGAGAACCAGTGTTGAACTTACCCACCACATGAGTATCTTGAGAAAGGTTGCTGACGCTAGTCGGACCCCAAATCTGCTCAAAGCGATCAACAGTACGGTTATCTGCCTCTAAACTCGTTGGTGTGACGTTAATAGTATAAGGTCGCTCTACAAACGCATAGCTCAAGCTATTGTACAAAGACCACTTATCACTAAAATTATGCTCAAATTTGTAGCCAACTCGACCTACTGTCACCTTCTCTCTGTCTTGCGTCGGATCTCCCACATAGGTGTTAGGAGAAAACTTGCCATTTGGATTTGGTAGTATTGTTCCAATCGCAGGTAAACCTAGAGGAGAGAGTTCCGCTTGTCGTGAACTGAGATACTCCCCAGATACAGTCAGCTTTGTGTCACGATTCGGTTGCCAACTAATAACGGGTGCAAAAAAAGTCCGCTCTGCGTATACATGATTAATATAGCTGCCGGAATTTTCGTAATCAGCATTGAAGCGATACAACAGCTTTTTATCAGTCGTCAGAGGACCTGTGAAGTCTATGGAGGATTTATATAAGCTATAACTACCGACATTACCCTGTATTGAGTAGTAAGGTGTACTGAGTGGCTGTTTAGTTATGAGATTATACACACCTCCCGGTGAGCCATTTCCGTAAAGTACCGAAGCTGGCCCTTTTAATACCTCTACACGTTCTATGTTGGCAAGGTCATTTTGAAATGGAGTGCCAATAAAACTAGTGAAATTATCTCTCAAACCATCTCTGAGACTATTTGAAGCCTCAACATCAAAACCACGAATAATCACACTCTCGCCAAGGCGGCTTGGTTCTGAGTTTTGACCGATGCCAAGATTTCTGAGGACATCGCCAACGCGTTTGTCTGCTTGGTCTTCAATCACTGCCCTTGGGACAACTTGAACCGTTTGTGGAATATCCCGGTTTAGCGTATTTGTTCTTGTCCCGGTAGTGGCATCCGGTATACGATAACCAGTATCTGGGGGAGCAATTACCTCTAGTTCTATCGCCGAGTTTTCCCCTGGTGTCTGCTGTGTTGTTGCAGTAGAAGTTACCCCAAACACCAAACCCTCAGTCTGACTATCAAATAATTCCACCACTGGCGCACCCGTTTTCCCAACGACTGTTAACCGCACCGTGTTAGTGTCCACATTGGTAACTGTAACTAGTGCTATGCCAGCAGATGGCTTTGATTGTTGGAAACTCTCACCACTTGTCAGTTGAAAGTGAGCATTCTTGATATCTGCAACGTAGGAATTACCTTCTACTTTCCCAGAAACTGACAATTTCTCAGAACTGGACGTAACTAAAATTATCTCTATTCCTTTGTCAGTAGTGTTTACCTTCACATCCGTCACCGACACGACAGGAGTTGTAGCTTGATTTATTTGAGAAACAGAGTTCTGATTGTTGGGTGTCTTTAGTAAATACGTTGCGCTGGTGAAAGCAGATTGCATATCACTCAAACTATAAATCTTTTGAGTTGGTTCAACTTGATTAGCTGCTGTCTGTTGGGGTAATGGTTGTCTGTCAGCTTTTGGTATCTCCTGACTCAGAACAGGAAGAGTATATGCCACCATTGAGGCAGTAAATAAAAGACATCGCCGAAACAAGACAAATAATTTTTCCAAAGCCACTATGACTCCTCACAATTAGCTATTTACTGTGAAATCACCACACTACAAAATATGTCAAAGATATAGGCGATCGCAGAACCAATGATCCTTTATCTTTTGGCATTCATGTTTCTAAAACAATACCAACTGTTGGTAACTATTACCAAGATTTTTGGTTATCGAACTTTGACAAACAGTACTACTGTTGAAATCAAGCAAATAACTAACAAAAATCAACCAATTATTAAAATTAAACTTTTTGAATATATTTGACTAATTTTGTGAATTGAACTTTATGTAGCTGATCTATTCATTTCACAAGCTTATTTAGTAGTCTGCCAACTCAAATTGTGAGGTGAGGATTGGGGAAAGGCTAAACTGACATCTTGCACAAGCCCAAAGAAGTGGAATAAAGAATAAAGATTGTTTTCAATCGTGCAAAGTCGATGCAATACACTAAGTACCTGCATCGAGCTTATGAAAAAAAGTGACCCTGAGAGCCAATCGGCACTGTGATGCAGCCGATGCCACGGTCGTAACCATGTGCCACGAATTATCTGCTTGCACAATCACAGCCGAAAGCTGGCCCAGTGGTGGAATATCTTGGAAGACGGATTCTGGTTGTTCGTCATAGAGAATTCGCAAACAACCACCCCAATCCATAGGCCATTGCTCATTGAAAAATAGTAGATGAGTTAGAGCTTTGGATGGTTCATCAGTATGAGGGCGATGACAGTGCCCTGGATTATATCGACGAAACCCAATCACCATTGCACAGTCTTTGAGTTCCACCCCAGACATTTCTGTTAAGGCTTGGCGGTAACCAGGTGTCCAGAGTTCTTCGATCAGTTCTCGCCAAATGCTGCTAAGATTCTCAAGATTAGAAGATAATCTTCCGTCTGCAATGCGATCGCGCCAGCGAACTGCCAACTCAGGACTGGCGCGATCGCTAAACTTGGACATTAAGGCAATATCCTCATTACTAGCAAGCATTTCACTCCAGAGGTATCCATATCCTTCGCCCTTTGATAAGCGAAACTGTTCTTGGGGAAAGCTAACAGCAAGTTCCAAACTAGCCTCTTTGGACAACAAATTCTCGATCACAGCATAGCGATACGGAACTGACTGCATTCCTATATGACGTATGGCATCTAAATTTAGCATCTTGATTGTTGGTAGTGACAATCATTTCCCTATCACTGCAATTTTAATTGCAGTTTATCTAAGATTTGAAATCTCTATTTTTTGCTGTGCCAATTTTTTATTTAGTGCTAAACCCATAGCCGCAGCTAGTAATAATCCACAAACATAATTGGGTTCGGGTACTGATTTGGTCGGGCTAATAAATCCATACTTATGCAAAACTTCCTGTCCTTTAGGTGATAAAATATAATCTGCTAGTTTCTGTGCATTCGGGTCAGCATTTTTGATAACTGTTAAACCAAATGGTGCTGCAACAGACAAATAATCTGGTAGCCCAACTACTTGCAGACTCGGATCAATTTTTTGCGATGCGATCGCGCCAGTATAGTAACTTAAGAAAACATCTGCTTGCTGAGTTTTGTCAAGAAAATATACTAAGCTGTCCTGTCCTGATGGGACTATTGGAGAATTCGTTCCACCTGTTAATCGTAAAGCTTTACTATTCAGGGTATCAAAACTACCAGGGTTTTTTGAATTAGCTTGAGTAAATATCTGTTGAGTGTAGTCTCCTAGAGGATCTAATATAGGTGTTGCAGCTCCCAACTTGATGTTGGGATTTAGTAAGTAATCTAACACCTGATTTGGTGTAATTTTTGTCTGGGAATACTTTGAGGAAAACACTGCTACAACCTGGTTTTGAGTAAATTCCACTGGCTGACTGCTCAACCCCTTAATGTAGAGTTTTTGGGGATTTCCAATATCTGCACTAGCAAAGACATCAGCAGTAGGCTGTCCAAGTTGGAGTTCTCTTTCTATTGCTTGCTCTCTAATCCCTGATGGGCCAAATACTGTATTCGTTCCTATTCCTGTTTCTTGGGTGAAGTTTTGGCTTACTTCCGTTAGTGCATTTCTTAAACTACCTGCTCCATATAAGTTGAGATTAGCGGCAAAAGCTTGATTTTGTATCAGAACACTAAAGGCACAAGCTGCCAAAGAACCTGTCAAAAAATATTTTTTCATTTGCTTGCTAAAATCTTTAGATTTTTGGATATTTTTTCCTCAAGGTTAACACTACCAATTTAGTTGGAAAAATGTCAATTATTTTATATAGACAAATTTTGGCTTTATTACAATTAAGTTTTGCGTATTGACATCAGTAAATAAATATGGATATAAATTTTCAGGCATTTAAGTTTGATTTTTTCACTATTAAACTGCGATTGCTACTGATTTAAAAGTAATCGCTAACAGCCGGAAAGAACCGAATTTCGTCAATACACAGGATAATTATTTTGTACAGTGCGTAAGTCCTATACAATCTCATTTAGTTAAGAAATTTATACCAATTTAAAAAAAAGAATGCGACAAATAGACCATTTGTAGAGACGCGATGAATCGCGTCTTCACCCAAGGATGTGTTGCAATCATTAATTGAATTGGTATTATCAGTTGAGGCAAATAGGAGGAGCAGTTCTTGAGCAAGGAGAGAAATAATTATTGCTCAAAAACTCTTTTTCCTCCCTTACCTCAAAAGCTTATCCGAACTGTATTGGATTTTGTTAATTATTGAAGACATGGTGGATGTAAACAAGCTTTTCACCCGTCACACTTAAGAGATTTACAAATGTTTCCAGAAGTTATTACTGATAGTCTTGAGACTAAAAATCTTAGCCTCTTCATTAGAAATATCTTGGTTTCAAAGGAGAAGCCGGAGCAGATAATATGAGGATATTTCTCACATTAGTCACGTAACGACCTCCAGCTTTGTCACCTGGAACTACTAAACGAGCAAATCCTTCATCTATTAAAGACACGACTTTACCATTAGAATCTTTTTTTTCAAATGCAATTAGCACTTTTTTCCCTTCATAGCTAGGTTGAATTTCACCAATAGCTACAACTGCACCATAGCAATCTGTGGCTTCAACTAAAACATATTGTCTCAGAAGAGAGTTTTTAGGATTCAAACCAGAATTCCCAGATTTTAGACCACCTCCGGCTTTCGGATTATTAATCAATTCCCATAAGGGGACTCCATAGTATGTTTCTGTTCGTGGACCTGAGCCAGTTTGAAAGCTCACAGTTACTTCAGTAACTACTGGTGGATTTTGTTTTTTTAAAGCATCTCGCAAATTTCTCAGGTTTTGCAAGTTATAGGTGGTTGGATTCTTGACTTCTCCACCCAAGCGAAAATTTTGTGAAAAACCTCCAGGACACTTATTTTTCTCCCAGATAGATGGTGTTTTTTCTTCTTTATTCCAGTGAACATCACTCCTGGAGTCAGCTAAACTAGGCTGCCATAAAACCAGTATCGATAGCAGAAAAGACGCAATGGGTATTTGTCGGGTAAAACGCATAAAACATTTCTCCGTTTACTATTGGATATTGATAAATTAGATAGTTTTGCTCAAAGCTGTTTGCTCACCAAAAATTAGTATCGTTATCGCCAAAATTGAGCAGGTTGACAATAAATTTTGTTAGAAAAAAATCAAACCTTAAAATCGTTCAACTTCCAACTCCTTAGCAGACGATACAAAATACTTAGTTTTCAATATGAGTTATTAAAAACTAATAAATCACTTGCCAAAGTTAGCCGCAAACCTCTTTTTAGACTTGCGTTTTCAAAATGGATAAGTGTAATCTCTTGAAGATAATACCAACTTATTGAGTAAATTACTATATTTTTTGGTAATCAAACCTTAACAAAATTAATTTTTATTTCTTTTTAAAATAGTTAAGCTTAATATTGTAAAGACACTTGCTGTGGTTATTTGCCTTATAAATAGGTGACTGTCAAGCTAATAAGCTGTTTACAAGTCAATACGGTTCAGTTAAGGTTAAAACTCTTTATCAAAGTCAATTTTTTTAACGTAGACGCAAAGCGGCTTCCCGCAGGGTACCGCACCCGCATTTCTCGCTTAAGGTCAGAGGTGCAGAGAGCAGAGGGGCAGAGAGAGGGGAAAGAACTTGTACAATAACTCTCCTCTGCTCCCCTGCTCCCCTGCTCAAGAGTACAAGGTTTTGAGAGATGTGGTGAGAAATCCGGGCGCAGAGGCGTCGAGAACACAGAGAGAAGGAAAAAATGCTTAACTGAACTGTATTGGTTTATAAGTGAGACTCACCTGTAAATTGGAAATTCCAGTGAATAGACTTCTTGCATGAATTAAAAGCACTCACCCTAAATCCCTCTCCCAAGCCTGGAAGAGGGACTTTGAAATTGCCTCTCTTTCTCCCAATTTATAAATTAAAAATGCACTACTGTGCCATCGTCATTTTGACTGCAATATCGCACGGTTTACCAAAGTATGGTGAACTTGTGACTAAAATATCTACACCAGTGCTTGCATAATCTTTTATATTTTCAGAGGTAATACCACCAGCCACCGCTAGTTTTAAGTTCGGATACTGCTGCTTCAACTTCAAAACCAGAGGCTCAAGGTCTGGTAGGGGAATTTTATCAAACTGAATTAAATCTACACCTGCTTGAGCAAGCATCCAGGCATCTGTTGGTGCATCTACTTCAACGCAAATAAGTTGTTCCTGAAACTGTTGTCGTAGTTCATTCATGCGCTCAATTAGCCCAGCTATACCTCCCAGGAATATTAGGTGTTGGTTAAATATCAGAACTGTTTCAGATAATCCTAAGCGATGAAAAAAGCCCCCGCCAGCTAGAACTGCTTTGATGGAAAGCGCTCTAGTACCTGGAAAACATTTACGAGTAGTCACAATAGAAACAGACTGATTCACTGTTTTGGCAGTATCTACTAATACTCTGGTACGTGAAGCAATACCGGAGGCATATTCCATCAAATTTAAAGCAACTCTCCAGCCACTATGCAAAGCTTGAGCAGTGCCACTAGCTTGAAGAATTAATTGCTTTTCCTGGCAGACTGTACCACTTTCCACTTGATAATGAACTTCGGCACCACAATATTTTAATACTCTGGCTGCTTCTTCAGTAGCGCAAATGGTCATCGGATGACGGGTAGAAAACTCGATTTCACCGGGTTGCTTGCCAATGCCAAGTCCGTAGGTTGTCAAATCTAGGTAGGGAACATCTTCCTGAATTAACCTAGCGATCGCCTCATCTGAGAAGAAAACACTCATTTTAGTTTTGTGATCAGCTTACAAATATATAAGCTCAACAAAGATTTACACTAAACCTAATATCATTAAGTTGCAGGAATTGTAATAATCACTACTATTCCCCAAAATAGTTGGTAATAAAAGAATTTTATAATTTCCTGTGTCCCTTGTACGACGGATTACGAGTCAACCCTTACAGGCTTATAAGCTCTGCTGCACAATTTTTTTACACCCTTTCTTCAGTAACTAATGTCAGACTAACCCATTCGCCTTTCTCGTTATAGCTGCGAATCATCCGCTGGCGCAGGTTTGGTTGGATTAACCAACCCGCTTCCAAGAATAAGGGTTGACGTAACTGCACCTTCAGAGGAGAAGTTGCAGAAGCACCATCAGGTAACAATAAGACTTGTATTTGCTTTTGGGGATCTTGGTCAAAGAGAACGATGGAACCTTTGATAGTAGCAGTTGAAGTAATTGTCCGTTCCCCAAAAGAAGTACTTTGAATTAATCGCCCAGTATCATCAAGTTGTATTTTCAAAGTTGTAGAGTAAATATCAGGCGAACGCAAATCTCGATATATTGTCACTGCTTCACCAAGCCATTCTCCCAACAAGTCATTTATCTGCAAGGGTGGACGTTCTGCTGTTTGTGTTCCAGCTAGATGTTCTCGAATGAGAGTTAGTCCATTTAGCTGACCGTTTTTATCAAACACTTGTACCAGACGTAAGCGGCGATTTTCATGAACAAAAGCTAATTCTCCACCGAATTCTGAAAATGGCCCTAGCTGAATTAAACCTTCAGAAAATGAACCATTTTCAAAAAACAGCACACTCCCTCCCACAGAACTATATTCTCTCTTGACATCATCTTGTCCCGAACGGCTCAGAGTTAGGCGCACTATCTGGTTATTGTTCAAACCCTCCAGCGAAAGACGGCTAGGAGTATCGTTCAAAAGTGTACCTTGAGGAGAAAACCTGGTAAATGAACCTTCCCAGACACCGAGATTTTGCAGAAAACATTCCCATTGCGATTTCATAACGATTTTCCCCCCATGCCTAATGCCTAACCTTTAGCAAAACGTCGGACTGCAAATAAGCTTCCCATTAATCCTACAGCTGCACCGAAACTCAAGAGAATCAGGGGCAATAATAAAATTTGGGCTGGAGTGAGTTGTACCCCGTTGGTGATAGCTTGAATAAACTCAGGTTGATTAGCTAGCAACTTACCGAGAAACTGTTGAATCACAGAAATGAAACTCCAAGCGATCGCACCACCAACTAAGCCAAAGGTAATTCCTTGTAAAATAAACGGCAGGTAGATCCAAGCCGAAGTTGCTCCCACTAGTTGCATAATTTCAATTTCCTGGCGTCGCGCCATGACAATCAGGCGAATTGTCGTAGTAGTCACTGCGATCGCTGTTAAAGTCAGAATAATTGTAATTATTAAAGTAATCCAGTTCAGACCTTGGTGCAACTGGGCAATGCGTTTTACTGCTTCATCAACATACTGCACCGTATCAACTCCGGGTAACTTAGCCAGCTGGGTTGCTAAAGTTGGTACAACTTGAGAATTACGAGCTTTCACCTTCATCTCATCAACCAGAGGATTCTCACCTAGCTGCTGGGTAGCACTCTCAATATCAGAAATTCTCATTTCCTTAACTAACTTAGTCCAAGCTTCCTGTTTGGTAATAGTTTGTATCGCCGCTACCTCTGGGATTTTTGCGATCAGTGGCTGAATGTTTTCGGCCCGCGTATCCGGTTCGAGATAAACTGATACTTCTAACTGGCTACCAAACTGGTAAAGGAGTTTTTCGACTTGCCAAGAGGTTTGCAAACTCAAGCCGAATAAAAACAGTAACACCGTAACAGTACTTATAGCTGCCCAATTCATCCAACCTCCCCGCAATAAACCGAGGAAAGTTTCTTTGAGCAAATAGTCAAGTTTTGTAAAAGATTTAAACACACGTCACCCCAGTCAAAAATTCATAACTCATAACTCATAACTTATAACTCAGCACTCATAACTGACTAGTGACGAGCTTGATAGAATTAAAGTAGGAATTTTCACCATCTAGCCATCAAGACTCATGCCCTCTGAAATTGCTGTAGAGAAAAAAAAGTTAAAAAATCCACCTTTGGAACTTCATTATTTAGGCGATCGCGTGCTGCGTCAAGCAGCAAAGCGGATTTCTAAAGTAGATGACGAACTCCGTCAAGTGGTGCGCGAAATGTTGCAAACTATGTATAGCAAAGATGGCATTGGTTTGGCTGCATCCCAAGTGGGAATTCACAAACAACTAATTGTCATCGACCTGGAACCAGAGAATGCAGCTAATCCGCCTTTGGTGCTGATTAACCCCACGATTAAACAAGTAAGCCGCGATATCTCTGTTGCCCAAGAAGGATGCTTGAGCATACCCAATGTATACCTGGATGTAAAGCGCCCCGAAGTCGTGGAAATAGCCTATAAAGACGAATACGGCCGTCCCCGGACATTAAAGGCTAATGACCTCCTGGGACGCTGCATTCAGCACGAAATGGATCACCTTAACGGCGTGGTATTTGTAGACCGTGTGGAAAACTCCTTGACTTTAGTCCAGGAGCTATCTAAGAATGGCTTCTCGTATCAAGCGGTGAAACCAATAGCATAGGGGACTAGTAGTGTATTTAACTCCAAAAAGCGGTTTATTTCTGGGTGGTTCTTGTGTAAGTGCGATCGCAGCCGTCGGTTCGATTTTTGAGCTTAGTTACGGACATCCAGATTTGGGTGTCCAAGTCACGGCGATTATTTTGGCATTGAGCATTCCACTCACCGGATTCTTTTTCTTTGCCGCAGTGAAGGACGCAAGGGCTAACATAAAATAAGCATCAGGTACATAAAAAAGGTAAAGGGGATGAAACAAAAACGTAAAGTTCACCCTTTTACCTTTTATTTTTGCTCTCCATCTTCCACAGATCCTAAAGCTTTTAGTGTTACTAACTGCGCTGCGGTTAAGCCTGTAACCCCGGTGATATTCATTCCTTCATAGGGTCTGGGCGATCGCAGTGTTTTCAAGCACTCTCCCGTTAAGACATCCCAAAGCTTAATTGTTCCATCTTGACCACCACTAGCTAAAGTCTTACCATCAGGACTAAAAGCCACAGACCAGACACCTTTAGAATGCACCTGCAAAGTGAGGCGGCATTCACCTGTGCTAAGATCCCAGAGTTTCACTGTGTCGTCTAGACTGGCACTAGCAAGAGTCTGACCATCCAGATTAAAAGCGACTGACCATATCCAATCTTTATGTCCAGGCAAAATGAGTCGGCATTCACCTGTGCTTACATCCCATAGTCGCACTGTGCGGTCTCCACTGCCACTAGCAAGAGTCTGACCATTAGGACTGAATGCAACTGACCAGACTCTACCACTGTGTCCTGTGAAAGTTTTCAGACACACACCGTTGTTGACATCCCATAACCTAACTTTTTGGTCATCACTACCAGTAACCAGTGTCCTTCCATCTGGACTGAAAGCAATGGAGGATACACAATCATCATGTTTGAGCGTTTGGTAGTATTTGCCTGTGCTAACATCCCAAAAGCGTACTGTTTTGTCGATACTACCACTAGCGAGAGTTTTACCATCTGGACTAAAGGCAACTGACCGTACCCAACCAATACGAGTATAAGTCTGACAAGCTAAAATTTGTTTACCATCTGCAACCTGCCACAAACGAATCTCACCATTAGCATCGCCTGTAGCTAAAAGTTCTCTATTATGGCTAAAGGCAACAGACAAAATACTTCCGAAGGTTTCAGTAAAAACTGATTTTGTTAAATCGGACTTAGCAAAATTTACATGATGTAAATTTATCCCCCGCAAATAAGCTTGCCAAACAGCCCGCTCAGAAAAATTATAACCAGTTAAATCTGTCTGTAATTGACACAAGATATTGAGAATGTTCCCTCCTGCATATCCTGATGTAACAAGAAATTTATTAAGCGGGTTATTAATAATTTGAAGTAGCTTGTTTTCAAGATTTTTTTGATTTCTAAAAATATTTAGCAATCTGTCTATAATTGGCTTGATAATTAAACGAATTTGAGTATCTCTAATATAATCTTTGGCACTAGCTACCATGAGAGTATGACTCCTAAAGAAAGCAATTTTACCACTGTCAATTTCTTGAGAAACCTCCTTTATCAATCGGTCTATGATGTATTCCATCACCACAGGTTGCAGGGTGAAGAGTGCAAATATTTTCTTACTTTTATCAATGAGCGATCGCCTGCGTAGTGATTCTACTGCCTCCAGTAATTCCCTTTTTCCCACCAGACGCACAATATCATCTAGCAAATCTTCTAGTGAAACGGCTTCACGCTTAATTGCTAACCAGTAGATGATTTCTTTTTCTAGATCCGATGTACGCTCGAACTGCTGATCTAGTAAATTACGGGTGTCGCCAAAAATTATCTCTCCTTGATCTAAAAAGGCAGCGATATTACCATTAAATAATTCCCGGATTGTCTCAGAGACTAGCTTTAATGCCAAAGGATTACCCGAATAATTCTTAACCAGTTTTGGCCCGTTAGTAGGTAAATCAGACAAACCTTTGTCTATAAGAATTTTTTGCCCTTCTGTTTCTCCCAATCCGTCTAGTGATAATGTTCTGACTGGTGATGCATCTCCCTCTAAAGGTGCAAATTCTTTAGGTTTTTCGCGAGAAGTTAGCACTAAGCAGCTTTTATGAGGTTCTTCTCCTACCCGTTTGAGTAGCTCACCATAACCTTCATATCCTTCTCTATAATGATGTCCGGCGCGTATGCCTTCTTCCAAAATTGTCTCTGCATTATCCAACACTACAAGACAACGGTGCTTTCGGAAACATTTAATTAGCAGCGTTATTCGCTCATCTACTGTTTTTGGCAAATCAGTTTCTTTCTCACCAGGTAAAAATCGGAGCAGGTTCGCCAATATTTCTTCGATAGGTGGAGCATTACGGAGAGTTCGCCAAATTAGGCACTCAAAATTATCCTGAACCTTGTCTGCTAGTTTCACAGACAAAGCTGTTTTGCCAATTCCTCCCATGCCTAATAGTGCTACTAATCGGCACTTATCATCAACAATCCACTTGTTGAGCGTAGACAGTTCGTCTTTTCTTCCATAGAAGACATCATGAATAGTAGGTGCTTCGCCCCAATCTTGCTTACTGTTGGCAATGGGTTCCATGGTAACTAAAGATGCGCGATACTCACTTTCAATAACTTGCTGTAACTTGGTGAGCTTACCAGGCCCACTGCCACTAACTTGGAATTTCTTATAAACCTCGCTCAATCTTTTGCGTACTGCCTCAGCGCTGATATGCAATTCTTGAGCGATCGCATTTGGCGATTTGTCTTGAACAGCATGTGATAACACCTCTAGCTCACTGCTAGACACACTCAGTTTTTGGGCTAAAGTCGAAAGAAAGCCTTCGGGAATCTCACTCATACACACATTATGACAAACTACCTACACTCCAATATTAGCTCACTAGGTGAGAAAATTATCTATCCAGATTGACACTTGAACTATTATCTGATAAAGAAAATGCGTTGTTGAGTCAGTATCTTTAAATAATTTTCTCAGTTCTACTTGACTAGGTAACTAAGTTACTTTAATATGGTTTACAAGTGAGTCAAGCCAGTCTTTTATATCACTTAGTGAGCTTAAGGTTCAATTATCCAAACTTAGTGAGTAAGAGGGAAAGGCAAAAGCTGGAACCGTTAATCGATTTTGAAAAGCCAAGCATTCAAAGTCTGTTGTCTGTAGGAACTGCATTTTAAGGGTTAATGCGCGTAGTGTGCGTTCTGCATCATCACGAGCATTGAGCACCTAAGTTTAATTTCAAAATTTTCTTTGCAATCCATTTAAAAGTTTACTTTTCCCATTTGTAAATACCCAAACCACTGTTGTTGGTATTCAAACTTGATTCAGGTTTGGTAGGACTGCTGCGTGCTTTAAAGTATTGGCTCTTTTTTTAGGACAGTCGAGCTAGCCCTAACTGCTGCTTAGATTTAACTCTCAAAACAGGACAAAAACTATGAAAATCAATCTCAAAGATGATGAAAATGTACTATTCAAGTGGTTTTGCCAGGGACTCAAGTATTTTCTGCTGACTCTGCTTGGTTTAGTGATCGCTCTTGTTTTATCTCAGGTTTTTGGCGCTATCTCAATAGTTGGGATGCTGTTATCCACAAGTCTATGGATATGGTTTGTGAAGATAGCAGTATCTCTGTTTTGTCTATTTGCGATCGCCATGATAATTGAGTCTTGGAGTTGATTCCTCACTCAATTATCAGCAGCAAGATTGCAATTTTAGGTTCGTAGTGAAGTTTAATCAACTTTCTTGGGTTAAGTGCAAGTTAGCCCAAGGCTTCCCATTAGGAAATTATATCATGTCAAACAACAGCAACGGCTCTGGGGGAGAAACGCTTTCGCCACTTTTAGTCATCTTAGTGGCAGGGTCAATCTCTTTGGCAATCGTTAACAAAGATAATCAACCAGCATATTTTGACATAGTTAAAATAGTTATGGCTTACAGCTTTGGCTCAATCAAGTCCCAAGTAAAAACTAAACATTCCAATGACCCAGATGAGACAGATGATAATAAGTTGAAATAGTGGACATGAAAACTATCTGTGAAGGCAGTGAAAAATATCTATTTTTTACAGATAGCCTGCTAAAGGTGAGTTGCAGATTATAATTTGCTTCTAAAATAGAAGAATGCTGTCAACTCACACTCAACTACTGCGACTGTCTCAAGGACAACTGAACTTACTAGAAGCTTGTCCGCGTAAATTTCAACATACCTATCTAGAACAACTCAATTCGCCCTCAAATCCAGAACAAGAAGAACGGCAAACTTTGGGTAGTCGCTTTCACTTGCTAATGCAGCAGCGAGAAATGGGTTTGCCAATTGATAGTTTCCTGCAAGCAGATGCTAAACTGCAAAGCTGGATGCTAGCTTTTGCCGATGCAGCCCCAGAAATTTTAACGGCTGCATCTGATAATCAAACTTTCCGTGAAAGTGAACACTTCCGCACTCTGCAAGTTCAGGATTATTTGCTGACGGTTGTCTATGATTTATTGATTGCAGATAACCAACAAGCGCAAATTCTCGACTGGAAAACTTATCCTAAACCACCCAATAAACGCAAGTTAGAATCCAACTGGCAAACACGGCTTTATCTGTATGTATTGGCAGAAACTAGCGACTATTTGCCAGAAAATATTTCGATGACTTACTGGTTTGTCCAATCTGAAGGCAAACCACAAAATATTAAGTTTAATTACAATACTGCTCAACATACATTAACAGCAAAGAAACTTAATCAATTATTAAGCCAGTTAACTAATTGGCTGGAAAATTACCAAAATAACCAGCAGTTTCCCCAAGTGGTGGAGGGTAGCAAAACCTGTGATTATTGTCAGTTTGCCAAACGGTGCGATCGCACACAAACTACTGAAGAAGCAGTGAAAGACTCATTGCCAAATTTTGACAGCATTCAAGAAGTCTCACTCAACCCTATACATTAGAGGATTGTAAAATCCAATAGGGGTATAAAGAAATTACAACTTCTAAATTTATGTCAAGCTTTGACGAAACTGAAGCCATTTATGTCCGTGAATTAGGAATTGATGACATTGCTCCCATTTACCACTTGGGAGAAGGGTTATTTACTAGCGATTTATATCCTTATTTATACCGCACCTGGGACGAATGGGAGGTGATTGGACTTTACAATACCGATCCCGAATATTGTCTTGTGGCTGAAACAGACGGGGAATTAGCAGGATTCATTTTGGGAACCATCATCACCAAAGCATCCTGGACTTATGGATACATTTTATGGCTGGGAGTTAGTCCGAAGTATCAGCGTCGGGGAGTTGCAGACAAGTTGGTTGATAAAGTCGTCGCCCGGATGATTGAAGATGGGGCGCGGTTTATGCTGGTAGACACTGACCCCACCAATACTTCAGCATTAAAGTTTTTTAACCGCAAAGGTTTTGGGAATACTCGCCAGCATATTTTCTTGTCAATGAATTTAAGCAAACATGAATATTATGGCAGATTAATTGATTACGAACACCAAAAAGCTGAAAGAGCAGGTTACAGGCGATCGCGTCCGGCGATTCGCGCCCGGAAACCCGATAGTGTCGCCAATGAAGTAGTCCTCAATCCCCTAGTGAATGAATCTCAAACGAACGAGGATCAATCTCCAATCTAACAAAGCTTAGGAGTTATGAGTTAGAACTCTTAATAGACCATTTATAAAATGCTCTAATTCCCTCCTTTTTAAAGCTTATCAACATTTTTTTAATCTGAGGCTTCGTTGCCATTCCGCTTCGGAATAAATTCCGAGGCTAATAACTAAAGTTCTCTTAAGATAACTAAATACAGGATTTTCAGCTATGTAGAGGACTATCATATGTAAAAGGCAAATTTTAGTCCACTTGAGTTGACTTTAACTATCAGCCTAGAACTTCAATTCTGGGCGGTATATCAGTCAGCCCCACTATATGAGGAACGAACCGCAAAGGGCGCAAAGGACACAAAGAAAGAAAGAAAGAAAGAAAGAAAGAAAATTTGTCTCAGGTTAACAAATAAAGGGCATAACACACCCTACTTAATATTTTGTTTATCAATAGCCTCTAACTTTTTAGTTTCCAACTTCTGTACAGATGCGATTAATCGCGTCTCTACTCCTCACTCCTAACTCCTAACTTTCTTTATATGCCAGAACAACAGCAGTGGATTATAGCAGCGACCGAACAACCCCCAGAGTGGTTTATCCAAGCGGTGAAACAGCATACACCCCTATCAAGTGGAATATATGCAGCGCAATTATTGTGGCAACGGGGAATTAAAGATGATCAACAATTAACAGCTTTTATCAACCATAAAGCTTATCAACCAGCCAGTCCGTTTGAGTTTGGGCAAGAAATGCACCTAGCGATCGCCCGGTTGCAACAAGCATATAACGCCAGAGAAAAAATTGCCATCTGGGGAGACTTCGATGCTGATGGGATTACCGCCACATCTGTACTTTGGGATGGATTGGGGGAATTTTTTAAACAAAATACTCAGTTAATTTACTACATTCCCAATCGCCTGAAAGAATCCCACGGACTCAATAATCAAGGGATTGATAACTTAGCAAAACAAGGTTGCAAATTAATTGTTACTTGCGACACAGGTAGCACAAATATTGATGAAATTATCTATGCCAAACAACTAGGTATAGATGTAATAGTTACAGACCATCACACCTTACCCGCCGAACGCCCACCCGTTGCAGCAATTATCAATCCCCGTTATTTGCCAAGGGAACATCAGCTGTTTAATCTTTCTGGGGTAGCGGTAGCTTATAAGTTGGTGGAAGCACTATATCAAACTCTGCCTAATATTGCAAAACATCCTTTAGAGGATTTATTAGATTTAGTAGCAGTAGGATTAATTGCCGACTTAGTGCAGTTAAGTGGAGATTGTCGTTATTTGGCACAGATGGGAATTCAACGACTGCAAGCAGATTTTCAGCAGCCAGCTACAGCGCGTCGGCGTCCGGGGGTGGGGCGATTATTAGAATTGTGTCAGAAAAATGGCGATCGCCCCACAGATATTTCCTTTGGTTTGGGCCCAAGAATTAACGCTGTCAGCCGCATCCAAGGTGATGCCAGTTTTTGCGTTGAATTATTAACTAGTCGCGATGCCAAACGTTGTAACGAACTAGCCGAAGTTACAGAACTCGCAAACAGCCGTCGCAAATCTTTACAAAAAGATGTACAAGCGCAAGTAGCACAAAAACTTACTCAATTAGACTTATCAACCACCAGCGTCATAGTCCTAGAAGATGCCCAATGGCCTGCGGGTGTGTTGGGCTTAGTTGCTGGACAGGTAGCACAAGAAACAGGTCGCCCGACTATTTTATTAAGTACGGAAGCAGCAGGGGAAGCAGGGGAAGCAGGGGGAGAAATTACTCCTTTATCTTCTAACTCAGAACTCAGAATTCAGCACCCAGCACTCGCATTAGCCCGTGGTTCTGCTCGTTCGGTGAATTCCGTCGATTTATACCAACTAGTGAAAGACCAAGCACATTTGTTACATCGCTTTGGGGGACATCCCTTTGCAGCAGGTTTGAGTTTGTTAGTGGAGAATATTCCTTTATTTACAGCGGCGATTAATCAGCAGTTGCGGCAATCTTTAGGTAGTACAACCCTAACGCCTACCATGCAAGCAGACTTGACGGTAACAGTAGCAGACTTGGGGAAAGAGTTATTTTTGGAAATGAAACTACTAGAACCTTGTGGAATGGGCAACCCTGTTCCGAAATTGCTAATTCAGAACTGCTGGTTTGAAAATGCTTGGCATCGCAATCAGCAGGATTGGCAAGGGAAAAAGGTACAGTACATTAAAACCGAGTTTGACATTCGGGATCATTCCAGCAGAAGTGCTTTTCCTGGTATATGGTGGGGACACTACAAAGATGAATTACCCACAGGAAGGTGTGATTGCATAGCCGAACTGGACTACAACACCTTCAAAAAACGTTATGAAATCAGATTAATTGCCGTGCGTCCCAGTGTTAACTCAGCACTCAATGCTCGGAATGGGCTAAACGCCCCGCTATCGCTAACACCACTCATCTTAGACTTACGGAATCAGGAACACTCAGGAATCAGGACTCAGGACGGGCTAAACGCCCTGCTACCGCTAACAGCACTGATTATCGAAGATTGTCCCACTAATTGGGATAATTTACGCACATGGTTGCGGCGATGTCTAATAACAAGCCGCTCTGCGTCTGTGCTTGACAATCAGCAACAATTAGCGATCGCTTGGTCTAAACCCAACCACCAACCACCCAATCAAATTTGGCTGACTCTTGTAGGAATTGCCAAATATCTCAGTCGTACAAATCAACTAGTTACCCGCGTCCAACTTTTAGAGAAAATCGGCATCAGCAACCAAACCTTACTTGTAGGAATCAAAGCTTTAAAATCTTTAGGGTTCACAGTCAAAGGACAAGACCCTTATTTACAAATTAGCTGGCATCCAACCGATAGTGCAGAAAGCTTTGCTGATGCAGCAGTTGAACGATTTTTAGCCGCTGTCCGAGAAGAACAATTTCAGCAACAGTATTTTGCCGAAGTGCCTTTATCTACTATTGTTGCGATCGCAAGCTCTGACAATTACATGAGTACAACCCCTTAAAAATTAAAGCCTGTATTCATTACTGAATCAGGCTTTTGAGGTTTTTTAGTAAATTTGCCCAAAGAACTTCAGTTTAATTACTGAATAGTGAATCCTTCTGGTCTGATAGCATCTTCCAAATCAACCCCCATCAGGTTAACCCCCTGCATGTTTGCATTTGTCAGATTTGTCTTTTCCAAGTCTGCGCCCTGTAGGTTAGCCGCTTGTAGGTTTGCTCCCAGCAGGTTGGCTTTTTCTAGGTCTGCATCAAATAAGTTTGCTCCCAACAGGTTTGCTCCCAAAAGGTTTACCTTGCCTAAATCTGCTCCTTGAAAATTAGCCCCTTGTAAGTTTGTTTGCTGCAAGTTAGCCCTTTCTAAGTCTGCATTTTGTAAGTTAGCACCCTCCAAGTTTGCCGCTTGCAGATTTACATCCTTTAGCATTGCTCCAGTTAGGTTACACCCGACACATTCATTGGTTTGTAATAAACGTCTAACGTTTTCTGCTACAGACACTATTGGCAAAGCAACCGGAGATATTACTGGGGAAGTTACAGAGTCCATTGGCGATGTAACCGGAGGCATTACTGGACCTAGTTTAGATCCCGTAGGTATGGATGGTGTTAGTGTTAAAGCTCTAACGCTGGGTTGGTCAAGCAGAGAAAATCCTGCTATAAGTACCAGAAATACTGCTGTTACGATCCACTGAGTTAATTTTTTTGGATTTGGTTTATTCATTAGTTCCTTCCGATGATGATTCGTAGTGGTGAGCTTGCTTTTATAAGAGCGATCAATAATCTGCTTTCTTCTCACTTTAGATAAATGGATTGATAACATCAAATATTATTCTGATTCAAATTGATAAATTCAAGTGATTAAAAAATCTTTTGGGATGGGAAACGATAAGCTGATTTTTCGGTTAGATGAGGGACATAGCATCCATCAATAATTTTCAGTGGCTCATTGCATAGACGCGTGGTAGCTTGTCGTCAGACATCGTATCCCCAGGTAACAAGTTTTCAGATTAGGTGCGACGCCGATAGCGAGTATTGGAGCGTCATAGCCCGCACAACTCTTGGAGACGCTCTTGCTAGCTTGCTTCCCCGTAAGGGTACGACAAGCTCAGTGACCATCGTAGACATCGTGCAAAGCGCCCACTGTAGGCGATCGCCTCACGCCTAATTGGAAAGCATTGCCAGACTAGGTAAAAGTCGATATGATTCACTTTTAATTAAGATAGAGAGTCCCAAGTAAATTAAGACAAATGGGAAGACTTTTCGACCATAGCGAGTTAAAACCGGAGTCATCAGAGGATTACGAGTCAGGTTGTAAGAGAGTAAGCACCACACCCCAACACTCAAGTAGCAAGTACACAGAATTACACCTAAACTTGGAAGATTGCTACTGGCAAACAAGGGTACATAGATCCCAATGTTGTTTCCTCCATTGGCAATGGTGACAGCGGAAACGCGGTAAGTTTGAGGATCGCGGATGGTTGCCAATAGTGATTTCTTCTGCCGTCCAGATTTGGCAGGAGTTAAGTCAACTGATACCGCTTGCACTGTCTCTGTTTCGTCATCTCGACTGATGAGATTACTGATACCAATGGCGATGGGAAGCAAACCTAGCAAACCAATCCAGGTGCTTGGAATAATCAAACCGCCGAAGAAACCAGGGAGACTAGCACATACTAAAGTAGTGAATCCCAGAAATTCACCGAGAACAATATGCTTAGGACGAAAGCTGCGATTGACTTTTCCGAAGAAAGCTGTCAAGTATAAATTGTCATCAAAGGTGGTTGCAAAAGCAGCAGAGATTCCAATAAAAAATGTACTAATTAGCCAACTCATAATTTTTGCTCACGATAATTCAATGCTGTTTGTCTTAGTCCTTCTCTGCTTCTGGCAATGAGGGCAGTTCAGGAGATTTTGTGACTGTTTTACCTAAGGACAACCGATCTTCGCTAGTCATCAGCCAGTTCCCCAGTTTTTAGAGGCGATTGCCTCCAATCAAATTGGTGTTTTTTTCCTCAGCAAGGTACCTTGGGAGCTCATGAAGTCAATATTATGGCTTTCATCCAAATAAGAGCAAATACTCTTGTTTTTTAAAATGATAAATAAAAGTGATTAATAACTTTAGGGACTACAAAAAAAATAAATGACCCAAAAATGATTAAATAAAGCTGCATAGCCTAGATAAGAATGATAATCAGAGAAAAAGTGGAGGAAGCAGTCCCCAAGGGGATTATTTGGTAGTCCCTTATATTCGACAGGCTCGCAATGCCGTCTGAACAACCTCTAGGAGTTGGGCGCGACTGGCTCCACTCGCTGCTTGAACGGACATCCCAAAGTTGACAGTTACGACAAAACGAGCAAGGGTAGCAGGATCAATATCAGACGGCAAGTCACCTTCTGATAAAGCACGCTCGAAGCGATCGCGTATTGCAATCTCGCCTAAGACTCGGCGTTCTGCCAATTCTTGATGGAGCGGATCGTCCGGATCTCGACATGAAAGCATACTCAGTGCAAAGAGACATTTTGAGGGATTGCACGGATTAGTCAGTAAGTCAACAACACCATACATCATCCGCTCGATGACTCTACGTGCAGTTGGCTCCTCAAGTGCCTCACGAAGGTAGGCTGTTTGCCTATCACTATAGCGATCAAGCACCTTGCGGAATAAAGTTTCCTTGTTGCCAAAGGTAGCATAGAGGCTCGGACGGTTAATGCCCATCGCCTCTGTTAGATCCGTAAGGGATGTTCCCAGATAGCCCTTGCGCCAGAACATCTGCAAAGCTTGCTCTAAAGCTTCGTCAATATCAAAAGCGCGAGGACGTCCCTGTACTTTATGAGACTTTCTCGTTTCCATACCTTTGAGTATAAAACTTCCTTGACAGCAAGATTTAATCAGGGGATACTTTTTGTACCGATTGGTAAATAAATCTTGATTGGCAACTATTATGCCCAGTAGAGCAAATTATGGGAAAAACACTCGCAGGAAAAGTTGCATTAGTTACGGGCGGTTCACGCGGTCTAGGAGCAGCGATCGCTAAACGTCTCGCCCACGATGGCGCAGCAGTCGCCCTCACCTACACTAGTTCACCCCAAAAAGCCGACGAGGTGGTGCTTGCGATCGAAGCGGCAGGTGGAAAAGCCTTGGCACTTGCCGCTGACAGTGCCAATGTTGAAGCGGTGAAACACGCCGTCGCCGAGACAGTCAACACCTTAGGTCGCCTCGACATCCTCGTAAACAACGCCGGAGTTATCGCTGTTGGTTTAATCGACCAGTTCTCGATAGATGAGTTTGACCGACTCGTCGCGGTGAACATCAAGGGCGTTTTCGTGGCAACTCAGGAGGCGATTCGCCATCTGGGTGAGGGTGGACGGATCATCATGATTGGCAGCGTCAGCAGTGATTCCACCCCTTTTGCTGGGATCTCGGTCTATGCGTTGACTAAGGGAGCGATGCCTACGGCGGGCTGCGCCAACGCCAGCTTTACCCGCGGTCTCGCCCGTGATCTTGCACCTCGCGGCATCACCGTCAACAACATTCAACCTGGCCCGATTGAGACCGATATGAACCCGGCAGAAGGGGACTTTGCCGATGGGCTGAAAAAGATAATTGCCCTCGGTCGCTACGGACAGAGCGATGAGGTTGCTGGCTTGGTTTCCTATCTTGCCAGTCCTGAAGCCGCCTTTGTCACTGGTGCCAACCTAAAGATTGATGGTGGCTTTACAGCTTGAACGATATGTAATCTAGACTTACTAGTCTCTAAACCTGATTCAAAAAAAACATCACTATGTCACAGAAGCTTTCAGAAAAAATTGCGCTGATTACAGGTGGCACCAGCGGCATCGGTCTTGCTACTGCCAAGCGATTCGTCGCCGAAGGTGCATATGTCTTCATCACGGGTCGTCGTCAAAGTGAACTTGATGCCGCCGTCAAAGAGATCGGTAAAAACGTCATGGGCGTTCAGAGCGATGCCTCAAATCTAGCAGACCTTGATCGCCTTTACACCACGATTGAGCAAGAGAAAGGTCGCCTTGATATCATCTTCGCCAATGCTGGAGGTGGGGAACTTGTCCCGCTCGGATCGATTACCGAAGAACACTTTGACAAAACCTTCAACACCAATGTCAAAGGTCTGCTTTTCACTGTGCAGAAGGCATTGCCTTTGTTGCCAGAGGGGGCTTCGATTATTCTCAATGCTTCGGCTACTTCTATCAAGGGCACCCCAGCGTTCAGCGTTTACAGCGCCACCAAAGCCGCCGTGCGATCGTTTGCCCGGAACTGGACACTCGACCTCAAAGAGCGCAAGATTCGTGTCAATGCCATCAGCCCTGGTGTCGTGCCTACTGCTGGCTACAATCTCCTGGGACTGAGCGAGGAGCAGGTGCAGGGTATTTATAGCAAGTCAGGCTGACAATATCCCCCTTGGGCGGGTGGGCACGCCAGACGAGATTGCTAAAGCTGTCGTTTTTCTTGCATCCGATGACAGCAGCTTTGTCAACGGCATCGAACTCTTTGTTGATGGAGGCACGGCGCAGATTTGAAGCCCGCTTAATGCTGATGCCTGGGACGAGCAACTGGTCTTCTTAGCAGACAATGGTTATCGCGCGATCGCCCATGACCGTCGCGGACATGGGCGGTCAAGCCAGCCCTGGAACCAGCAATGAAATGGATAGGTACGCCGACGATCTCGCGGCGCTCATTGAGACACTGGATCTCGAAGATATACGGGACTGACAAAAAATAAATTATCCAAAATTATTTGTACATTTGTAGGGGATCTTGTCCTTGCGCCCCGGAGATGGGATGTTTTTTTAACTGGAAGTCCCTACTAAGTGGATTTCTGTCGGTTAAGCCTGGGATATTCTTGGCAGCTAGTGCTAAACATCGGTTAATATGACTAATCTCGTGGCTTCAGTTTGAAAATGTATAGTAATGTTGGATGTTTAACTTGTAATTATGCTAACCAGTGTTGACCGTTTATTATTTGTCCGGCGAGTCCCAATTTTTAAGGAATTGCGGGATGATTTTATAGTGCGGCTCACTTCAGTGATGAACGAACTGTCATTTCCAGCTAATTACACCATCTTTCGCCAAGGAGAAGAAGGGCGATCGCTCTATATTGTCGTATCAGGTCGAGTTAAAGTTCACATTGGGAATAAACAACTTGCAGAGGTGGAACAGGGAAAATACTTTGGTGAGATGGCAGTATTTGATACTCAACCTCGTTCCGCCACCGCAACTACTCTGGAACCTTGCGAATTTTTAGAACTGACGCAAGAACAACTTTATGATGCGATCGAAGAAACTCCCGAAATTGCGGTGAATATCATTCGTGAGTTATCCCGTCTGATTCGCAGATTGAATGACGATATGAATGTAACGAATTCCCCACGGACAAATCCAGGGGCTTTTAGCAGAGAGTGAGAAATAGCGGTTTGGTTCCTGTGCAGGTTCCAAAACACTACTAAGTAGAGTTTCACGTAAAAGCGTAGCGTTTTTAATGTAACGGAACGCATTAACAGTTAAAGGGAGTGCATTGGTATTGCATCTTGGATTGACTGCGACGTTCACATGAGTGTGGATGGTTAACTGTGGCACTTGCTACCACAAGCTTTAGTTAAGCCTTAACTGAACTGTATTGAGATATAGTCGAGACTATGATTTTTCTTAGATATTTATTAGTCTCGGCGTTTTTTTGTGACTTTTTTGCTGATTCTCCATAAATCTTCGTCATCATCATACCTGCCCAATTTCTTAAATTCATATTTAGCAAGCCTTTTGCCCTTTTATAAGTGTCGAACTCAGGTTAATTTATAGCAACTTATTAAGAATATTATTGACAGAACACCTTATTGGGGTAGGATTACAGTCGTTTCTATCAACACTTTTAGCAGATGGATGTGAAATCAAGATGAATACTACTCAAGAACAAGCGACAACTTCTTGTTATGAGAGGCTAGAACGTTCTAAACCTATAGAAACTCCAGACTTATTCAGCAAATTCAATAAATGGAATGATAGATGTATCTTCAGCAATATACTTGATAGAAGTCAAGAACATTTTGTTTTAGATGACATGAAATTGATCCTAATCAAGTTCGCTGATAACCAATTTAAAGCAACCTTGTCCTATTACATTACTTCCAAAGGTTGGAGAACAGGAACAACCCAAATGCCGGGAATACGGATAGTTCTAAAGAGTTGTAAGGGAATCGGTTTTGCCAACTGGTCTATTGATGATATTCAGGTAAGTTGTAGAGATAATCATCAGTATCGAGAACATCAGACAATTTTCAATCTTTATACTTTTGAAAACCTTTTTAAAGCTGAAAGAGATATTAATAATGGTATTGTTTACAAATGTTAGCAAATTTATTGCTAGTTGGCGTAAAAGTACTAACTTTTACATTGCTTAATAAACCGTTGTGGTATCTCTCCACTTTCTCCCCAATGGAGATGAACATAAGAAGCATGAACATTTGTCGGTAAACCCCATCCCTCGCATCCCATATTTTCGTCACAATCGTAACGAGAAGTTTCAAATAGGGGCTGAGTGGGAGTTAAAGTTAAACGGGAACGATGAAACTCATGTCCGTAAACAGTTGTACCTACCTTCACTAAAAGATTATCTTGCAAAGCTACTGCACGACGATATCCCAAAGTTAAACGTCCACCCATCACAGCAGATGTGGGTAAAACTCCCGCCATCGACCAAGACTTACCCTCAAAATCGATAATTTGCTCACATAAATACATCAATCCTCCACATTCAGCAACTGTAGGCATTCCTTTCAAAATTGCTGTTTTCACTGCATCACGAACGCTGATATTTTCTGCTAATTGCTGGGCAAAAACTTCTGGGAAACCACCCCCAAAATACATTCCCTGCACATCTTTTGGTATTGCAGCATCTTCTAAGGGACTCCAGAAAACCAATTCTGCACCAAGGTTTTGCAGCAAATCGAGATTGTCTTGGTAATAGAAATTAAAAGCGCGATCGCGGGCTACTGCAATCCTGATAGAGGAGGGGGG
>NZ_CALMFY010000141.1:10560-20236 GCF_937863485.1 uncultured Nostoc sp. | reverse complement strand
TTGGGGCAAATATGAACAAGCGATCGCCTACCACCAACAAAGCCATGACCTTTATGAGCAATTGGGTCTAGAGGAGAATGTCGCTAACCAACTATCTTGGATCGCTAGTTGCTACCGCAATTTAAAGAGTTACACGAAGGCGATTGAGTATAACCAGCAAAGTCGAAATCTCTATCGGCAGTTAGGCCATGATGAGAATGCAGCTCGATGCTGTATGCAACTTGCTAACAATCAACGCTTGTTAGCAAAAAATACCTTAGATAGAGCAGTAGCTTTTGAATTACTGGCGCAGGCTGAACAAAATATCTGTCAAGCCATCCAAATAAATACCACAGGAGACTATAAAAAAAATCTTGCTTACGACTACATTATCCTTAGCTTAATTTGGTCAGAACGCTTACGCCTGTCGTCTATTGACGACTCGTTACCGCAAGAACAAATTGCCCAATTTGAAGAATATTACAATACTGGCTTGACATATCTTGCCGAACTGGGGCAGACAGTAAATCGAGCAGATGAAGCTCTTGATATTGCCCGTGCTTATCTGGAAGTCAGCGTCTTAAAAAATATTGACCGAGCCGAAGAACTAGCCCAAGAATCCCTCCAAGTTTTTCAGGAGTACAATCGCCGGAAACTAGAAGCTTCATCTCGTAAACTCTTGGGCGAAATATACCTGAACCGCTCCCAGCTTCATCAATCAGGTACTGAGGCAATTGCTATCCAGTTTTTGACTGAAAGTCTGCAAATCTACAGAGAGCTTGATTTAAGCGAAAAAGCTGCTGAGGTGGAGCAGCTAATACATCCAAATCTGGATAAGACTGGAATACTTAGCGATTAGAATTCGCCCCTACATAAAACAAGCCTGCGTAGATACCATGTGAAAATTCCACGAAGGCGAATTTTACTTGTGAGCCAAAAGGCGCTGTCTGAGACAAGTTACTGCCCGTCTACGCACTCTGTTGCACAAATTTGCTCACTTTTGTGTTGAAACAGCCGAATATTATTAGTACATATTATTACTAGATTCTTTTTTTACTTTATACACTGTATAAATGCTAGAATCCTCAAGTAGACAGTTAGGATACCTAGATGCCAGTTGTAGCTAACTCAATCAAGTTTGGTACAGACGGCTGGCGGGGCGTTATTGGTGATGAGTTCACCTTTGAACGCCTAGCCCTGGTCGCGCCAGTTGCCGCAAAAGTATTATATGATACATATTTTTCGACGGTGGGTAGCCGGACAATAATTGTCGGTTATGATCGCCGATTCATGGCCGAAGATTTTGCTCGTGCTGTTGCCGATACTGTCACTGCTATCGGATTTGATGTCCTACTGAGCGAAAGCTTTGCCCCAACCCCAGCTTATAGTTGGGCAGCAAAACAACTCAATGCTTTAGGAGCGTTGGTAATTACAGCCAGCCATAATCCAGGATCATATTTAGGCTTAAAAGTCAAGGGTTATTTTGGTGGTTCGGTGCCGCCAGAAGTCACAAAAGAGATAGAAGCGCAATTGTCGGTGGGAGTACCACTAGCAGCTACCCCAGGTAAGCAAGAGAAATTCGATCCCTGGCCCAGTTATACAGAAGCATTAGAAGGTAAAGTTGATATCGCCAAACTTCGAGAAGCGATCGCATCTGGCAAATTAACCTTATTTGCTGATGTCATGCATGGCGCTGCTGCTGGCGGATTGGCGAAACTACTAGGCAATCAGGTTAAAGAAATCAACTCAGAACGCGATCCCCTATTTGGTGGTGGTGCGCCGGAACCCTTGCCTAAATACCTTTCAAAGTTATTTGAAGTCATCAAAGCTCACCGAGAAACCGATAAATCAGGTTTAACCGTAGGGTTAGTATTTGATGGGGACTGCGATCGCATTGCAGCGGTGGATGGAGAAGCCAACTTCTTGAGTTCTCAAGTATTAATCCCGATATTAATTGACCACTTAACCTTAAGGCGCGGCTTTAGTGGTGAAATAGTCAAAACTGTTAGTGGTTCTGACTTGATGCCTCTTGTAGCAGCACAACATAACCTGTCAGTATTTGAGACAGCAGTTGGTTATAAATACATCGCTGACAGAATGTTAGCAGCAAAAGTGTTGCTGGGCGGCGAAGAGTCAGGAGGAATCGGCTATGGCAGCCATATTCCCGAACGCGATGCACTGCTGTCAGCATTGTACGTTCTAGAAGCGATTGTAGAATCTGGTTTGGATTTAGGTGAATATTATCGGCACTTGCAGAAACAAACAGGGTTTAATTCAGCATATGATCGCATTGATTTACCCTTAGCAAGTATGGAAGTGCGATCGCGTCTTTTGCAACAACTACAAACCCAACCCTTAACAGAAATTGCCGGGTTAGCAGTGATTGATTGCCAAACAATTGATGGCTACAAGTACCGCCTAGCTGATAAAAGCTGGTTAATGATTAGGTTTAGCGGTACTGAGCCAGTTTTACGCCTCTACTGCGAAGCCCCGACAATAGAGCAAGTGCATCAAACTCTTGCTTGGGCGAAACAGTGGGCAGAGTAAAATTAGTGAGGAGTTGAGAGTTAGGAGTTATTAATTCCTAGCTCATAACTCATCACTCCTAACTAATAATTCGTAATTCATGACATTACTTGTAGTCGCCACAGGAAATCCCGGTAAGTTGCGGGAAATGCAAGCTTACCTGGAAAATTCTGGTTGGGAATTAACCCTAAAACCTGAAGAATTGGAAGTTGAAGAGACGGGCGAAACCTTTGCCGCCAACGCTTGTCTAAAAGCCTCACAAATTGCTAAAGTCACAGGAAACTGGGCAATTGGTGATGATTCGGGCTTGCAAGTAGATGCCCTAAATGGCGCACCAGGAGTGTATTCTGCACGTTATGCCAAAACCGACTCAGAACGGATTGCTAGGGTATTGAGGGAATTAGGTAACGAAGTCAATCGGCAAGCTCAATTTGTTTGTGCAGTAGCGCTCGCTCGTCCTGATGGTGCGATCGTATTACAATCTGAAGGTATTTGTCGCGGTGAAATTCTCCATACATCTCGTGGTAATGATGGTTTCGGCTACGATCCAATTTTTTATGTGCAAGAGTTGCAATTGACCTTTGCTGAGATGACACGGGAATTGAAGGGGTCAATTAGCCATCGAGGCAAGGCTTTTGCTGCTTTACTTCCCCAACTATACACATTGTCTAGTTCTGAGTCCTGAGTTAGGATAAAAAACTGATTTAAGAAATGATAAGCTATCTGAGAATTAGTAGTTTTGGCGTTACTTAATAGTCAGACTAAATATAGCAATCAAGGAAAATATAATAAAGGCTTGTGGTATTAAAGTTAAAAGTAATTTCCCATAAGTTTTTAAAGTGTAAATGCTGTTTACCTTTATTGTGCGGTTAAGCAATTATCTCCCTAAGTTTTTGAAGAGTCGCTTCAGACCATTTATTTATGCAGCTGGTTTTTCCAGCAGGAATACGCATATAGTAAATTGGATTGTTACGTAAAGCTAAGATTTTTATTCTCTGAAGAACATCATGGTTACGTATATTTAAAACTTCGGCTAGATGAGTGCATGTATAAGGATAATGTTCTTCTTTAGGAAGGCTAATCGCACTCAAAGCTATATCTGTATTATCGAGATTAGTTGTGACTCTTAAAGCAGCATCTTCAGAGCTTCCATTTCGTACAGCCTCAAACTGGCTTACGACTTTGTTAATACTGTTCTCCAATCGATTTAGCTTTTGGGTTAATTGATCACTAACAACTGAAGATAAAATATCTCTGAGCCTATCCTCAGACACCTCAATCATAGGGTTAGTACCCTTACGATTAAGGCGTGCTTGGCTTAATGGGGTTACATTATTAGCTTCTGAATTTGGCTCAGATGACATAAACAAATCCTCACGCTACATTGGAATGTTGGAATTTTTGTTGAAGACAATCCAAAATATCATTTTCGGTTTTTTGCACGATTTCTTCAATTTCTTCCTGCGATAATATGTTACCCAACTCTTCCTGTAAAATTGCTATTAATTTTTCATAACTAATATGAGCTTGAGTTTTAGCCAAATATTTAGCTAAATTTTGACCTAAATCTAGCCCCGCAGCTACATCACAATCTACTTCATCTTCAAGTTCAACCGCCCACTGTAACCAAGAATTGCTCGATAAATCCTGCATTGCCCTACCCCTTCCTGACTATCCACAACCAAGTTGACCAGCTAACTAGATTGGCTGAGTATTTTCTCAGCTTGGTCTGATGAAATCTCAAAGTATCTTAGTCCTTGTTTATTGGAATCATATCCCAAATCAACCATTCCAAATTTTCTGTAAAAATTTTCTGCGCCAGGTAAAGAGTGTAAACCAAGCCTACCTTTGTAATCTAAATCAAAGCTACGTTCTATAGCCAACTTTAGTAAACTACTTCCAACACCTTTATACATTGGTGGATTTTCTATAGAGCGACGATTCCAAGGAGCTATAGTTAAGTAATCTACATAAACGAGATTCTTAGCAGATTCTAAAAGGGAACGATAGCAATCTAACTCCAGAATCATAAGTCCTTGAGTAATCGCTTCGCATTCTAATGCGAGCCTTTCATAATTTGGCGTTGAAAGCTTCAAAAATTTATCTATCCATGACCAATGGCTGTCTTCTTCAGATGAGTTTTGAAGTCTTTGTTTCCAAAAGGTTTCAAAGTCTGAAATATGTTTAGAAGATAGATTATATAATTCTGCTTCAACTAAGGCTGAATCTTTAACACGGAATAAGGATAACTTAGCAATCGCATTCAAGGCAACAACTCACAAGTTTGAATTAAGCTAAACAAGTATAAGTTCAGATTTCTTCTCGTCTACAGTTTCAAAGTAAAATTTTTCACCTTGCTCTATACGTTGCTCAATCAGCCCCATCATCCGTAAAGCTTGCCGTAACACCGCTGACTTATTCATGTCCTTTTTTTCACTAAGACTATTTAGTAGCTCAAGCTCAGTGTCCGACAAGTTAAGCGTGATTAAAGTTTTTTTGCTCAAAACATTTTTACCTTTGTTTTTATATATAGATTATATATCAAATATACATAGTACATGTGTTCTATGTCAAGAGTAAAGCTAGTTTTTGTCGTAGCCTGTAGCCAGTAGGACGTGGGAATATGCCTATATGTGACTTATTGAGTCATATATAGGCATATAGTTCAGAAGCTTATCAGCACTCAAACTGCTTCTGTGTTCTTTTCCCCGGTACGAATCCGAATCACTTGTTCAACAGGCGAGATGAAAATTTTACCATCGCCAATTTCACCAGTGCGGGCAGCGGCAATAATTTTGTCCACCACCATATCAACCTGATTGTCGTCAACTACGATTTCCACTTTGAGTTTTTGGAGAAACTCAACCGTGTACTCAGAACCGCGATACCGTTCAGTTTGGCCTTTCTGCCGTCCGAACCCCCGGACTTCAGAAACAGTCATGCCAACGATACCAGCGTTAACTAAGGCAATTTTCACCTCATCTAGCTTAAATGGGCGGATAATAGCTTCTACTTTTTTCATCTTCTTGACTCCTGACTTCTACTAGCTTCGTTTATATATCTAACCAGATCCGCTGTCTGAAGCTGTAACTAGCAGTGCTTTTCCTAAAACATATGTAATAATTACCACTTTCTTAAAGTGTATATGCTTTGTCTGAGGGTTTGGGACGTGAGAAGCGGCAAGGATTTATAAATTGGATAATCTTTGAGGTTTTAACATAAAGAAGTTGCTGTCAAGTTAGCATTTTTTATAGCTTTTATAACCTAAAAATAAATAAATTCCGTCATTTAGCAGATATGGTCAGATATTTAGAGAGTGATTGCAGAGAAATTGCTCGGTAGCCCGAAACCATGCTGCTGTTAACAGTGGGAGTGTCAACTAACGTTTCTGATGTTCAAACAAGGGACGCACAACGAAATATCCAGCACTAAAGGCAGTAAGCATAATTAACAAGATGGTGATAATTAACCACCAGCCATTGAGTTCCTTGGCATCTGGCTCAGTAGTGGAATAATAACTTACTTGTTGCTCTTCTATAAAAACTGGTTCTGGTATCGGGAAATTTATTTCCATTACAGGTGGAGAAAAGTTTTGGCGGCGGCTTTTTTCGGGTGGGGCTTTGGGGACAACAGGTGGAGATGGGCGAGAAACCTGCTGAGGTGGATGCGCTTGGGTTACTGGCTGTTTGGCACCACTTTTCACGTAGCCAGGAGCTTGGGGGACTTGGTGATAACTAGGCGTAGCATGGGAATCCACAAACTTTTGCAGGTGAGAAAAAGACTCAACAACTTTGGTAATTTCTTGGCGTAGTAGTTGATTTTCTTGTGCTAATTGCTGATTTTTGGTGGTGAGTGCATCTAGCCTCGCCTGTGTTGCTTGCAACTCTGTTGACAATTCCCTGTATACAGATAATGGTACAGAGGCAGGGTAGGCTTGAGTAGTCGGTGTTGGCGAATTTCTGTGAACAGAACCTATGGTTGTTCGCATCGGGGGCTTGGTATTAAAAATCAAGTTAATTAGATCGTACAGAGATGTTAACAGAGATAGTCAGCCCTGAAACTATGCCCAAGAATAATAGAAAAATGCCGAAAGGGCAAAAACTTCTTATTTACATTTTGGATATGGTCAGTAGTCAGTAGTCAATAGTCAGTCAACAGCTTGATAATTAACCACTAGGTTAATTTTGTAACAATGGGAAGAAGTGTCCTACAGGGCCTTGCCCTTCGCCAATATCTAGGGCGTAAGTGAGTGCAGTAGTGACATACTCCTTTGCCTGTTGCACCGCTTGCCACAAGTCTTTTCCCTTAGCCAGATTAGCAGCGATCGCAGCCGATAGTGTACAACCAGTACCGTGGGTATTTTTTGTCTCTACTTGCTGGCAAGTCAAAACTTCCAACTTGTCCCCATCAAACCAGATATCAACGCCACGCATATCTCCCTGCATACCTCCGCCTTTGACTAAAACAGCCTTCGTCCGTAAAGTCTTGTGAATAATTTCAGCAGCGGCTTGCATATCCTCCAAAGAATTGATTTGTAAACCGCTCAAAATCTGGGCTTCATAGCGATTGGGCGTGATGATCACCGCCTTGGGAATCAGGGCATAGCAAAGAGTCTTCACAGCATCATCATCAATCAATTGTGCCCCTGTACGTGACACCATTACTGGATCAACTACTAGATTATCGATTTGTAAAGCTTCCACCTGCTGGGCAACAGCAAAGATAATTTCCTGATTGAGCAACATTCCCGTTTTAGCAGCTTGTACGCCAATATCCTCAACTACTGCCTGAATTTGCGCCACAACAGCCTCTGTGGGCATGGCATCAACCCTCCTGACTCCTAGAGTGTTTTGTGCCGTGACGCAGGTTATAGCGCTAGTACCGTGGACACAGTGAAAAGCAAAGGTGCGTAAATCAGCTTGAATTCCTGCACCGCCACCGCTATCTGAACCAGCAATGGTTAAAGCAACGGGTATTCTGGAGTTTATTTCAGTTTTCATATTATGAAGATTAAGTAAGTTGGTGGCATCAAACCAAACTATCTCAAAGATTGATCAACTAGGCTAAAACCCTCTTCCTTCGTGCCTGATCGCAACAACAAAGATTTACGGCAACCTAGTTAATGGCGAGATGCCGTTGCTTGGCGACACCGAATAGCCCGGCGTACCCTTCCCTACGGATGCTTTGCGAACGGGAAGCAAGCTATGCGTAGCAGACGCACCAGAAGGCATGGTTTCTTTAAAAATTTTTAGATAAACTTCATCAAATCCTTGCACAAAGGGCTCTCCATTCCCATATCACTCTGGAAATTAATCGGACTCCACCATAAACTTGCATATGTTTTTTGTTTTTGTTGTAAAAAAAACTACTTTAATAAGGGTATTCACTGGTGAAAATTCTTTTTTTAAAGGTTAGTTTTAATACATGAGTTCAAAAGGCTCAGTTACACCGTTTAAAACAGGTTCGACTAAGTTGTTACATTAGTTCCCTCAAGTTAAAGGTCTAACAAACAAGCCCAGAGAAGAGAGGAAACGTCTCCAGCTTTGCGCTGCCAAGTCTTAGGTGCTAATCGTCCGATCACCCTCAATAAAACACTGACGATTGATGGTATCGACATCCCTAGTTTAACCATCATCGGTTGACAGGAGAAAAAATTTTCAGTTTTACAACAGCTTTTTTACAACCGGCGCGATTTCAAGTCGCGATCGGACAGCTGTGACTGTCCTGAATAGTCCAGACAGATAACCCATTCAAATAACTACTTAGCAACTGAGTTTGTTGCTGAGAGTGTACTACCAATTCCCCATACATATATTTGGAGTAAACCTATGGCTGGCAAAACATACTACGTTTCTGGAACAGGCGATGATAAAAAAAATAATGGCTTGAAGGAAGGAGCGGCATTTCGCACCCTCCAGAAAGCCGCAGACTTGGTGCAGGCAGGTGATACCGTCTACGTCATGAATGGTACTTACACCTCATCTTATGCAAATATCCTGAGTATTGGAAATAAGCAGGGTAGGGCTGATGCACCGATCACATTTATTGCATATCCTGGACACACACCTGTTATAGAAGCACACAGCAACAATTGGAATGCTATATCAATTACAGGCTCTTCATACGTAGTAATTGATGGCTTAACATTGGTAGGAGCACGAGATGAAATTACATTAGAATATGCGCTCCAACAAAAAGACAATTTGAATAACCCAGCAACATCTGGTAGTGGTATTAGTATTAACAAGAGTAGTCCAACTGAACGGTCACACCATATCACACTTATTAATAACAAGATTTCTAAGTTTCCAGGAGGCGGGATTGGTGCAGGAGAAGCTGATTATATTACAATAAAAAACAATATTGTTTCTGGAACCTCTTGGTATTCACCCTACGGAACTCAAGGAATCACAGTAGGGCATCTTTGGAACTCAGATAATAATGTAAAAGATTACAAAGTAATTATCCAAGGAAATACTTCTTTTGATAATAAACAATTAGTCCCTTGGTATCAAGCAGGAAAAATAACCGAGGGTCATGGAATAATGCTTGACACTTCTTATATTGGAAATGTTGCATACCAGGGGAAAGCCTTAATCAGCAAAAACTTAATTTACAACAATGGTGGGGCAGCTATTCAGATTTTCAAAGGAGAAAACCCTGTAGATATTGTAAATAATACAACTTACCATAACTCACGAATAATCCCAGACGGAGAAATTTTTATTAACGGTGCTAAAAATGTTCGGGTCTATAACAATATTATGTATGCAAGCACAGGAGGGTCTACCGCTGGCATCATTTATTCTAGTAATGTTTCATTTAACAATAACCTTGCTTACAACGGAGCATTTACTGCCCCAGGATCAGGAAATATTTTAAACAAAGACCCGTTGTTTGTTGATGCAGCAAATGGTGACTTTCGGCTCCAACTTGGAAGTCCTGCGATCGATACTGGTTCCAATACCTTCAATAGCATCATTAAAACTATTCCCCAGGATGGCGATGGTAATGGCATTGTAGGGACAGATATTGGTGCATATGAAGCCCCCCGCAGCACCATCCCTACTCCAGAAATTGAAGTTCTCAATGGCACAGTTGATATTGCAGATGAGAGCACCAACGCCATTGACTTTGGGGACACCACTGTTGGTAACACCCTGACCAAAAC
>NZ_CALMFY010000141.1:0-10460 GCF_937863485.1 uncultured Nostoc sp. | reverse complement strand
ACGAAAGCCCCTTTGACTTTGCTATTAAGGGTACAGTTGGACCTGCTGTTGCCATAAAGGGTACTTCAGGAAATGACCAACTTTCCGGAGGTGACCCAGACGATCAGATCTGGGGAGAAAGTGGTAATGACCGACTTTATGGCAATGGTGGCAATGACCTGCTTTACGGCGATAACGGTAACGATACCCTGTTCGGCGGTCTTGGCGATGACCAACTCTACAGGCGTGCAGGCAACGACTGGCTTTACGGTGGTAAAGGCAACGATGTGCTGACTGGGGGCTATGATAATGACACCTTTGTATTAGCTTCTGGTGAGGGCACGGACTCCATTACTGACTTTGAACTGGGTAAGGACAAGATTGCGTTGTCAGGTGGTCTCCAGTTTGGTCAATTATTGATACAAAAACAAGGAAGTCAAGCTTTCATTGTGGATAGTTCTGACAATCAAGTGTTGGCGAAGTTGGATGGGGTTAGTGCGACAACGCTCTTAGCTCAGGCTTCTACAACTTTTATAACTGTAAGTTAATTGTGTTTTCCAATGACCAAGCCTCGTCACAGCAAGTATAAGTGTGTAGGGGAATAATAAAAGAGAAAAGATTTGGTATTGAGCACTTAAATTCATTTTATAGGGTTTCTCTCCACTTTAATCCCTGTCAAGGTGACTGCAACTTTTATTCACTCAGGGAGACAGATTTACCCCTCAATATCGCAGATATGACGACAGTGACAGCCACTCAAACTGCCACCACCCATGATCGCACACATGGACTCCAAACAATACAAGTTCTTCATCGACGATCGCTCTACTGGAAACATTCATTTCCCTTGAAGTCACTTTTAGTAAGAATAGTAGAAGCCCCACACCCACTAGACGGGGTGTGGGGACGCCAGACGAGAACGACTGTTACCCGTCTACAGCCCAGAATGAATATCGGTCATAACTCGATATTCATTCTGGGCTGTTTTGGTTGTTGATATATTTCTTAAGCTTTGATATTGTCACACCACCGCAACTAGCAACACAAACAAATAAAAAACATCCCATTACAAAGAGACAAGGTGGAAAAGGAGAAGAAGTTGCGATAATTTATTTTTTGCAGTTCCCAAATAACTACTGATTTTGTTGCGATCGCAAGTCTTGTAATACCCCCTGTAAAAACTTACCCCATTCCGCTGCCAAAGGGATTTCTGTAAATGGAACGCGCACTGAGTTAGTAGATTCGGAAAAGAGAAATTCTAATTCTATAGAACGACCTTTATTGGGTATATTTTCCACATCAACTGATTTGTCATCTACTAAAAGGTGGATTTGTTTTACATCAAGCAAAGAGAATGTTTCTAGTTTAATAGGCCCTTTAGGCGTGGGTTTTCCCCAGGTTAGATTGTTGCCTTTTTGACCTAATACAGCATAAATATCGTACTTAGCCCGTTCAAATTGCTCTGCCCAAGTGCGATAGGCTTCAACTTTTTGATACTCTTTCGAGCCTTGCCATGTCAACCAGAAAAACATTACTAATAGGGGCAACCACAAAAGACCACGTTCCATCGGTTAAAAAAGTCCTGAGTAATAAGTGAAACTTGTAACTAAAAGAGCAAAATCCACCCATAAAGGATGGAGATAAGTTATGGTAGTGAGCAAACTGGCAAAAAGCGGTGATGAGTTAATATGAGAAAACTTATATTATTGTGCTTGTTTGTCATTGGGCTGGGATCTGCCATATTTGGTTTCCTGAATTTCCAGGGAATGGCAACTAAAGGAGAGTTTGAGACGATTTTGCTTGATTTTCGGGAAGATATTCCATCACTTGTGGTGGAACAGAATCTGCGAGCGATCGCCAAACAATACAACGTTACACCCCAATTAGACAACAAGTTTTCCAAAAAAGATAATGTGTATATTGTCAAAGGCGATCGCCAACGACTCCAAGAACTGAAAAAATCTCAATTTGCCCAAGCTACAGAATTTATTGAGCCAAATTACATTTACAGAAAGATTCCCCAACCAGGTCAAGCCGCTTGGTTAGCAGAATTTTTGAGACCCCAAGATGATGATGAGACAAGCCCCTCATTAACTGGCCCCAATGACCAATATTACAGCAAGCAGTGGAACTTGCACCAAATTGGCATTGAAGGCGCATGGAGTCAAACCAAAGGCAGTGGCATCACAGTTGCAGTAATTGACACCGGGATTACTAAGGTGCGGGACTTATATGAGACAAAATTCGTCAAAGGCTATGATTTTGTTAACGACCGAGAAGAAGCCAAAGACGATAACGGCCACGGCACTCATGTTGCCGGAACTATTGCCCAAGCCACAAATAACAAATATGGCGTAGCTGGAATTGCCTATGAAGCCAGTCTGATGCCGCTAAAGGTGCTGAGTTCATATGGTGGCGGTACTGTTGCCGATATTGCCGAAGCAATTAAATTTGCTGCTGATAAAGGCGCAGATGTAATTAATATGAGCTTGGGCGGTGGCGGTGAAAGCAAGTTGATGAAAGAAGCGATCGAGTATGCCCATAGAAAAGGTGTAGTTATCATTGCCGCAGCGGGGAATGAAAATACCAATGGGGCAAGCTATCCAGCCCGCTATCCCTATGTCATCGGCGTTTCCGGAATTGGCCCAGATGGGGAAAAAGCACCTTATTCTAACTTTGGTGCTGGGGTAGATATCTCTGCTCCTGGTGGCAGTGAAGCTGGTAAAATTCTCCAAGAAACTATCGATGAAAACGGCGAAGGAGTATTTCTGGGCTTCCAGGGTACAAGCATGGCTTCCCCACACGTTGCCGGTGTTGCGGCATTAATCAAAGCTGCTGGCATCAAAGAACCAGATGAAGTTTTAAAAGTTCTCAAGCAGTCGGCGCGAGTTATCCAGGATGATGGTTTGAACTATTATGGCGCTGGACAACTCAATGCAGAAGCAGCAGTCAAACTAGCCTTTGCAGGGCAAATCAGTTTCCCAGATTTCTTCCGGTGGTTACGCGATAACGGTTATCTTAACCCCGGCTTTTGGATTGATGGTGGTGCGATCGCACTCTTACCCAAGATTTTAATGGTAGTTGGTTCCTATCTACTGGCTTGGTTTTTACGGGTTTACTTCCCCTTCACTTGGAGTTGGTCTTTATCTAGTGGACTAATTGCCGGCAGTTCGGGGTTATTCTTCCTCAAGGGAATCTATATTTTTGACCTTCCCCAGTGGCCTTTCCGGGTTTTGGGCAGTTCAATTCCGGAACTAGGCAATACCCTCCAGGGAACTAATGCGTTCAATCCCCTGTTTGCCAGCGTACTGATTCCCATTGTCTTAATGGCATTGCTGCTGGGACATCCTAGTTGGAAATGGTTTGCCATTGGTTCAACTTTAGGTGTCGCAGCCTGCTTGACGGTAAGTGCGTTTTTCGATCCAGCTGTTTGGGGTTTGGGAAGTGGTCACTTAGCACGCCTTTTCCTCATCACCAATGCCCTAATCTGTTATGGACTTGCTCGTTTAGCATTGAAAAACGAAGAAAAAATAGCATAGAAGGGGACAGACGCGATTAATCGCGTCTCTACTCCTAACTCCTAATTTCCTATTTCCCCACTCAGCACTGTTTATGAGCATTACACTTACAGGTACAATTGAACGCCGTGATATTGGCACAGGCGCATGGGCCTTAGTCACAGAAGAGGGCGTTACTTACGAAATCCTTAAAGGGGCAGACAAAGACTTACTCAAAGCTGGACAAAAAGCAAAAGTTAAAGGACAGGTGCGTGAAGATATCATGACAACTGCGATGATTGGATCTGTCTTAGAGGTCAAATCTTTTGAAGTAATTAGTTCTGATTAGCTGTGGAATTCAGAACCTCTTGAAGACGGCTTTTAAACTCTCCTTTGGGATGACCTCCTTTTACCTCACCCACAATCAGAAATTCTCCTTCTGGAGAATTGCAGATGATGTAAGTAGGCCATCCCATTTCCGATTTATCAGGATACTGAGTTAATAAAATCTTGCGATACTTGCGGTAAGCAGTTGTATCCTGCATTTTCACATCGATAAATTCTAAACCCAGTTCTTCAGCCACCTTTTTGTCATAAAAAGACATTTTGTGGCAAATGCCGCACTCTTCTGAAGAGAACTTAATTACAGCTAAACTCATGGGTTGGCGACTCTTTGATTTTAAGCAGGCTATTTTAGCATAATGCTATGAAATGTTACCATATAGCTGGTCATTAGTGTCAACTTAAGGCTGAAATCCTGATTTAATATCTTTTCTTCCTTCCCTGCTTTTAGTACGGGAAGGCAATTTTTTGGGAGGCAGAGCCTCCAGTACCGCATTCCCAGGCTGAACCTGGGAACGAGAAATATACAAATGTAGTCGGCGATGAAGCTCTGATTCTGAAGTTGAAAGCAGTGATTGCTGGCAGACAAACAGTTAAACGCCAAAATATAGAAAAAAAATTAAGAATGTGATTAAATATCATAGCAATCATTTTGGTGTGGCATCTCTAGCTCACAATAAAAAGAAAGCGATTCAGGAATTGAGTGAGCAGCTTATGCTCTATCCTGGCAACAGGAGGATACTTAAAATCTACCAAACAGTAGCAACAAGAGTAGTGGTGCATTTCTGTTACATCGGTAGGAAATGCTAGGGCGATGTCTAACGACAAGCCGCTACGCCAAAAAAACCCCCAGTGGGTGTTAGCCAAGCAGGGGAGTTAGTTATCAGGGTGCATCTACCAATTAAATGTTCTCAGGTTAAACACCATACTCCGGATAAATTTGTACAAAGGTCTGTTATTTTTTTAAATAAAAACCCCCCAGTGGGCGTTAGCCAACCAGGGGAGTTAGTTATAAGGGTGCATCTACCAATTAAATGTACTCAGGTTGAACACCATACTCCGGATAAATTTGTACAATAGTTATTTTTTTAAATAAAAATCCTCCAGATGGTGTTATTCTACTAGGGGAGTGAGTTATCAAGGTGCATCTACCAGTAATCTTTTCTAGGGGCAGCAGTATCTTCCTGAGAAAATGGTAAAAATTAGGGTTGATGGCGATGTGCTACGACGGGCGTAGCTCGGCAACTAGAAAAAACTCCCAACGGGTGTTAGCCAACCAGGGGAGCTAGTTATCAGGGTGCATCTACCAATTAAGTGTTCTAGGTTTAACCACCATCCTCCGGATAAATTTACTAGAAAGTTGATTGTTGTTGTGTGTAAAAAAACTCTAGTGAATATTAACTGAATTAGATGAGTTAAAAATCAAGCTACATTCATCTAGTAATCAAGTATTCTAGGGTTAAGCACTATTTTCTGGGAGAGAATATCTGCGTTAGAAGTTGCTGTAGTTTGCCAAAATTGAAAAAAACCCCCAGTGGGTGTTAGCCATCTAGGGGAGTTGAAGATCAAGGTGCATCTACCAATTAAGTGTTCTAGACCCAAGTAATCCGATCCGGATAAAGTTGTAAAGGCAAAAAAAGCAAAACAACACCGAATCAGAAACATTCAGGGGTAGGATGCATCTAAGTTATCAGAGGGAGCGAAAAATCGACTTGAAACTTTCGCGTTTCAAACCAGATTCAGGAGGCGGACAGGAGAAGCTGTGACCCAGGAATTTCATATTTCCGTGACCCCAGTAGGGCAAAATGACTACTTGGTGCGGACGGAACAAGTCGCGCCTGGGGTACCATTGGCAGAAGAGTTGGTGACTTGGCCTGTAGCTGATTGGTTGATGGCTGCTGGGCATTTGATGAATGACCCGTTGAAATCGGTGTTGCAAGGAGATCCATTCGCCTCTGGTGGGCACGAAAGCAGTATCGCCAGAAACTCTGTTAACTTGGTGGCATTGGGTCAACAATTTTATAACGCCCTATTCCAAGGCACTCTCAGAGATAGTTGGATTACTGCCCAAGGTATTGCCCAAAACCACCAACAAGTACTACGCTTACGCCTGGGGCTAAAAGACACTAGGTTAGCTCGTCTGCCTTGGGAAGTGATGCACGCAGGCGATCGCCCTCTAGCTACTGGGCCTTATGTGGCTTTTTCTCGCTTCCAAAGTGGAATTTTGGGGGCTTCCCCTTTGCGAACGCAAAATATGCCCACACTACCAGAAGGTGGTGTCAAAGTATTGATGGTAATTGCTTCCCCCTCAGATCAAGTCCGCCTTGATTTACAGAAACAGGAAGCTATTAAACTGCAAGCTGAACTTCACCGGCAAACATCACGACTGGCTGAAGGTAGCAATCGTTTCCCACAAATTGAACTCACTGTATTAGACCAACCAGGACGGGAAGAATTAACGCAAGCCCTAGAACAAGGCAGATACCACGTTCTCCACTACTCTGGTCATAGTAACTTAGGTTCCAATGGCGGAGAAATTTATCTTGTTAGTCGCAGAACTGGGTTAACAGAAATCTTGACTGGGGACGATCTGGCAGGTTTGCTCGTCAACAATAATATCCAAATGGCAGTGTTTAACTCCTGCTTGGGGGCGTACACAGCCGCATCCGATCCCTCTGGAGATACTGGTGAACGAAACTTAGCAGAAAGTCTCGTGAAGCGCGGAATCAGAAGCGTTTTGGCGATGTCAGAACGGATTCCTGATGAAGTGGCACTGACGCTCACACAATTGTTTTACCGCAACTTGAGTCAGGGATATCCAGTAGATTTGTGCGTCAGTCGCGTGCGTCAAGGATTAATTTCTGCCTATGGTTCTCACCAGATGTATTGGGCATTACCGATTTTGTATCTCCAGCCAGAATTTGACGGTTTTCTGAGTGAGGAAACTGAGTTATCCGAAAGTGCAGAGTCGCTGAATCAGTATAGTTCGCCTTTAGGGGCAACTTCCACGATGTACTCTGCGATCGCAGATGATACCGAGATGCCTTTAGGAATCGAGCAAATGATCCCTTCTGGTTTAGCGCATGACTCTTCTGGGTTGGACTGGCTAGGTGACGATACTTGGGGGGATCTCGTTGATGAAATTGAGTATGATGACCCCAGCTATGAAGAAGATTCTGCTATAGTTTCGGATTTATTTCGTCAGTTAGATAACCAAAAAGCTCCAACTGAACCGGATGAACAGATTCGAGAAAATAGTCTTCACCAAAGCCAGGTTTCAGAGGAAATGACTTCCCCAGAACAGGAAGCAGATTTGTGGGGAGAAGCCCCAGCACCACCACCTCCAACTGCTGGGAACCTTGAAGGAAATTGGCAAAATTCTGCTGATTTTTTGCGCTCGCAACCAGCCCCGCAACCAGTCCCAACAAGACCTCGTACCCAACGCCGTAAGCTGTGGCCGATTGTGGGTATTATGGGGATCAGTGCCTTAGCAGCTGCGATCGGTTTAAATTGGTGGTGGCAAAATCGACACCAAGTAACTCTACCTAACATACCAGCAATTCCCACCCAGTCTCTACCCATTCAAAAGCAGCAAAATATCGACTTACAGACAGCAACGACTGGGATTGTCACCGCCACCGCCACTGATAAATTGAGCCAGGGCGACTTGGAAGGTGGGTTATTGGCTGTAGAAGAACTACTCAATCGTGGCGCACTGGCTGCGGCTGAAACTGCCCTGAAATTAATTCCAAATAAACAAGCTAACGATCCATCTGTCAACTTTTACAAGGGACGATTAGCGTGGCAGTCTATCCAAACTGGAGACAATAACTATAGTGTCGATGATGCCCGCCGTTACTGGGAAACTGCTGCAAAAGCTAAACCAGAATCGCCTTTGTATAATAACGCCTTGGGATTTGCCTACTACACGGAAGGCAATTTGAATCGAGGTAATGATTCTTGGTTCAAAGCTTTGAATTTAGCTCTCAAAGAGCAGAACACACAATCAAGATCCACAAAGGCAGCAGTGCCTCAGGATGCTTTAACTTCCTATGCTGGTTTAGCTCTTGGATTGTATAAATCTGCACTTAGTCAATCTAATGGTAAGCAGACACAATATCTCAAAGAAGCGATCAAGTTGCGGCAAATGGTAGTTAAGTCTGATCCCGTAAATTTCCAGGTAGATAAATTAGCTAAAAATTGGCTGTGGACGGAGAAGGCGATCGCAGATTGGCGATCGCTCCTTCAGGAAAAAGGTGAAGAACAGTAATATGTTGTGGTGGTGCGTTAGCGAAGCTGTCCGCAGGAATCGCAGTTGATTAAATAGCAGTTCTCAATTCCATGTAATACAGTCGGTTTGTAGGGGCACAGCAATGCTGTGCCCCTACCGTGTGTTGCTTTTGCAAGAGGTTTCACAATTTTCACAATTCAAATAGGATTTTTCTATACTCTTATTTGTTGCCTTGAAACTGCTTAATAATATTGCCAATTAAAGGCAACTGTTCCAGTACCATTTTTGTCAAATCTACAAAAGATTTCTCAGAAAGGCGGTCATCTTGTCGGAGTTGCAGAACGCTTATTAAAACGATAAATATTGCTGTGCCAATAATTGCTAAAGCTAGATAATGAAATGGTAGCGAACCACCAAAAAATGCAATTAGACAAAATACAACTACAAATACAAATAAATAGAACATTCCATTTCTAAACGCAAACGGAAGCGTAACCTGCACTTCTGGTTGAGAATTTTCTTCCTGTTTAAATGGTTCTGTCATAAAATTATTCTCTTGCTTTGATGGCTGAATTAAATTATTAATTGTTACAACGACATTTTCCCTTCTTGTCTCAGAGGAATTAGGCAGGAATTCGCCACCCATCTGCTGTTCTGCTTTAAGTAACTCCCTTCTATCCATCACATCATTAATTAAGCCCAAGACATCAACCATTTGATAGCTTTTTTGACATTGAATGCGTTCTTGCTTATCGGCTACAAACTGTCGCAATATCTCAAAAGAGTAAAAGTGTGGCTCTTGGCTATCTTTGCATGTGTGGCAATTACAGGGGATTAACTTGTTGTACTTTAGTCGCTTATATGAGTCATGAATTTTATCGAGTTCATGTGTAACTATGGTCATCAAATCTCTTTTGTGACGACCTGAGACTCGAATCTTAATCTCCTTGTTGCCATAATATTCAATCACCTCTGCCTTCGTCTGGTCTTTGCTGAGAACAACACCGCTTTTCCAGACACATTTTTGTTCATTTATCAACTCATGGATGGCGGCGATGAATTGGCTGATGATCCCCTTGGGCATGAACTCGTAAGTGTAACGCAGAATCAGGTTGTTGGTTTGATCCCAGTTATAGGGGGGTTGATTAGCAGATAGCAGTTGTGGGGCAATATACTTTCCTTGGCTTCTAGGAATTTCGTAGCACAGCTTGAAGTTGATCATCAGGCGCAAGAGTTCATCATGCATCGTGGCGTATTCGTCTTCACACCAGATGTTTGCCAAGTCAGACCGGGTGAAACTGCCCAGGTTGCGAATCACTTTTTCATTATCCAGCACTTTGTAGACTGCATCAGTTCCCCACTTTGGCTTGAGGATGACGGTCTTATTCAAAAGTGGGTCTTCCTGGAAGTGCAAACATACTCCCAAATCGTGCAGATAACCACTCAACTGCAACTTGTCATTTCTTTGGGTGAACCCATTTTGTTGGCAGATGTTCAGGTATTCATCTAAGCCGATGTAATTGCGTGCGTCACTCTCTAAAGCTTCCCGGACTCTAACCCAGGTTTTTGGGAGCGGACTGCCAATATGGGGTAGGTTTTTAATGTAATGCTTAATTTTATCTAAAACTTGTTCTAAATCTCTGTTGGTAGCAAGGTTTGTTGCTAAAGTCTCCTTTAAATTAGTAAACTGCCCCCGTAACTGGAGTTCATTAATCTCTCGGTGGCGGTTTTGCTTCTCATTTTTGATGATTAGCAGCGGACTGTTATCGCTCAACAGTTCTACAACATTCAACCAGTAATAAAAATCCGTGTCTTCCTTGCGGGTATCTGCCACTAAAGCATAGAGGGAACGCTTAGTGAGGAAAAATTGGTGAGTAGCATGGTAAATCTCTTGCCCCCCAAAGTCCCAAATATTGACTCGAAATTCTCGCCCATTTTCCATTGTGAAAGCCCACTGGATAACCTCAATTCCCTTCGTAGAGTTTTCCTCTCGGAGTTGATAATTTTGGTCTTCAATTTTCTTAGCCAGTGTTGTCTTTCCTGCTCCTCCTTCGCCGATAATTAGTAACTTTGCCTCATACAGATAATCTTTGCCTTCTGCTTTCAGTTGCCGGAAATAATCTTTAATCGCCTGAAGACCTCGTGCAACAACTTCTAGCGGTGGCTGTTCGATGGGGTTGCCGCTTAAATCCAGGGAAGTGAGTTGTTGCAGGCGGGTGATCGCTTCTGGCAGTGTCGTTATTTGGTTGTCGCTTAAATCCAGAGAAGTGAGTTGTTGGAGATCAGCGATCACTTCTGGCAGCGTCGTTATTTGGTTGTCGCTTAATTCGAGGTTAGTGAGGTGTTGCAGGCGGGTAATGGCTTCTGGAAGTGTCGTTAATTTATTGCTGCTTAAAACTAGGAGGGTGAGG
>NZ_CALMFY010000140.1 GCF_937863485.1 uncultured Nostoc sp. | reverse complement strand
GTCGCAAGATCACCATTGCCTCACTCATCTTTTATTTCCCGACAACTCTAATGATCAGAGATGTGCATTGGTGTCAAATACTGTTCAACAACCACTTGTACGCAGTGTCCATTTGAGGCAAAAGCGTGACGCAAATCGTCAGTATCCCAGTTAAGCATGGAGATCAGAGGTATCTGTATAAATAGCTTCTTCCGCTAAAACTAATCGCTCATACAATTGGGCATCGAGATTTTGCCTGGGCAGTAAGCGATAAAACCTTTGGGTATGACGAGGTACTGTCTCAGCTAAAATAAGCTTGACTGAGTGTGGGATCAATTGACCTAAAATTTGAGCAGCAAGTCCCTTATCCGATTGGGAGGCTAGTACATTGCGCCCGATAATAGAGTCAAAGTAGACATTTGGTGCAAGAGATGCCAGCATAGCAGGTATCTGTGCAACAGATGCAGTAAAAACTATTGGTCGCATTGTTTCAGGAAGTGCCGCAGCAAGTTCTATTAAAGCATTGGCATCAGAGCTATTGCGGACACAGGCATAAACCCCACCTTCTGGAACTTGCCGGATTGCTTCCCAAGTAAGTAAACCAGTGGCAGCATTTAAATCCAATACTAAATGATGACGTTGTAATTGAGCGAAAGTAAAAATGCGCTCGCGCACAGATGCTAATTGTGTACTTACCTGAGAAAGTGTGCGTTGCAACCAGCGCTCATCTGCTCGGTCAACAGTTCCATAAGTCATGACTTCCACTGGTGCAACACCAATACCTTCTACTATTGCAGCAAGTTGAGCTTCTCGACGACGTGCCACTTGTGTTGCGATTTGGTGTTCATAACCTTGGGTTGAAGGTTGGTAAAACAATTGACCTTGCAAGCTCTTGGGTAAATATTGCTGTTCTACCCAATGATCTCGGTAAGCGTGAGGATAGAGATAACCCACCCCATGCCCAAAACCTTTTTTATCCCGATTGGCATCCTTAAGATGAGTGGGAACGGAAGCAACATTTTCAATTTCTACTGCGGCTAAAGCATCAAAAAAGCCCATAATGCTATTGGATTTTGGTGCAGTCGCTAAATAAATTACTGCCTGCGCCAAATGATAACGTCCTTCCGGCATTCCCACGCGATCGAATGCTTCGGCACAGGCATTGGTAACGACAACTGCTTGTGGGTCAGCCAATCCGACATCTTCGCTTGCAAGAATTAACATCCGACGGAAAATAAAACGCGGGTCTTCACCTGCATAAACCATTTTGGCCAGCCAGTAGAGTGCTGCATCTGGGTCAGAACCTCGTAAGCTCTTGATAAAAGCACTAATGGTATCAAAATGGGCATCCCCTTCTTTGTCGTATAAAACAGCACGTTGCTGAATTGATTCTTCTGCCACTGCTAGGGGAATATGAATAACACCTGTAGCATCGGGGGGTGTAGTCTCTACAGCCAGTTGCAAAGCATTCAATAGTGAACGAGCATCACCGTTAGCAACATTAACTAGATGAGCTAAAGCATCTGCGTCAATTTCTACTGTTAAGTTGCCATAACCGCGTTCCGAATCAGCTAGCGTTTGCTCAACAATTTTGTATAAATCTTTATTAGTTAATTGCTGAAGTTGAAAAATCCGCGAACGGCTGACAAGTGCCTTATTGACTTCAAAAAAAGGATTTTCGGTGGTAGCACCAATAAGAATGATTGTACCATTCTCTACCCAAGGCAATAGAGCATCTTGCTGAGACTTATTAAAACGATGGACTTCATCGACAAAAAGAATAGTTCGTTGATTATGGAACTTGCGCTGTTGAAGGGCAATTTCAATTGCCGCTCGAATTTCTTTAACTCCCGAAAGTACGGCATTGATAGCAATGAAGTGAGCGAGGGTGGTGTTGGCAATAACACGGGCTAAAGTAGTCTTGCCAGTCCCTGGTGGCCCAGAAAAGATTAAGGAAGACAGCTGATCCAAACTAATAGCACGCCGCAGTAGTCTTCCTTGTCCGATAATATGCTCTTGACCAATAAATTGCTTGAGTGTCCGGGGACGCATCCGAGCCGCCAGTGGTACTTCCTCTTCGGTTATTTTTGTAAGATGCTGGTCAAATAAATCCATTATTTAATACGTCTTCATTCACTGCCAACTGTGATTTTTAAGAAAAATCAACTACTATCTGATTAATTCTGACAACATCTGCTCAAGAATATCTGACATAATTTCCTCGGATAAGGAGTGCAGAGTTGGTGGCCCACCAAGAAATTCTTTGATAGTGATCTTCTGTTCTTTAAAGTCCTTGACAAAATCCCGAATCTGACAAACAACGTTAATTTGATTTTCTATTGTTTCTACCATTTGAGCCATAGAGTCAATGCCTTTTTTAGCAGCTTTCCGAGAATCCGAAACCATCGTTCCTTCTGGAGTTTTCTTTGCCAAACGCAGTTCCCGTTTCAAGTTTCATATTGAGTGAGAAGAATTTGATTTTGCTGTTTTATAGTTCGACATTTTCGAGTTAAATCATCTTCGCTATTATTGTCAATAACTTCCCCGACTTGGTGAAGTCGCTCAATTTCTAGAAGTCTTGCCAAATCACCTTCTTGGTAGGCTTGATTAATTGATTTCATAATTTCTGTATTATATGTCTGTGTCTCCCTGTCTTTTACCTTGTCAGGGTGAAAGATTTCAGCTAATCTCAGAAATGTTTCACGAATTTTTCTCTTATCTTCTGTTCTAGCTTTACCATGAGATTCTACAGATTCTTTTGTTTCCCAATGTTGATGGCGACTTTCAGCAGTTTCCTTAGAAAAATCTGATTCGGGTTCGGGGTCGTCAAACAATTCGTCTAGCTCTGTTGAAAATTGTTTGCGGCTTGGTTTGAGACTAATGATTCCTGTCAACTGGAGCTTAAGGTAAACTGCCTCTATATTTTTGAAGGTTTGTTTACCAAACTTTCTAGTAGTAAAAATCTCATCAAATAAAGTATGAATATCCTGGTCTAACTCAGCCATTTTTTGAAAGCTGGGACTGGCTTTTTGAAATATTTTTGTTGCGAAAGTTCGCGTCTGTTCAATAAAATTATTCAGTTCTGTGCGTTTTCTTTTAATCTGTTTGAGTAGCGATTGGTGTGATTTTTCTAGAAACTGTAAGCGGATATGTAATTGAGAGAGAGCCAGTGGAATTGTAACAGTCGAGTGGGATGAAGGTGGGGTTTTTCGAGGCATAGAAAATTTATGCTTTTTTCAAGGTAAAAAAAACTATAGTGACAATTGAGACTTCAATGATGATACATGAATGTCTACTGAGATTAATTTCCTGGAGACATCTGTGCCTGTAACTGCTGCACCTGTTCTACACTTAAACCCGTGATTTGTGCGATTTCCTGTACAATCATTCCTCTTTGCAGTAGATTCAGTGCAATCTCTTCTTTTGCTTTTTGAGCGCCTTCCTGTTGCCAACTGGTTACAATCTCCATAATTTCCTCCTGCTCATCTAATCCCATTGTACTGATTGCCGCTTGAAAGACCTGTTTCTCAGTATCATCGAGTCGCAAATAGGTATCAACAAAACCCGAAATTAATTGCATCCGCGCTGGATCTAATTTTAACGTTGCCAGCAAATGTAAAAAAGCTATATCTAGATAGAGGATTCTTTAATACTCCTGTAATCCACTGGTTGCAAGCCTTAGATATTTCCTTTCTCATGTCTGCTATCAAGACAGGGAAACAGGGAGGAATCAAACAATTTTTAAAGGGGAGAAA
>NZ_CALMFY010000139.1 GCF_937863485.1 uncultured Nostoc sp. | reverse complement strand
GGGGCAAGGGGAGCAGGGGGAGAAAGAATAACTAAATAATGCCCCATGCCCCATGCCCAATGCTTTAAATTAAATTCCCGCACCATCAAGAAAATCTTCAATTATCCCATCAGAATTTTTGCTCTTAGGGTTGTCAATTTGTTGGTCGCCAAGCTCAGTTGGGGAGAAACTTGATTGATCTTCTAGCTGCTCGAACTCTTTCTCTAAAGCCTTGACGCGTTCAAATAGAGCGCGGATTACTTCAGCTTCTACGTCACGGACTTTATCATGATCCAGAACATTGGTAGGTAAGTTGTTCTGACGAGTCACACGCCCTGGAATCCCAACTACAGTAGTGTTACTGGGCACATCTCTCAGCACCACAGAACCGGCTCCAATCCGGACGCGATCGCCAATTTGAATATTTCCTAAAACCTTCGCACCCGTTCCCACAACTACATGAGAGCCTAAAGTTGGATGGCGTTTGCCGCTTTCTTTCCCCGTCCCGCCAAGGGTGACGCCTTGATAAATTAGGGCATAGTCGCCCACGATTGCTGTCTCACCAATCACTACTCCCATTCCGTGGTCAATAAACACTCCCTGACCAATTAATGCGCCAGGATGGATTTCAATTCCGGTTAAAAACCGACTAATATGAGAGATAAACCGAGGGATGAAGGGAATTCCAAGTTTATGCAGCCAGTGTGCCAATCGATGAAACACTAGGGCATGAAGTCCAGGGTAACAGAACAATACTTCTAGCCAGTTACGGGCTGCTGGATCACGCTCAAAAATGGTTCGCAAATCAGTTAGTAGCATACTCAGTTGAGATTTTCGTTGGTAAGTGAGGCTCTGAAAACAGAAACTCAGGATAATTCCCACAAAAAGATTAAGTCATTTATGGGAATTGTGTAAGATAATAATCTACGGTAAGTCGATAGGGTAAAGTGTTTTTGTTGGGAGATAAGTGGGATGCTATCACATTCCACACTTTCAGAAAAATTAATTTCGCATAAACTGCGATAAGTCCCTCAAATCACCGTAGTATGTAGAGTACAGTCTTGAATAGCCAAAACTACGCTCTCTTGGATCTGTCTTCCAAAGTGGAATACGCGCTGCTGGCACTCTTAGAACTGGCAAGCCACCACGGAAAAAAACTTCCTCTAACCATGAGCGAGATCACTGCCAAGCAACCCATACCTGAACGCTATTTGGAACAAATTTTGACCAACCTCCGGCGTGCTGGTGTGGTGCAGAGTCAACGCGGCTCTAAAGGAGGTTTTGTTTTAGTTCGTGAACCCTGGCAGATCACAATACTTGAAATTGTCACTTTGGTCGAAGGTGAGCGGAAAGAGAAAGATACCTCTGACTCTCCCACTCTGGAAAAGACTCTGGTTTATGAAGTTTGGGAGCAAGCTAACGCTGCCTCTATTGAAGTTTTGGGTCGCTATACACTCCAAGACTTGTGCCAGGAAAGAGAAACTCGCGCCCAGCAAAGTCCGATGTATTATATTTAGACACGACGGAGTACTCACATGCAGATAGCAAAAGATATCACAGAGTTAATCGGACGAACTCCTTTAGTTCAATTAAACAAGATTCCCCAAGCTTCGGGAGCGGTTGCTCAGATTGTGGTGAAGCTAGAAAGCATGAACCCAGCATCTTCTGTGAAAGACCGGATTGGCGCGAGTATGGTGGAAGCGGCGGAAGAAGCAGGCTTGATTCACCCCGGAAAAACCGTTTTAGTAGAGCCGACTTCTGGGAATACAGGAATTGCGCTGGCGATGGTGGCAGCCGCTAAGGGTTATCATCTCATTCTAACGATGCCTGACACAATGAGCCAGGAAAGACGATCCATGCTCAAAGCTTATGGCGCTCAACTAGAGTTAACGCCAGGGGTAGAAGGGATGCGAGGAGCAATCGGTCGTGCAGAGCAGATTTTAGCTCAAACGCCCAATGCTTATATGTTGCAGCAGTTTCGCAACTCTGCCAACCCGAAAGTTCACGCCCAAACCACAGCAGAAGAAATTTGGGATGATACCGATGGACAGGTAGATATTCTTGTGGCGGGAGTGGGTACTGGTGGAACGATTACCGGAGTTGCAGAAGTTATTAAAAGGCGGAAGCCGAGTTTTCAAGCGATCGCAGTTGAACCAAGCAGCAGCCCAGTATTAGTGGGTGGTAAATCGGGGCCTCACAAAATTCAGGGGATCGGCGCGGGATTTATCCCAGCAATTTACCGTTCAGAACTGGTAGATGAAGTGATTCAGGTAGCGGATGAGGAGGCGATCGCTTACAGCCGTCGTCTCGCAAAAGAAGAAGGATTACTATCGGGGATTTCTACTGGTGCTGCATTGTATGCTGCTATTCAAGTAGCACAACGACCAGAAAATGCAGGCCGCCTAATCGTGATGATACAGCCCAGCTTCGGTGAACGCTACCTCAGTACTTCACTGTTTAAAGATCCAGAGGAGAATGAGTGGTTGAGTAAAGTTTGATTCCGCACACCAATTTTAGATTTTAGATTTTAGGGACTTCTAAAAAATAAATTATCTATAGGACTCCTATTTGATTTTTGGAATACACGTAGGGTGGGCTTTGTCCAGCCTACATTACTTCAAATTTTCCACATATTATTTAGGATTCCTATAGTACACTGTGGCGGAAGTTTACCTACCTTTAACGACTTAAGCCTGAATGGCACTAAGTTAAGGTAAAATCCTTAATTGACATAGCTGGTGTTTTTGAATCTGTTAATTTAAGTATATTGATAAATAATGTTTGTTATAATCTGTGTATTATGGAATAATACAGGATTACAATACTTACAATTAATATACTTATGCTTTATTCAAAAATCCTTTATTTGCAACAGAATCAATTAGGTTATATTACAATTAATCCTCTTTTAAATGCCTTTTCACTTGATATGTGTCAAGAAATCGATGCTGCTGAAAACGATGATTTTATTAGAAAAGCAAGGGAAAGTATATTAACTAGACTAAAAGATTATAAAATCGGATATGCTGTAGAGTTGCAGCAAGCTTTGTGTGATTATAGTGAAGCGGCAACTTATCTATCGCTAAAAAATAAAGGTCTTTTATTAGAAAAAGTTCCCGAAAACACAAATAAAACACCTGACTTAAAAGTTAATTTAGATGGTAAAGAATTTTTCATAGAGATAAAGACATTAGGATTTGGTGGAGGAGAAGAAAATTATATTCAAGCTATGGAGCAAGGATTAGATGCCCAAGTGTCTATTGAAGAACAGTTAAAAGCTGGAAATGCTATAGCAATAGCTGTAACTGCCATTAATCCTTTACAAGAGCGAGAAGAAGATTGTTTTTATTCTCGCCAAAAAGATTTCATTGAAACCATAATAAGAAAAATCAAACGACTTATTAAAAAAGGTCAATTTGAAGCTGGGCCAACTATATTATTAATTGACTTATCTCTTATCCCTATACCTGCCGATTGGAAAGTTAATTCTATTCCTATATTTCCTCTAGTTCAAAATCAAAAATTGAAAAATTTAGTAAGTGGTATTCTTTGGTATTCAGCTTTTGGGAAAGAAAATGAGAGAATATTCTCACCTATTGAATTTGAAGGAGATGCCAATATTAAAAGTGAATTAAGTATAGAAGGTATTTTAAATAAAAATGATTTTATTAAGGCTTTGTGCTTTCAAGTCTATAATTTAAGGCAAGAAAGGAAAATAGTAGGTTTCTACAGAGCAAAAGATGAGGACTCTATTATGCCTCTGATTTATACATTTTGTGACTTTGTAAATGATGAAATGAATACAAATGGTTGGAGAATTCTTGAAACACTTTTAGTGAGCAGCTAGTTAACTTGTGATACGCGACAACAAGTGTATAGACAAATGCCAAACAGCGCTTTATCTCGTGGCGAATCCTTTTTATTTAAACCGATTTTTTATATTTTGAATTTGAGATTTTTGAGCTAAATCAAAATATAAAGTTGGCTTGGTTATCTACTATAATTTTCGCCAATTTAATCGGCACTTTCATTATTTTTCACTAAAATTATTAAACAGAAACAACTAGCAGCTAGCTTTATAAAGCTCAAAGCTTCACTTTTTAATACAATAAAAGCACCTAATCCTATAAGAACAAAAGGCACAAGATTATTAACGTAGCGAGTCAATACATCAGCTATGACTCTGTTGTTAGTCAATTTGTATGCAGCGTAGCACCAAACTCCTAACAATAGAAAAAATAATCCGACAATTACTACAAAACTTTCTAAGTTGCTGCTAGCAAATAAAGGCACGTAGACACTAATATTATCGCTACCATTGGCAATTGTAACGGCTGCCACACTATAAGCTTGGGGAGAAAAAAAACTAGTAATTGTTGATGCTTCAGTTTCTTCTGTTGTAGCAACAACTTCTTTTGATGAATCTTCTTCCCGATTCACTAAGCTACTGATACCTATGGACATTGGTAGTAAACCAAGTAATCCAATCCAGCTTTTTGATAAAACTAACCCACCAAATAAACCAGGAAGACTAAGGATTAACAGAAGCGTAAAACCTAGAAACTGACCAGCAACTATATGCCGGGGGCGAAAGTTAGCATTTATTTGAGAAAAAAACAACAATAGAATGACAATATCATCAATGTTAGTGGCAATGAATGCAATTGTCCCTGTAGTAATTGCAGTAACTAACTCGTTCATATTTTAAGAGAAATATAGACATGCTTTTACATCTTGGGGAGCATTCTACCCTACGGTCAGCTACTTTCTCTGACACGATTCGTTCAAAAACTAATTTTCACTAATCATTAAGCAAGGCATCAAAAGCCGAAATTACATTACTTTACTCACAATCGAATTGTGGTAATTCTCGTTTCAGTTCAAATTGCTATAAGAGAAAGAGCTATTTGCAAAGATAAAATTCTCAAAGCCAGTTGTCGAAAGGGTAATCAGGTTTCCATTGTTGTTAAAGGTAATCTTGGCAGGGTTTAGACTATTGTCAGAAATAACACCAGATACACTAACTTCAGAACGCTTGAAAGCGCTCACATCAAGGGTGTCAAAACCATTCCCGCCATCAACAATTGCAGACCCGAACCCTTTGAAGTAGTCATCCCCAGTCCCTAGTTCAAAGCGGATACCACCACCAATAGTGACTTTCTGTTGAACTTTATCGATATTACTGGTGGCGGTAACTTTGTCATTCCCATCGCCAGTCCTGATGATTCCTTGCCCATAAATACCATAGGCAGTACCACCAATTGTGGTTGTTGCTTGTCCAGTGAGGATGTCATGGCCATTACCAGTATCAATGATGCCGTCATTGAAGATGCCATAGGCTAGGGTGTTTGCTTCCAAGCTGTTTGCAGAACCCTTAATCGTGTCAGTATTTTCACCCGTAGTAATAATTGCTTTTTTAATATTCTGGATGCCGATGCTGCTTTTGCTCCGCCCTGTGATGATGGTGGCGTCTTTAATGTTCTTGTTCTGGCTATCAATGCTAGTAGTGCTGATCCTTTCTGTGGTGGGGATGGTGTCTTCTTGAATGACCTGGACAGATCCAACATCAATAGGTTTAGGTATAGGGGAAATTATATATTTGCCCCTGCTGCCAGCAGTACCAGTGCCGATGAGCGTATCTTCTCCTTTGCCAGTAGTTAGTTTATCACTGTTACTAATGCCAATTCCAGCACCGCCGTAGCCGCTTTCGCCTGTGATCCTGTAATTACTAGTAGTGCCCTCGGCGGAACCTTCGCCACCAATACCACCAGTCCCAGTGCCAGTGATAGTGTCATTTCCGTCCCCTGCATCAAAACTGCCACTGTTGCTAATGCCGGTTCCAGTATCGCCAGTACCGCCATTTTCGCCACCAGTACCACCAGTACCAGTGCCAGTGATAGTGTCATTTCCGTCCCCTGCATCAAAAGTACCACTGTTGCTGAT
>NZ_CALMFY010000138.1 GCF_937863485.1 uncultured Nostoc sp. | reverse complement strand
CTACACCGACAGCTACGCCAACAACTACACCGACAGCTACGCCAACAACTACACCCTAGACGTCACAAAAAAATTCCTACCCCAAAGTCTCAAATCATTTGATTTGGTTCTTCTAAGGGTCTGCCCTTGGGTGTAGGTAGAGTTGGACGGCGGTCATTGTAAGGCATAGGAATGTACTGGACGCTGGGTCGCCCTCCTTGTGGTTGTGGGTACAAATCCATGAGATCATAAATAGAATGGGGCAGTCCGACAGTTACGGGCAGCCCCATTTCTGTTGCTTCCTCAATAGTGATGGGATAGTCGTGGGTGACGCGCCCGGTTGTCAAGGCTTCGATAATTGATTCAATATTTTCTGGCAAAACTTTTTGTTTGGGTATACTGTCTTTAAGCAGAGTCCGTACAAACCGCTGTACTTGCCCAATTGCTTTGCGTGAGAGGTCGGCCATAATTAGGGTTTGGTCATCAATCTCACTGATGGGTTTATCTTCAACTACTTTCAGGATACTCGCTGCGGGGTAATTACCCAATTGGGGATCAACTGGCCCTAAAACAGCGTTAGCATCCATAATAATTTCATCAGAGGCGAGGGCAAGCATAGTACCGCCACTCATGGCGTAGTGAGGTACAAAAACTGTAACTTTTGCCTGGTGGCGAATTAATGCTCTGGCGATTTGTTCGGTAGCCAAAACCAAACCACCAGGAGTGTGCAAAATTAAGTCAATCGGCACATCTGGGGGTGTGAGGCGAATTGCTCGCAGTATCTGTTCTGAGTCTTCGATAGTAATGTAGCGAGATAAGGGAATTCCCAGAAAGCTAATAGACTCTTGGCGGTGAATTAGCAAAATCACCCGACTTTTGCGTTCCTGCTGAAATTCTTGTAAAGCACGCAAGCGCCGATATTCTATTTGACGTTTTTGCCAAAGGGGTTGCAAAGAAGTGAGAAGGATGAAAATCCAGAATAAATCACCGATACCAAAGCCCATATAATTTATTGTTCAAAAATAACGGTTGTCGTCATTATTGTCACAAGTTTTGGGCGATCGCAGTTCTATCTGTAGGTTAAAAGTATCTAATCAGACCAAGCAAAAAGATTCGGAATTATGAATTACTCTCTTCTGGTGCGTCCGCTTTGCGTAGCAAGATCCCCGTAGGAGTACGCAGCGTAAAGCCTTCTCTTCTCCCTACAGCCCTTCCCTAACGGGACGCCTTGCGGCGAACGGGCATCCTACGACAGGCGCTAGCTTCTCCTTTTGGGAGAAGGGGAGACGCTGTTCGCGTCCCTTGGGCAAGTCTTGCGACACGCACCGTGTAGCAAGATCCCCGTAGGGGTACGCCAACGGCATGGCAACTCTTAGAGACGCTCTTGCGTTCGCTTAGAGCAACGTAAGAGCGTCATTAGGAATTATTTATTATCCACGTCGCCAAATCTTGATAGTATCGTCATCACCACCGCTGACTAGGGTTTGACCATTGGGACTGAAGGCGACGCATCTAACATAGTTGGAATGCCCTGTAAGTGTGCTAATTTCTTTGCCACTGTGTACGTGCCATAGTTTGATAGTGTTATCCCAACTGCCACTAGCCAGAAGTTGCCCATTCTGGCCAAAGGCGACTGACCAAACTGAATCAGAATGACCAATGAGAGTACGAATTTCTCTACCTGTATTTACATGCCATAGTTTAATCGTGTTGTCACCACTGCCACTGGCGATAATTTCCCCATCCTGGCTGAAGGCGATACAGTTGACGAAGAAAGAATGGCCTAATAATGTGGAAATGTTTCTGCCTGTGTATACTTGCCATAGTTTAATAGTGTAGTCATTACTACCACTAGCCACAAGCAGTCTATCTTTGCTATTCGTTGTCGGCATTGTTGGAGAGTAGGCGACTGAAGAAACTGAGTCAGAATGACCGATGAGAGTTTGGATTTCTATGCCTGTGTGTACTTGCCATAGTTTAATTGTGCAGTCAGCACTGCCACTAGCCAGAAACTTGCCATCTGGACTAAAGGCAACGGAATTCACCCAATTAGCATGACCAACGAGAGTACGAATTTCTTTGCCTGTGTTTACATCCCACAATTTAATTGTGTTATCCCAACTACCGCTAGCCAAGATTCCCCAGTTCAGGTCTGCAACTTTCGCAGATTTGCCGGACTCTCCTTGATAAGAAAGATTTGGAGAGATTGGGGTAAAGGCGACGGAATGAACCATACTGGAATGACCAGAAAACCAACGACCTAGCTGACGCACTAGCTTGCCAGTACCCACTTGCCAAAGTTTAATAGTATGGTCATTACTGCCACTAGCAATCAATTGCCCGTTTGGGCTAATGGCGATCGCATGAACCATACTAGAATGACCTTTGAGAGTCTGTATGCATTGCCAGTTATGCTGATTTAATACAACAGGTGGAGGTGGTTTAAGTCTAAGCGTTCTCACTAAATTAGGTGTTGCTAAGGCTACACGAGTTTCTGGATTAGATCCCAATAAATCCAACCACTCCTGCACAGACTGGGGACGATAGGTTGACTCCAGATCCATGCCGCACATAATAGCCTGATTGACTCTGTTGCTGATGTTAGGATTAAAATATTGTGGTGGTTCTAAATTAATATTGTGACGCCTATCATCTGCACTCGTCGGGATAACGGCGGTAAGTAAATTATACAAGGTAGCAGCTAAGGCGTAGATATCAATGTATTCTCCTCGTGGTGCTTCCGATTCATATTGCTCAGGTGGGGCAAAACCAGGAGTGCGATACACTGTATGTCTTTGGATCATATTGGGAATAAATTCTCTAGCGATGCCAAAGTCTATCAGCACTGCTTCTGATTTATCAATGCGGATCATAATATTACGTGGTTTCAAATCCCGATGCAGCAGTCCTTTAGAATGAATTAGTGTCAAAGCGTCGCCAATTTGCCGGATGTACAGCAGCGCTTCTGCTTCTGATAGCACCCCCATCCGTCTCAAGTACTGTCCTAAGTCTTCGCCTTCAATGTACTCCATCACCATGCAGGGCAAATTTCCCTCATCAAAGATGGTTTCTATCTGTACTATATGAGGATGGTGACACACAGCCAGCCGAACTGCTTCATCACGGAAGTCTTGCCGTAACTTGTTTCGGTGAAGTATCCAGGCAGGGTGGTTCAGGATTTCTTCTTTGAGGGTTTTAATTACTCGCAGTTGATTCCGTTGATTTCTGGCAAGGTAAGTAATGCCAATTCCGCCTTCACCTAGTTGGCTTTCAATAATGTAGCGTCCCCCGAATAAAGACTTTCTTGCATTCCACACCATTAGTAATATTTGACAATTGCTGGTATTTTTTTTGGCACAGTATCAAAACAGCCAATACGAATTTTTGGGAATTGTATTTGAATTGCTGTTGTAGCTTTTTAGAACTTAGTTACTTAGAGAAGATTTTCATTAACCTGAATAATTACTAATAGTATAAAGTTGGGTCTACCCTAATAGTTTTAGCTAAACTATGTTTTCACACCCAAATATAAGAGTTGATTGATCATGATAAAGTAAACGATAAGTTTCGCCATATTTGTTCATAATAATTTGAATTGTAGGTAATCTAGAATTATGTTAAAGAATTTGAAGCTGAAACAAAAGTTTACAATTTTACTCCTGGTAATTCTAACATTTGGTCTGAGCTTGAGTGGATTTGCTCTTTCTTCTCTGCTCAGGGAGAATGCTAAACAAGATATTAGCTCAACAGGTCTTATACTCATGCAAACAATGAGTTCTGTTCGTAAATACACCAGTACTCAAGTTAATCCAGAGCTAGCTGATAAATTGGCAACTGAGTTTTTGCCGCAAAGTGTGCCTGCATACTCAGCACGCGAGGTATTTGAAATTTTACGAAAAACGACAGATTACCGTGACTTCTTTTATAAAGAAGCAACTCTTAATCCCACAAATCTTCGGGATAAGGCTGACAGTTTTGAGACGGAAATTGTAGAAAGGTTCAGAAATAAATCAGACCTTAAAGAAGTGAGTGGATTTCGCTCAATTCCTGGTGGGGATATCTTTTACATTGCTCGTCCGCTGCCAATTTCTGAACAAAGCTGTCTCGTATGTCATAGCGTACCTGAAGCTGCACCTCAAAGTATGATTACTCAGTATGGTACAGCTAATGGATTTGGGTGGAAGCTGAATGAAATTGTTGGCGCTCAGATTATATCAGTGCCGGCGAACAATGTCATCAGCAAAGCTAATCAGTCTTCTTTACTCATTATCCTAATTGTATCAACTATATTTATAGCAACTATCCTGTTAGTCAACTTTTTCTTGAATCGACAAGTTGTTTTGCCTCTCAAACGCATGACTCGCATAGCTGAAGAAGTCAGTACAGGACATATGGAAGTTGAATTTGAGCAGATGTCTAATGATGAAATCGGTAATTTAGCTAAAGCTTTTAAACGGATGCAGTTAAGTCTAGAAATGGCAATGAAAAGAATTAAACGCACTCAGGGAGGTGCAGTGGATTAAACAATTTAAAATTCTCTAAATTAACGGTGGTCTAAATGTCTATGAAAATAAGCTTTTTTTAAATTCAAAAGCTGCCTGAAAATCAGGAATTTCCCTGATGATCAGTTCAACAAATTGGTCAGGCGAAATGTAAGGATTTTCAGCTAATATTTCTTCTATAATCAGATTTGCCATTGGTCCGATGTGGTAAGCTAACTCTTGCTGACAATGTTTGATAAATGCTGGTTTGAGTGAAAGTTGTTGTTCAATTCGCCCAATTTGCGGATTAATAGGTGTAGGTGAACTAAAAATTGTTTCTCCAGGTTGATTGGATGACGGCGATATTGCCGACATAGCCTGAAATTCAGGATTAAATATCGTGGCAGGCAAATCATCAACCATGATTGGAGGAGACATTGCCACTTCTGGTTCTCCAATCCGCTCTAAATCTATAAGAACTTCCTTGGCTGTTTGATATCGGTTGTTAGGCCTATCTGCCAACATATAATCAAGTATTTGAGCCAAGTCATCAGTAACATAGGTATAATAACGCCAGTTCCATTCTAAGGAGTACTGATCCATTAGTAAAGATGGATCTCTACCTGTGAGTAATACAATAGCTGTTACCCCCAAAGCATAAAGGTCACTAGAGGGAGAACATAAACCCAAGCTAATCTGTTCGCGGGGAGCGTATCCCACTTTGCCTACAAGGGACATTTTGCCAACAAAGGTCACCTGATGGTTAGAACTTCTCGCCTCGTTGATATCAGCAATTTGCTTGCCTACACCGAAATCAATTAGCACTGGCAGATCCTTGCCATCGGGTAACATGATGTTGTCAGGAGAAATATCTCGATGGATGATGTTGTGTTGGTGGACATATTCCAAAACAGGCAGTAGATTCTTTAGCCACTCTATAACTTCCTCTTCGGAAAAGTTTCTTCCTTGACGTTGAAGTTCTCCCAGCAGCCGAGAATATGTTTTACCGTCAACATACTCTTGTACTAGAAACAGCCGATTATCTCCTTCAAAGCAAGCTAAGAACTTGGGAATTTGAGGATGTTGCAATTGATGAAGAATTTTTGCCTCTCTTTTAAATAAGTTGCGATATTGTTCCAATCCACTCTCCCCTGTGCCAATGGGTGCAAACTCCTTGAGAACACAAGCTTCATTAAACCGACGAGTGTCAAACGCCAAGTAAGTTCGTCCCAATCCTCCCTGTCCTAGAAGTTTTTGGATAGTATAGCGGTTATCGATTAGAGTTCCAGCAGTTATTTCTGGTCTTGTCATCGGGGACTGTGACATCTCATCGCACTCCTAGCGATTTTATTATTGATAGATTATCTTGTTTGCTGAAAGTCAGAAACTCTAGCAGATAAAGGCTGATAACATCCTTAAAATTGAGGTTAGCACTACTATCAATACAGGGAAACACACTTTTCTACAATCTTTCGACGGTCTTGTATGACTAAATAGACAATTTTTACTTCAGTAGTTCGATCATACTACTCATACTTACGTATTTTAGCAGCCGGAAGATAATTAGTGTCTGCGGTAATATCTGCGAGTGTTCAGGGCATCGCCTTTTGGATTTGCTGCTGAACCACATCTTACCCCTAGCAGCTCAATTGGCACTGAGTTTTGGAACAGTAAGCATATAGCGTGACATTATGGTTTTTCAGAAAACTGAGGTTGCTATAGACTTCCCAAAGGGAATATTATATGTATTTCAAGTGCTAAATATGCGATCGCGCTCAAAAGTTAATCTTTCTGGGAGCGAATATCGTTGTGATATAGCTGCTTCAGCATCGGCTATCAAAGTTTTCAGTACAGGTGATTCTTCAAAAGCAGAAAATTATTCTGCATACAATAAAAGGCTCCTAAAGCTACAACAATTCATCTAGTTGATCAGGATTCACGCTTAACTGACGCAAACGTTCTGCTAATTGTTCTTGGTGCTGTTCATAATAAGTCCAGGCAGCTTTTAGATCGTCATGGGTTAGGGTAGGATAGTTTCGCAGTAACTCTTCCTCATCTGCTCCCTGTTGGCGAAAAGCCACCAGCGTCCACACAGGGATGCGCGTGTTGCGAATGCGTGGCTGTCCCCCGCAGACACCGACTGTCACTTGAATTGGCTAGCTGCTTAGTCGCTGTTGTAAAAAGATGCGCTCTTCTGGAGTGAGAGATTCAATAATTTGTACCAGCGAATCGACTAATCGCGTGTTCATCATTATTTTTATTGATTACTTTCATCTTATTGAGCTACTAGCATTGCATTGATATGGGTGAAAATCCTATTTATTTCTCCAATTTCTTCAAGTTCGATAACTTCTTCTAGAGTTAGTAAATCAGCTTTTTTTCGTTCTAAAAGTTCTTCCATCCGTGCTTGTAGTTCATCGTTCTTGAAAGACGATTGGTTCAATCCAAGCTTGCACATCTTGTGGTAAACGTGCTAATTCTTTTAAGAATTTTTTAGTATATTCAACTTTCCACATTCTTTTGCCTTAATGATTCTTCGTGGGATTAGGCAATCGCCTTTATCATGTCTTTATATTAAAGTATAAAATTATGTTTATTCCCTATAAACTAGCCTTAGCTTTGATAGTATTAGCAATAATAATTAACAAAAATACTCTCAAATTTTGGCTGTAATTGGTATTATTGAAAATTTCATGTTTCTAAAAAAATGCTAGATTTAGCAAACCTAAATTATTTACAGGAAGTCTAATCTTCTGGCTCAATTCCCGCCGCCCGCAATTGTGCTGCTAGTCGTTCAGCACGTTGGCGTTCTTGTTCAGCGCGTTCGCGTTCCTGTTCGGCACGTTGGCGTTCTTGTTGAGCTAACTCAGAACCCCAAGGCAAAAGGTTTCCTTGTTCATCCCACCACCGTAACCACTTTCCTGTGCGGTTTTCACGAGTGCCTTGCGACACGCCAAGGTAAAGATTGATTTCTGGTATCCAGTACCGTTGATTTTCATCAGCCTCTTGCAAGATGTACTGTTCTATGTTTTCTAAGCGATACATTTCTACACTGCCGCTATCTGGTTCAAAGATGATGTAGTTTGGTACTTTTAAGATGCGCTCATAGAAAAACCATTTTCCTGGGGGATATGTCGCTTTGATCGAATACTCTGTCTCCTGTGTATCGGAAATAAATTCCATCACAATTACGGGAATTTCACCTTGTAGTTGAGGAGTGTAACGGGAGCATCCCAGTTTTTTGCAAAGAGGACGAAAATCAGTCAGGATAAGTAA
>NZ_CALMFY010000137.1 GCF_937863485.1 uncultured Nostoc sp. | reverse complement strand
TACCTTAATGGATTATTGTCGGTTTGAGGTACTTCAAAAACTGAGATGCTCCCATTTACGAACCATCCCAACAGCACTGTGGTCAGAAACTCAAGTCAAAGAAGTCATGCGACCAATTACCGAATCTACTACAGTCCAATCCGATCAACCTCTGCTGGAAGCCATGCAGTTACTCGAACAACAAAAGCTATCTGTGCTTCCCGTAATTCGTGAGAATGGTGTCCTAGTTGGAATCTTAGAAAAAGCTGCAATTATCCAACTACTTCAAAGCCGAACTCAACCTAGCCCTGCATAGTTTATTCACACTCTCCCACCACAGCCTAGCTTGGTGGGAGATTCTTGTTTCACAGAAACAGGAGTAACAAACGCAAAAGCCAGTGGCTTAAAGGATTTTAAATAAGATTACTCCGTTAATAAACGATAATGCGATCTCTAAAATTCAATAATTTAAATCAAGTATCATTTTCTTATATTGTGAGTCAACGCTTGATCTCTCAGTCACACCAGATATAGGAGCATGATATATGAATTCGACAAATCCCCCTGAAAACGTGATTAATTATTTGCAGACTATTTTAGATGCCACTGCTGCGGGAAATTACGAACTTTTTCTCACGGTAGGTGATTTAGAGTACAGAAGAGATATTACTAAAGAAATATTTGACCAAGTTAGCTCCCCGCTAATTCCACGCATGTCTGAGGGTTATACAACTACTTATTTCGGTGATCTCAAACAAGGAGAAACTCAGACCTATTTGTGGAAGCTGAGTTTTGCTGATGATGGACATGAATTTATAGTACGTGTGGGGATGAAGGGAGACAAAGTTAATCTGATATGGATTACTTAAAATATACTCATATCTGCGGTGATAGCACGTTGCCAAGTTAATTCTTTTGTAGTCTCATCCCAATGCCAGCGTAATAAATTAGCGGGTTGACTCTTGGCAATTCCTGGTAAACCAATCGCTTGTCTAGGTGCATTAGTAGCTAAAGCGATCGCACTTTCTACCTCACAAATTCCCCACTTCATCAAATTCTGCACTCCCACCAATAAGGGTAAAGTCGTCCCCGACAAAGTGCCATCCGCCAGTTGTGCTGTACCGTTTTTAACTTCAATTTGCCGACTATCCCAAGGATACACGCCATCGGCTAGCCCTAAAGGTGCAAGGGCATCGCTGACAAGAAATAGCCCTTTTTCTTCGTAGCTAGCGCGAAGTAAAATTTGCAGCATCATGGGTGAAACGTGTTTACCATCAGCAATAAAACTACACATTACATCAGGATGGGTAATTGCTGCCCCTAATAATCCTGGTTCGCGGTGATGTAATGCTGGCATGGTGTTGAAAGCATGAGTTACCATCGTTGCACCCTCCTCAAAAGCACGTTGCGCTTGGGCAGCTGTTGCTTGAGAATGCCCTAAACTGACAGTAATCCCCAGAGAACGCAAATATGGAATGACTTTACCAGTGGGATCTAACTCCGGTGCTAAGGTGATCACTTTCACAAGATGAGCATAATTACCCAAAACCCGCTTTACCTCGTCAATTGTTAAGGGTAACAGGTACTCTGCTGGGTGTGCGCCACGCTTTTGGAAATTCAAAAATGGGCCTTCTAGATGTACTCCCAGAATCTTGGCACCTGCTTGTTGACTAGGGAGAACCTCAGCAATAATAGCAAGCGATCGCTGAATGTTTTCTACCGAAGTAGTCACAAGTGTCGGTAAAAATCCATCTACCCCGACATCCCACAAAAATTGTGAGATTTTCACCAACAAGTGAGCATTTTCAGCTGTCAATTCGGGAAATGCCAAACCCAACGCACCGTTTATTTGCAAATCGACGCCGCCTAGAGAAATCCAGTCACCTGCTACATCTAGTAGGGGCGCACCGCTGTGTACTCCTACTGTACCCATTGGCAAGATTTGCTCAATTATGCCCTCTTGATTAACCAAGAGCATCTGCAAATCTTTGTACCCTGGTACTCTAGCATTGATAATATCTACAGGATTTTGTGTTGCTTGGATCATCACACTGGTGAAAAGAGAGCTAAATCTCATCCGATTTTAGATGAAACAATCGGCGATTAATCCAAAATCCAAAATCCAAAATCCAAAATCTAAAATTCTATGACTCCCCTAGTCGGTATTATCATGGGCAGCGATTCTGATCTGCCCACTATGAAAGACGCGATCGCAGTTTGTGAAGAATTTGGCGTTGAGAGCGAAGTGGCGATCGTTTCTGCTCATCGTACCCCAGAACGGATGGTGCAATATGCTCAACTTGCACACCAACGCGGTATTAAGGTGATTATTGCTGGTGCGGGTGGTGCGGCTCATCTGCCTGGAATGGTAGCATCTTTAACTCCACTTCCTGTGATCGGTGTTCCTGTACCCACGCGTAACTTACAAGGTGTTGATTCTTTATATTCTATTTTACAGATGCCTGCTGGTATTCCTGTGGCAACAGTAGCGATCGGTAATGCCAAAAATGCCGGACTTTTAGCAGTACAAATCCTCGCAACTGGGCAACCAGAATTGCTAGAAAGAGTTCAGCAATATCGCCGAACCCTATCTGAATCAGTAATTGCAAAGCAAGAAAAACTAGAACAACTAGGCTATGAACAATATTTACAGCAGATGTTTTAATAAATGTTAACAGCATAGGAGGGGAGCAGGGGAGCAGCAAGTTTTTTCCCTCGCCCCTCCATCCTCTCTACCCCATGACAAATAACAAATGACAAATGACTAACCAAACTATTGGCGTAATTGCCCGTTTTATTGCTTTGCCTAACAAAGTAGAAGAACTAAAAGCTGTACTGTTGGAACTCATTGAGCCAACCCGTCAGGAAGCAGGTGCGATCAAGTATGAACTTTTGCAAAACCAGTCCGACCCAACAGACTTTACTTTTGTAGAGGAGTGGACTTCTGATCAAGCCCTGAATACTCATCTAAATTCACCCCATCTCCAAGCGGGATTAGCCAAACTCGAAGGTTTAGTGACTGCTGCACCAGATGTCCGCCGATACCATCTTTTGGCATAGTCACATATTGCTTTATTGTAGGGGAGCATTTGGAATATCTCATTAAATTCCAAGATTGAAGCGATCGCTCCAGAATCAATGCAGCATTCTGAAGTATCTTGATCCTGAGGCCTTAGTTAAAAATTGAGAGCTACAACATCCATGTGCCAATTGCTCGGAATGAACTGCAATGTTCCAACGGATATTTGCTTTTCTTTTGAAGGGTTTTCTGCACGGGGAGGAAAAACGGATGATCATCGCGATGGTTGGGGCATTGCTTTCTTTGAAGGAAAGGGATGTCGGATGTTTTTAGATGCCCAACCTTCTGTTGTTTCTCCAATAGCGGAGTTAGTGCGGAGTTATCCCATCCACTCAACCCATGTCATAGCCCATATCCGCAAAGCCACTCAGGGTGAAGTTGCCCTACACAACTGCCATCCTTTCCGCAGAGAATTGTGGGGTCAGTATTGGGTGTTTGCCCACAACGGTAATTTGCCAGATTTTGATCCGGAAAATTTCGGCTTTTATCAAGCTGTAGGTGACACTGATAGTGAAAAAGCATTCTGTATGATGCTAGAAACATTGCGATCGCACTTTCCTGAGGGTAAGCCTGACATCAAGGAACTGTACCCTGTACTGAAAGAAATTAGTGATCAAATAGCAGAAGTAGGTATATTTAATTATTTATTATCAGATGGAGAACACTTATTTGCTTATTGCTCAACCAAACTCAGTTACATTGTCCGCCAAGCGCCCTTTGCAGCTGCCCATTTAATTGACCAAGACATGACTGTAGATTTTCGAGAGGTGACTACTGAACGCGATCGCGTCGCTGTCATTGCTACCACACCCCTGACTGACAACGAAGTTTGGACACAAATCCAACCGGGAGAATTACTAGTTTTTCAGGACGGATTACCTCTGAAATATGCATTTAGTTCCGAACAAGTGTAGGTTATGTAAAGTGAGAATATTACTCAACAAATGCTTTGATAGCCTTGGCTAAAATATCTGATATTTTTGATGAATTTTACAATTAACCAGATATTTTATCCCATTTAGAAATCATCTAAATGGGTTTTCTTTTTTATGCTTTCTATGATCACGTCTCTTATCCAATACTATATTTTCTATGGACTTCACGGACAAGTAGATTTGCAATAAAGCCAATAAGTAATACCCCTACCATGATGTACATTGTTAATGTATAAGCTTCAGCTTTCGGTATACCGTGATTAATCTGTGACTCGCGAATGTAGTTTACAAGAACTGGGCCGAGAACACCTGCTACAGACCATGCCGTAAGCAACCGTCCATGAATAGCGCCAACCTGTACCGTCCCAAATAAATCACGTAAATAAGCAGGAATCGTTGCGAATCCACCGCCATACATGGTCAAAATGATGCAAAAACCTATGTAAAAAAGGAAAATATTGCCTATTTTGCCAGTTGTTGGAATTAAAGCATACAAAATCATCCCAAGACCAAAGAAAATCATATAGGTTCTTTTCCTACCGATGTAGTCTGATAGAAATGACCAGAAAAACCGACCGACCAAATTAAATAAGCTCAACAATACGACAAATCCAGCGCCGACTGAAGCTGAAACCTTGAACATTTCTTGAATCATCGGTGATGCTTGACTAAGAACACCAATCCCTGCGGTCACGTTGGTACACAATACAACCCATAACAACCAGAATTGTTGTGTTTTAATCGCGTTATCAGCATTAACATTTGCAGTTGTTACCAATTTTTTCGGCTGAACAGATGGTGTATAGCCTGCGGGTTGCCAGCCAGTTGGTGCAACGCGTACAAGAAAAACACCACACATCATTAGGCAAAAGTAAATTGCACCCATCACCACAAATGTTTGCCATACACCGACGGAAGTCGATGATTTGAAATGATTCATCAGTGCTACCGCCAACGGCGAACCAATGATCGCTCCGCCACCGAATCCCATAATTGCCATCCCTGTTGCCATCCCTGGACGGTCAGGAAACCACTTAATTAGCGTGGAAACCGGAGAGATATAGCCAATACCTAAGCCAATCCCGCCCAATACGCCGTAACCAAGATAAACCAGCACAATTTGATGTAAATATACTCCAAAAGCGGAAATGAAAAATCCGCCGCTAAAGCAGAGTGCTGCCACAAACATCGCTTTGCGGGGCCCTTCTTTTTCAACCCATTTGCCAAAAAAAGCCGCAGAAATCCCTAGAAAGGCGATCGCACTAGAAAATATCCAGCCGAGAGTTGGCAGGTTCCAATCTGTCGGCGCTGATTGGCTGATGCCGATCAGTTTCGTCATTGGCAGATTGAACACGCTAAAGCCATACACTTGTCCTATACACAGATGGATTGCTAATGCTGCCGGAGGAATCAACCAGCGATTAAATCCAGGCTGTGCAATGGTTTGTTCTTTGTCTAAAACAGAAGTTGGGATCATATTGCAAAATTTTTCCTCTATCTTGGAAAAGTAACTTTGATAATATGCATTCGCGTTTTCTTAACTAAGGAACAAAAAAGAACTCGCTTGACCGTGCCAATTTTAGATTTTAGATTTTAGATTTTAGATTAAAAATTATTTCGGTTCATGCCCCGCCCCGGACAACTCTTGGAGACGCTAACGCATAGCTTGCTTCCCCGTAGGGGTACGTCCCGCAACGCTTTCGTGGGCGGAACAATTCCATTATCCAAAATTTAAAATCATCTCGCCCCAAGCCAAAAGGTGGTCGGGGTCAATCCCTTCGGGTGACGCTCGTTGCGCGGCATCGTCTTCCCTTCTCACGAATGGGAGAAGACCGCGCTGCTTCACCAAAATCCAAAATTTAAAATCCAAAATCGATTGACAGAAAGACAATTATGTGAAGCTGTAACTTCTTGTTTTACATACTTTTATGACTGCAAGATTTCTTGTTTACCTAACAATCAAAAGAATAAGCCTAAATCAGCTATTGAGGCATCGTCATCAGCAAAAACTACATTTCCAACTTTGGAAATAGCAGTGAGTCTCAAAAATTAGCTATTCACTAGCAATTTGCTTGATACATTAAGTAGCCAATTGTGATGATAACTTAAATAGTAGAAAGTATAAACATTTATAATTCCTCACAAAACTGGTAAAATCACCATATTCTTGATAAAGAATGTGATGTTTCTTGCTGTTTGCAACTAAATAGATGGAATCATCTAGTATGATAAAGATTATACAACTGTATTACCATCAGTTATCCGTAGATTTAGTGGAGGAAATAGAATGAGTTTGTGGCAACGCCCACTGAAAAGATTACAAGCGATGTCTTACGACAAGCTGCTTCGCATCTACACTGAACATAGAACATATCGGTTCAGACTAAATTCGCTCAAAGGCTTTGTATCGCTCTTTTTAGTAGGTACTGTATTGAGTATGGCGCTTGCCGCCTGCTCTGGTGGAACTGGAAGTAATTCTTCCTCTGAAACCCCTACTGCTAGTCCTGTTGCTGCAAGCAAGGATAATGTTGAACTAACCCTCGTTTCTTTTGCAGTTACCAAAGCAGCTCATGAAGCGATCATTCCTAAGTTTGTAGAACAGTGGAAGAAAGATCATAACCAAACTGTCACCTTCAAACAAAGCTATGGCGGATCTGGTTCCCAAACTCGCGCCGTCATCGATGGTTTGGAAGCAGATGTTGTTCACTTGGCACTAGCTGGAGACACCACAAAGATTGAGAAGGCTGGATTGATTCAGCCAGGATGGGAGAAAGAAGTTCCCAACAATGGTATTGTCTCCAAATCTGTTGCAGCATTAGTCACTCGTTCCGGCAATCCTAAAGGCATTAAGAACTGGGAAGATTTAGCCAAAGACGGTGTGAAATTGATTACTGCTAACCCCAAAACTTCTGGCGGTGCTAAGTGGAATTTCTTAGCACTATGGGATTCTGTAATTAAAACAGGTGGCGATGAGGCTAAAGCTACTGAATTTGTGACTAAAGTTTACAAAAATGTGCCAATCTTGCCTAAAGATTCGCGGGAAGCTACTGATACATTTGCCAAGCAAGGGCAGGGAGATGTCTTAATCAACTACGAAAACGAAGTTATTTTGGCACAGCAAAAGGGCGAGAAGGTTGATTATGTCGTTCCCGATGTGAATATATCCATTGACAATCCCATTGCTGTGGTAGATAAAAATGTCGATAAGCACGGAACCCGCGAAGTTGCTGAAGGTTTTGTGAAATACCTCTATAGCCCAGAAGCACAGCAAGAGTTTGTTAAATTGGGATTCCGTCCTGTGGATGAGACTTTAGCTCAAAACAAGGAAGTCACAGACAAATTTCCCAAGCTGAAAACTCTGGGTACAGTAGCAGATTTAGGCGGTTGGAGCGCGATCGATAAGAAGTTCTTCGCAGATGGGGGCGTGTTTGATAAGATTCAAGCCCAAGTTAAACGGTAATTAGTCATTAGTCAATGGTCGGTGGTCAGTAGAAAAAACAACTGATCACTGGCAAAAAACTTTTTTTGAAATTAAAATTTTGAATTTTTGACTATGACGACTGTATCTCCTTCTGTGGAAGTTGAACGCAAAACGCCATTCTGGAAGAGATTGGGGCGGGTTCCGTGGACTTGGCGAATCACCATCGCATACCTGACGGTGATGTTGTTTATCCCTATAGCTGCCATGTTCCTGAAAGCGAGTACGGAACCTCCGGCGAGATTTTGGGCGATCGCAACCAGTGAGATCGCCTTAGCAACATATAATGTCACTTTTGTTACGGCAATATTTGCTGCCTTACTAAATGGTATTTTTGGGACTCTGATTGCTTGGGTTCTGGTTCGCTACGACTTTCCCTTAAAACGCTTGATTGACGCCACAGTGGATTTACCCTTTGCCCTGCCAACATCGGTAGCAGGGCTAACCCTGGCAACAGTTTACAGCAATAATGGCTGGATAGGTTCACTATTAGCACCACTGGGAATTAAGGTGGCTTTTACCCGCACGGGAGTAGCGGTGGCAATGATATTTATCTCACTACCTTTTATCGTCAGAACTGTGCAACCAGTGCTTCAGGAAATGGAACATGAAATAGAAGAAGCCGCCTGGTGTCTGGGTGCTTCTCAATGGCAGACCTTCTGGAAGGTAATTTTGCCACCTTTATTTCCGACAATTTTGACTGGTGTTGCTTTGGGTTTCTCCCGTGCAGTTGGGGAATATGGGTCAACTGTGATTATCTCTTCCAATACGCCATTCCAAGATTTGATTGCACCTGTGCTAATTTTCCAGCGGTTAGAGCAGTACGACTATTCTGGTGCAACAGTAATTGGCATAGTTTTACTATCAATTTCGTTGGTATTGCTATTGGCAATTAATTTCTTACAAGCATGGGCAAGGCGATATGACAGTAGATAAGCCAAGTTTTCACTCATCTTCTGCGTCTGATACAGAAATAGCCAAACCTAAAGAGCAGAAGAGTTGGGTACCAATAGTTTTAATTGGGATAGCGATCGCTTATTTAGCTCTGGTTCAATATATCCCTGCAATCAACGTTTTTATCCAAGCCTTCAGCAAAGGATTTGGGCCGTTTCTGTCCAACCTGACGCGGCCAGCTTTTCTCCATGCAGCTTGGCTAACACTGTTGCTGGCTTTGATTGCTCTGCCTATAAATACAGTGTTTGGGCTATGTGCAGCTTGGGCGATCGCTCGTCATAAATTTCCTGGACGCGCCGTAGTTTTGAGCATTATTGACCTGCCCTTTTCGATTTCGCCTGTAGTCGCAGGATTAATGATTGTGTTACTTTACGGGCGCAATGGCTGGTTTGGCCCTTGGCTCCAGGCTCATGATATCAAGATTATCTTTGCATTTCCAGGTATGGTACTGGCTACAGCCTTCGTGAGTATGCCCTTTGTGGCGCGGGAAGTGATTCCTGTTTTAGAGGAATTTGGTAAGGATCAAGAAGAAGCTGCTAGAACTCTAGGTGCAAAAGATTGGCAGATATTTTGGCGCGTCACCTTGCCTAGTATCCGCTGGGGCTTACTCTACGGTTTAATTTTGACCAATGCCAGAGCAATGGGTGAATTCGGGGCGGTTTCGGTGGTATCTGGCAACATTGCTGACCAAACCCAAAGCTTACCATTGTTTGTAGAAGATGCTTACAAACAGTACGAAACCGAAGCTGCTTTCTCTGCGGCTGTACTGTTAGCGTTGTTAGCAGTCGTAACCTTAGTGCTGAAGGAGTTTTTAGAACGGAAAACCCGCATTAAAGATGTTGAATAGAAAAATCAAGCGGTTATAACAGTTATCCTTTAAATAGGATACAAGCAAATCAGGGGACATGGTACGATTTACCTAGTACCGATCAGGAAATTACCATTAAAGTTAAGGGTAGTTCTGTACCAATCCCGATCAGGGATTGAAATAATTCAAATATGGCTAGTGACAATACACTTACCAATAAACGGATTCGACTAAGAATTCCTAAGGATTATCACCAGGAACCTGTCATTTCTCGCCTGGTGTCTGACTATGGACTGACTGTGAATATCACCGCAGCAATTTTGGGAGCCAATGCTGTCGGTGATGGTTGGTTTGACCTTGAACTACAAGGAACAGATGCACAAATTCAGAGTGGGTTAACCTATCTCCACGACTTAAAGTTGCAAGTCTGGGATGACACTCAAGCGAGTGATTGGTAAGGGTTATAGCAACATATAGTAGGGGCGTACAGCTAGCTGTACGCCCTCATTAGTGTTAACTTAAACCCTCTTGTTTTTTCTGATTTTTCACGGTATCTGGAAACCTCACTTCTATTTCTCTCTCCTAAAAGGAGAGAGACTTTAAATTTTCCCCCTTCCCGCGTCGGGAAGGGGGTTAGGGGGTTAGGTTTTTTTAATAAGCGATAGAAATTAGTTTTTCAAAATCTTGGTAATCAAAATTTTGTTGTTTTTGGGAATATTTACCACATAGATCATAGTAAACTTTATTTTTTTGTATATTGAAGAAATATCCTTCTATTTCGGATTGCTGTTGTTTTAGTTTAAAAACTACTTTGTTAGTTGTATATTTACCATATTTGCTAATCAAAGAGACAAAACTATCAAAATTTCCGTTTTGAGCTTTTTCAAACTCTAATAAATCATCATTGTTATTATTAATTTGTGAAATTAATGCCTTTATGTCTGCAAGGCTTTTGAGATGATTAATTTCAAACTGCTCATTTTTTCTAGTAAAAACGATAATTTCATGATAATTATATAATATGCCAATATCACAACAAGCTTTTTTTAAATACCTTTGAATCTGCTCATAGTGATATTTTAAATTCACGTCTTCTCGTTTTACTTCCACAATTATCAGAGGAGATTGATAAGGCTTAAATTTCTCATGTTTTTGCTTTTTGTATATTTCTACATCATGATGATTAGCCTCAACTTCGATACTGATAATATCTGGAAATAACCCACTTTCTTTAAGAAGAAAATGAATAAAGATTTGTCTAACCAATTCCTCTGGTCTTCCATTAATTGGAATTTGTATTTCCCTAATCAAACATTTTGTATATTCTTGATAATCTTTTGAATATTTGATGAGTTTTGTGGTTATTTCTTGTTGTAAATCAATCATATATCTTCTGATAGCAACTAATGGTGGATAAAATAGTTTTAGGGACACAATTATATTGCGTCCTAAACTGTGTATTAAATGTGCAATTGAGAAATTGTCTATTTTTGCCCAAAAAAGCCTAGTATTTTAGTAACTAATTTTTCCCAATGTTCTTCAGTTTTGCTTTTTAAGAATGTATTTAAGTTTGTCTCTTTTTCCAGTTCTCGCTTAAATATCAGACATACATTATCTGTAAAAGTTTCTCCCCTCCTCCTGTCCCTACCTTTCTCAGCAATTAGAGCATTCCAAAACTCAGAATCTTTGCTTAGAGGTAATAGTTTATTTTTAACTTCTTCTTGTACTTCTCTGCCTACTTCGTATATAAACTCGTCATATAAACCGTAAAATTCTTTGACTATTTCAGGGATAAATGTTTTTAAAGATTCATTTGCAGATATAAGCTCATTAAGGATATTTTCTAATTCCTGTTTTACATCTTTGGTAAATTTCTTCAACATTTTATCTTCATCTATTCCCTCAGCAACAACCTTTGCATCGTAATATATATCTATATCTCTTGACTCATAGGAACCAAAATTTCTATGAATAGCGTGTTTCGTGTTCCATGCTGGATAAACCGTGCGATAGTATTTATTAACATATTCATCAATAAAGTTTTCATAAACAAAACCAGGTACTCTTTTATTTAAATGCTGTAAATCCTTTATCTTCTTAATGGCATTTTCAATTGCCTTGATTTCTGATTCCGTTAAAGCACCACCATTTTTGATTTTTGCCGAGCTTTCTTTGATAGCCTTGATTTCATCTAATAAAATATTTTGCCTACGTTTGACTACACCCGCTATAGCTTCGATAAATTCATTTTTATCTGCCTGTACATCCTCTTCATCGTAGATTTCATTTAGCTTAACTATATCATCACGGTAGTATCTCAAAGAATCATAAAACAAGATATTTTTTGGGAAAAAATCTAAATTCAACTTTTTGAATGTAGCTTGAATTTCGTCTTGTCTTATTTTAATTCCTAAGTCTCTATCTTCATCAGAGCCATGCATTCTTTCAGGCTCATTTTTGCGAGGTAATACCAAAGTCACAAATCTATGATGAAATTCTTTTGATTTAGATGTAAGATGATAACCTATTAATTTACTAATATTAGCTTCAGGAGCATTATTAAAGGGAGTTACAAAGAGACAGATGGTATCCTGACTGTCAATATATTTCTGTAAGTCCTTACGAATTGGGTTCTCATCAAGTCCTTTGGTATCAACAACTGAATCGAACTGAGATAAGTTGGAACCAGATAAAATATCATCGCTCAAATAAATATATATTTTCCTTGGAATAGCGAATTCCTTTAACTGAACATTATTGATGGCAGCAAAGGTATTTTTTATCCATTCTTGCTCATTATTATGATTGTCAAACTCAATTTTAGTAGTAGTTCTAACTTCAAGATTTGCATTATTTAATGCAGTTTTTTTCAGTAATTCTACTCCTGATTTATCAAGTAATTCCTTCGCTTTATCAGTCCTTAAAATGTTCTTTTTATCACCATCATAGACTGTTTGAGAAGTAATTTTAAGTTCTGTAACATTTCTAATAGCTCTCTCAATCTCTTCAGAAATCATTATTTTTTCCTCTGATTGGGGATTGTCTTTATTGGCAATAGAATCACAGAATTCAAAAATAATATTTTCCATCTCATCAACTGTATAAGGCTCTATCTCTATGTAAGTTTTTTCAAATGCTTTAATAATTACTTCACATATAGTAGTTTTGCCCGAACCCGTTGAGAGTAACTCTCTAGTTTCGATTACATCTTTAGTTCTGCCACCAATAGTCTTGGAAACCTTGAAGTCGCTTATTAAGTTAAAAAGATGGCAAATAGCTGTAGTTTTTCCTTGACCAATAGTACCTATAAAAACAATTTTATATTTATCTATACTAAGAATTTTCTCGATTTCTTCTAATCTTTCTAGCTTTGAATTCAGGTTATTGATGCAAATATACTTAGGTATATTATTCTCTGAAGCACCTGATAGTTTGCTGATTTCATGTCTTAATTTTTGCTTCAATGATGTAATTTCTTCTTGCGGCTGTGTTGTCAACATACTGTTTTCCCTGTTTCGATGCTACTTACTTGATACTTGCAGTATGCCCACTATGAAATAAAATCTACCAAAATTCTTACAACACCATTTAACCTGACTTCGGGAACTCTTTAATCACTTGCTAATGAGTAAAACGATGTCTAAGACGGGCTGTGACATTCGTGACGCTCGTTCGCCCTTTGGGAGATGACTCGCTCTAAGCGAACGCAAGAGCGTCTCTAAAAGTTGCTATGCCGCAGGCTTTATGCTGCGCTATCGCCTTTGGCGTCTCCCCTTCTCCCAGAGAAGCTAGCGCCTGCCGTAGGATGCCCAAAGGACTATAGGGAGAAGACTCGCTAACACTTTGCTATCAACGTCGCCCTCCAGTTTTGATTCCAAGATAATGACGATATCAGGAACGGGTAGATGTAAGAGATTCTCAATTGGTTTGGCGTCAAAGTACTCCATATGAATTGAGCCTAATTTACGTAAATTTACTTATTATTTCTTTGCAGTCTTTGTGAGACTCTTTTTCACATAACAATTAAATGTATTAATTCGATAGAGTTACCGTAGTTTAATAAGAGCCAAAAAGATGAAAATCTCTATAAGGCTGACATTGTATTTGCCGCTCATAAAGCTAAGTCTGGCTATGTTTGGGCAAAGATTGTTTCAAAGTCCCATTAACTTTTATAGATTTAGTGGATTAAAAATAAATATTATTAATATTTTTACACCTTTAAGATAGTTTTCAATTAACTTAAACAAAAATGTAGCTGAAATCACAGTGATAATATCAAAAACCTATTATCTGTCAACTCTCCTTCTAAATAAATTTTGATAACTATTTGCAATTGCTTAGTCATATCCTGTAATCTGGATTCTCAAGTAGCTGATTACATATCTCAGTAGCTAGCAGCTATTTGCTGATTTATTGAGAGTTAATGGCAGCCGGGGAGTAAGTGTAGGGGTGGCAAATGGTGTTCAGGCAAATATTGAAAGTTCTGCTGGTTACAAGCTCTATTTTGTTCTGCGTTCCAATAGGTGCAATTGCTCAAGAAGTCAACAAACAAGCACAAAGTAAATATGTTACATCGGTACTACGCGATTCTAGGTCGATTGGAAAGATTTTAAGACTCAATGAAGTAGAACTTCCCAATACCAGCGCTCAAATGCTAGTACAGTCACCAACAACACCGAATATGCCAACTACTGAAGTTACGCAAGTGACAGGAGTTAAGGCAAATCCCACCAACAAAGGTCTGGAGGTGATTTTACAGACATCAAGAGGGCAACAGTTGCAACTAGTCAATCGCAGTGCTGGTAGCAATTTCATTACTGACATTCCCAATGCTCAACTGCGCCTAGCATCGGGCGAAGCATTCACATTCCGCTCAGAAAAGCCAATAGCGGGTGTTACACAGATAACGGTAACAAATCTTGATGCCAATACTATCCGAGTGACAGTGACAGGTGAGGTGGGTGTACCAACTGTCGAGTTGTTTGATAGTCCAGACGAGGGTGTGATCTTCTCTGTTGCGAGTACTGCACCTTCTGTGCCGTCACAGCAGCAACCCCAAACACCACAACAGCCAACGAACCAGACACAACCAAATCAACCATCAGCTTCGGGTGATCAGCCAATTGAATTGGTGGTAACAGGTGAGCAAGATGGATATCGCGTACCAGATAGCACAACTGCTACAAGAACTGATACTCCTCAACGTGACATTCCCCAGTCAATTCAAGTCATTCCTCAACAAGTCATCAAGGATCAACAAATCATACGGATTAGTGATGCTGTACGTAATGTTAGTGGCGTGACTCAGCAAGGGGGTTATGCTGGGTCTACAGATAATTACAACATTCGCGGATTCACAACTTATGACAACTTGAGAAACGGTTTTGCCGTTCAAGACGACTTTGTGAATCCGACTAATATTGAGCGGATCGAAGTTCTTAAGGGTCCGGCTTCAGTGCTATATGGACAGTTTGAGCCGGGTGGTGTAGTCAATTACATTACTAAACAACCACTCAGTGAGCCTTATTACTCCGCTGAATTTACAGCCGGAAGTTTTAGCACTTATCGTCCCTCCATTGATATTTCTGGGCCCCTGAACTCAGACAAAACGTTGCTGTACCGTTTGAATGCGGCATACGAGAACTTTGGTAGTTTTATCGATTTTAATCATCAGGAAACATTCGCGATCGCACCAGCATTAACCTACAAAATTGATGATGCGACAACATTGACACTGGAGTATGAATACCTCAAATTGGATCGCGTATTTAACGATGGTCTGCCCGCCTATCCAAGCGTTTTTAAAGCTCCGATCAGCCGTTTCCTGGGGGAACCAGACGATCATTTCTCCAAAGAGACAAACTCTGTGTTTCTTAACGTCAATCATCGCTTCAGTAAAAACATTCAGTTCCGCAGTGGCTTTTCCGCTACGGTTAATAATTCTGAGGAATCAGAGTTTCGACCGGATAGCATTGATCCAGATGGTCGTACTGTACGGCGAAGGTTCGCCGCTGGTCCAGGTTATTACCAAAACTACTCTCTGCAAAACGATTTAATCAGTAATTTCAATACTGGTTCCATCCAACATCAACTTCTTGTGGGGTTGGAGTGGAATAAATATATCTATGGCTTCGATTATCTCCGAAGTACTGCTTCACTAACTCCCAGTATTGATTTATTCAATCCTGTGTATGGTGCTTCCCGCCCAGCAGAATTTGATGAGGCAGCAGAACGCGATCGTTATGACCGCAATACCATCGCCGTTTATCTGCAAGATCAAGTGACATTGCTGCCAAATCTGAAGCTATTAGTAGGCGGCAGATATGACTTTATTCACCGTAAAAATCGCGTGCAACTGCTGGATTCTTTGGGTAGAGATCCAATTGATGATGCCACCATCGATCGGTTGTATGATGATGCTTTTTCACCTCGCGTTGGCATTGTTTATCAGCCGATTGAACCGATTTCAATTTACGCCAGCTACAGCCGCTCGTTTAATCCTAGCTCCTCGCAGACGGCAGATAGAACTCAACTGCCACCAGAGCGCGGCACTCAGTATGAAGTAGGACTCAAAGCCGATCTGATTAAAGACAGGTTATCTGCTACCTTTGCTGCCTATGATATCACCAAAGAAAATGTCGCTACAACCGATCCAAACAATCGTGACTTTTCCATTGCGGCTGGAGAAGTGAAAAGTCGCGGTTTAGAATTTGACGTTTCTGGGCAGATTCTACCAGGTTGGAATGTGATTGGGTCTTTATTCCACAACGATGCTTTTGTGAGTAGAGATAATAATCTACCAGTGGGCGACTCGTTGGTCAATGCTGCTGGTATTGGGGGGAGTCTGTGGACAAGCTATGAAATTCAAAACGGTAATTGGAAAGGATTCGGGTTTGGTGGGGGAGTATTTTATACAGGCGACAGAGAAGCTGAACTCCCCAACACATTTAAAATTCCCTCCTATGTGCGTGCTGATGCCACCATTTTTTACAAACGGGATAACTGGAGGGTGGGGCTGAACTTTAAAAATCTTTTTGATACTCAATATTACGATTCTCAGGGCTACTATCTGCGTCCTGGTGCGCCGTTGACTGTTCTAGGGACATTTTCTGTGCAGTTTTGATTCCTGCAATTTCTGAACTGATTAAGTGCTGTTTGAACACATGTATGGTTGGTGTTTTTGTCATCTGAAATAATGTGGAGAGAAAATGAGTAAGCAAGTATGTCTAGTGTTCAGTTACAAACTGGAGTGGTTGTTGACACTTTTCACAGTTTTGGTGGTTCAGCCTGCAAAAGCCCAAGATATTCCCAAATCTGCTCATCGATTGAGCGATCGCCTCGCGAAAACACCACCACAAGCCAAGCCACTTGAAGCAACTAAAAAGATTAGGCAATTAAGTGAGCTAGAACCTGTTGTTACCAGCGCCAAAATGTTATTAGTACAGTCGTCAACACCACCAAACACGCCACAAACAGAAGTTGTGCAAGTGACTTCTGTGAAGGCAAATCCCACCTCTTCGGGTGTGGAAGTGATTTTACAGACTACAAAAGGTGAACAGTTGCAAGTCACAAATCGCAGTGCGGGTAATAATTTTATTGCTGATATTCCCAATGCTCAACTGTGCTTACCCAGTGGTAATGCGTTCATATTCCGCTCAGAAAAGCCAATTGCGGGTGTAACTGAAATCGCAGTTACTAACTTTGATCCCAATACTATCCGAGTGACAGTGACGGGTGAGGGGAGTGTAGCAACTGTCGAATTGTTTGACAGTCCCAGCGAGGGTATAATCTTCTCTGTTGCAACTGCTACATCCCAAGCAGTAACACAACAACCACCGCAAACCCAACCAACTCCCTCTCAACAAAAGCCTGAAAGTCAAACACAGCCACAACCATTAACCAATAATGATCAACCAATTGAGTTGGTAGTAACGGGTGAACAAGACGGATATAGTGTACCAGATAGCACAACTGCGACTAAAACTGATACTCCTCAACGTGACATTCCCCAGTCAATTCAAGTTATTCCCCAAGAAGTCATCAAGGATGAGCAAATCACCCGGATTAGCGATGCTGTATGCAATGCCAGTGGTGTCTCACTACAAGGTAGTTACGGTGTCACCGATGCCTATATCATCCGGGGATTCACAACATATAACAACCTGAGAAATGGTTTTAGAGTTGAAGATAATTATATCAATCCGATCAACGTTGAACGAGTCGAAGTTCTCAAAGGTCCTGCTTCGGTGCTATATGGTCAGTTTGAACCGGGTGGGATCGTCAATTATGTCACCAAACAACCGCTCTCTACTCCCTCTTATACAGGTGAATTGACAGTCGGAAATTATGATTTCTATCATCACTCGTTAGATATTTCTCAACCGCTTACTTCTGATAAAAAATTGTTGTCTTGCTGAATGTTGCTTATGATGAAAATCTGGTAGTTTTCTAGATTTCGTTAACAGTGAAGTTTTCTCAATAGCACCCGTGCTGTCTTATAAAATCAGCGATAATACAAATTTAACTTTGGAATATGAGCATAGTACCTAACGCAAAAACGCTTCCAGATCATGTGCGTTCTGTGCTTTTTGCAGTCGCTCTACGACAATGCTCTGGCTGGATTTCATGATTTCTCCTTTGAGTATGATGTTCTCACCGAAGTGAGAACTCGATCGCTAATAAGGGCTAGCAGTAGGACAAATACAGCAGTTTTAAAGTGAACTGTCACCAATGCGTGATCGTCGCGTAATGACAAGCATTGGATTTGGCTATGTTTGTCAACTGGATTAGTCTATTTTAAAGCGATCAATCTTTTCTTCGCGCACGGGAATATTATGCTCGACCAACAATCGGCGTTGCTTGTCAGTTAAGTCTGCGGGGACATCAATGCACAGCACTAAGTCATCCCTCCATCCTTTAAGTAGAACGCAAAGGTCAAAACCAACTTGACCCTTGCCGTAAAGTGCAATCGGCTGATCTTGCACTTCCCAACCATGACAGTAAGGACAATGCAGCGCGCTAACGCCTCACAACTCTTGCAGCCCTGTGATCGCTGAGGATCAGCATTATTTCAGGAGGTATGAGTGAGTTATGACGGTGACTACAGTTTGTTATTCTTCCCACCTTCAACACAGGATTATATCAAAGGTGTGCTGAGTTCAAGAGTTTTGTTATTAATTGGCAAGCTCAAAAGATAACCTGTCCTGTCGGCAACACCAATGTCAGTAGACCAAAAAGTTCTGCGATGCCTTTGGTATACGTACCTTTAAGATACTGATAATTAAATTACACACCTGACTACTGACTATCACCATTTTTCACACACTAACAATACTCAGGAGGTTTTAGTTATTTTTAACTAGCTGGGATGCCTAAGCCAGGAAGTCACCCTCCTGACTCGGTGTTGACAAACCGTTCTACATTATTGATGTCAGCAAAGCTATTTTTGATCCATGCTTGCTGATTATGACGATATCAGCAAACGGACAGATATAAAAGATTCTCAATGGGTTTGGCGTCAAAGTACTCCAGATAAATTGAGCCTAATTTACGTGAATTTACTTATTGTTTCTTTGCGGTCTTTGTGGAACTATCCTTTACATCACAACTAAATGTATTAAATCGATAGAGTTACCGTAGTTTAATAAAACCCAGAAATATGAAAATCTCTATGAGGCTGACATTCAACCAGGCACAGTTGGGTTGTAGAGACACGGCATCAGCAAGATTCTCTACCGAAACCAAAAATTGCGTAGACGCAGCCCACCGTAGACATGGCTATTGGGAATTAATCTGATGTCTCTCACAAAATCTGTAGAACCCGCTTCAGTCCACAGCCGAATTCTCGTGCCTCAGCGGTATCATAGGCAACCTGTAATTTCTCGACTGGTGTCTCGTTATGGTTTAACCGTCAATATCAAAGCTGCATCCTTGACATCAGATAGTGACAGCGATGGCTGGTTTGATTTGGAACTTTCGGGAAATCCCCAAAAACTGACAAATAGCCTATCTTACTTGCAAGGATTGGGAGTGAATTTGCTGCAACTAGCGATCGCTAACAACATTCAACCCAACCAGCACTCTCTACCTTTCCCAAATCCAGCTAGCAAACTGAGTCCCAAAGACTCTGCATGGCTGACAAATCAATGGCAAGAACAATTCCAGCAATGGATTTCTACAGGTCAAACCAATCGATTCCGCCTGCAACTGTGCGTCTTAAAATCTTATTATCAAGAACCAGTGATTTCCGAGTTAGTTTCTCGTTATGGACTAACAGTCAACATCACCAGTGCTAGACTTCAACCCGATACGCAAGATGACGGCTGGTTTGACTTGGATTTGTGGGGGAGAACAAAGCAACTCTACTCTAGCCTGAGTTATTTGGAAAAACTGGGGCTACCAATTTGGCTGGATTTGTCTAGCGTTTATAGCGATCGCTAACTGAATAATTAAAATTATCGCAATCCTCAGATCCATGACTTGTTAGATAAGTTGAGGATCTCGTTGTTCAGAAACCATTTATAAAGTAAATCAAAAGTTAGGGTGTGTTACGGCTTTAGGGACTGACAAAAAATAAATTATCCAAAATTATTTGTACATTTGTAGAGGCGCAAGGTCTTGCGCCCCTACTACTTCCCTACAGTAATTTTATTTTTACTTTATAAATGACATCTGACGAATGATTCCTGAATTAATTCATGGAAAACAAAAAACTTAGCATCAATATTTTTTGTAACCATCAAATTTATTAGTAGGGTAATTATGAATTATACTGACGGCGATGGCTGGTTTTGCTGAAATAATCTAAATTTCGTAGTACCAAATTTCTTCTTCTCGCACCACAATTCGATGCAGGGAAAGACGATCAATCAAGCCTTCTTGCTCAAACTGCCCAAGAACACGAGTGATGGTCACACGAGTTGAACCGAGCATTTCCGCCAGGTCTTCATGAGTCAGACGCATATCTATTAAACGCCCCTTCTCAACTTCTGAACCAAACTTTTTGGATAACCATGCCAATAGCTTGATGAGCATATTATCCACTTTTTTATGGCTACGAATAACCATTAATTCTTGAGCCTGTTGGATATGAGCAAGTAGAGTTTCTGTTAGTTGAGTCCATTCCTCTAAACGTAAGACCGTCGCTTCCACTTTAGTTAAGCATTCCATCTGATAAGGTTCTAATTTTGACAAAGCCTTACCAACGATATCTCCAGGGCCCCACAATCCCAGAGCGACGGTTGTACCATCTTCCAGATAGGTAAAAGTCCTGACAAAACCCGTTTCAATCTTCCAAAGTCCGTTTTGATGCTCTGGCAGGAATGACCGACGGGCAAAAACTTGCTGAGTATTATTACTGTTAAAGCTAGGAAAGCTTGTGTACAAAGACACCATATATACGACTATTTTCCGATAAATTAACCGTAGTATTATATATTTATATC
>NZ_CALMFY010000136.1 GCF_937863485.1 uncultured Nostoc sp. | reverse complement strand
CCGGTTGTTGGTGCTGGTGATCCACTCACAGAATCTATCCCATACGTTGGCGCTTTCGCGACGTTGAATGGTTGTTGTCATTGTTTTATAAATGCGATTATTTGCGAATGAATTAGGTAGGTTTGACTACCTGTTACACATCTTAAAGGATTTATTGCGTTTTGTAAAGTACTTTCAGAAAAAAATTTTCTCTTGGGATTTACGCACCCGCAACAGAAAATCCCCGATCTACTGAAAAAGGGGATTTTGGGTAATACCATTTTGGATTGCGAAAAACGCACTTTATTCTTCAATTCGCTGCTGGCTGCTTGGATATTGACTCTACATCCACTTCTTGTAAAGGTGGACGCACAGATAAATAAATCAATGGGCCGAATAGCGGTATCAACGTTATTAACCAGAAAAACTGCGGATTCCAACTGCGACGCGCCATATCATCCCCTAGTAATGCGGGAAATAATAGGGAAAGTAGGCAGAAATCTAAACTCATCACATTGATGAAGCGGTTTGTTTGCCACTGTTGCACAAAACTGCTCCAATCTCCTCCTCTTAAACCATAGGCAACTAGAATAACCGTGGCTACTGTCAAAACAACCCCAGTCACACGAGAATCTAGCAGCTTGAGCAAGGCATTCTTTTTACCGACAAACTTGTTATTAGGTTCCCTAAGGGCTAAGTAGGGTAACAAGGCAAATATCCCGACTGCGAAAGAGGTGATCGCAAATAGCCAAGCAGGTATTTTTTGCCCTCTACCGTCAATAAACACTACTGCACTGTAGATGAGAGGCCAGATACCCATGAGGTTGAATAGTGCTATGACTAACGGGTTAACGCCTTGCCACTGACCACTAGAAAGGTTTTTAATTAACTCGAATGTACCGGGTTGCTCAGGAGGCGCGAGGAAAAAAGCATAGACAATGAATCCCAGCCACAGCACGCCAAAGGCAATTTTTCTAACCATGAAAGATTTAAGTAGTATTAATTATTGATTGTGCCGCTACAAATTGGGCTATCTGCTTGCAATGGTATTGTTCACTTGTCTATACCCGTAGCGGCTTGTCACTAAACATCACCTTAAGGATTGAAATAACTGAAAGCTTCTGAGAGGTAATCAGCAGCAGATGCCACGACTGCGATCGCACTTTCATAATCTAGACGCGTTGGTCCCAAAACCCCCACACTTCCTACTGGTACCGAACCTCGGCGATAGTTGGAAGAAATCAAGGTGCAGGTGCGTATCGGTTCTAGAGGATTTTCTGCACCAATGCGAACCGTTACTCTTGACTTACCCACATCCTCAGGCTCTGGTTCCTCAAATATTAATCGCCATAGTTGGTCTTGTTCTTCTTCCAGCAGGTGGATAATCGTTTGTACCTGCTGTAACTGGGAAAATTCCGGCTGGCGCAAAACTTCTGACACACCCCGAACCATAATTTGTGTTGTAGTTGGTGCAAGAGTGCGACGAGTCAATTCTGCAACTGAATTTTTCAAGAATTCCCCGTAGCGTTGAAACTCCTGATCTAGTTCACTCCAGTTGAGGTTGGCTAATTCCAACAGACTTCGCCCCCGCAAGTGGCTATTCAAAAAGTTAGAAACAATCTGCAACTCGCGATCAATTACCTCTGAATCCCGTTGTGTTTCCTCTGCTATTGGCGACAAATCCATTAACTTGGAATGTGTCTCATAACCTTCGGTCACTACAATTAACATGATCCGTCCTGCTTCAATTTGCACTAATTGCAGATGTCGCAATAGCGCTGTAGTTGTTTGCGGCATCGTAATCAAGCTAATGCAACCACTTAAGGTTGCTAAAATTTGTGCGGCTCCTTGCAGTAGGGTTTCTAAACTCCAATCTTCCCACTGGAGGCGCTTTTGTAGTGCCACCTCTACTTCTCGTCCTAAAGTTTCCGTTCGCGTAGCGTCTGTCTGCGACACGCTGCGCGAACGCAGAGAAGGTGTAATTAGCTGGTCAACATAAATGCGATAGCCTGAATCTGAAGGTATTCGTCCGGCAGAGGCATGTGGTTGGTAGAGTAATCCAGACTTTTCTAAAACGCCCATCACATTGCGAATTGTGGCTGAACTTACACCCAGGTCGTACTCTTCGACCAAAGCCTTTGAACCAACAGGCTCTGCTGTAGCAATGTAGTGACGTACCGTTGCCCAAAGTATATGCTGTTGTCGATTTGTTAACTGGACTTCCATAGGGTATGTTTTGCTAAAGGCAAATTTTAATCAAACTCTGGAAAAATTCGTTGATTTGATCGAAAACAAAGAATATTAATAATTAATTAAGATCATAAATTATACAATTATCTTGTGATAATTAATTTTAAGGTTTACATACAGCACTCTTTAAAAGTGCGCTCCAAAGATAATTTAGGCTTTTGCATCAAAAGCTAAGAGTTTGAATTTACAACATCTTTTTCGACTTATATTTGCATAATTATACACTGATAAAAGTATTATTGGATACGTATTTTCGCGGCGCTCGCCGCGAAGATTGGGGTCGAAAAGTTCCGTAAATATGTACAAATTCCCGAAAGTGGCAAGCCCCTAAACTTATCTACTGCTGTTTTCACAATAGCAAAAGCCAGATGGAAGAGTAAGTTCCATCTGAGTAATGCACCCTAAACACAAGCTAATACTGGGGAATTGAATGGTCTACTAAGAGGGAGTAAGCATCAATACCACCCGAAATATTTTGCACATTTGTAAAACCTTGAGCAATCAACCACTGGCACATCTGGGCAGAGCGGATGCCGTGATGGCATAACACAAGGGTTTCAGCTTGGGGATTGAAGAGGTTTGGGACTTGATCTCCCCATTCGGCAAATTGACTCAGGGGTAGGTTGACAAAGCCCTCAATGCTAGCGATCGCCAATTCTTGTGGTTCTCGTACATCTACTAGCTGAATATTTGCATCACCAGAAGAAAGACGTTGTGCCAGTTCTTCTACACTAATCTGGTTCATGGGTTGACTAAAAGAATTCCCTATAAAGAGTCCTAATACTATTTATGGTTACAGAAAATCTCTGCCTTTGCATGAGTATCCATTCTCAAGAAGGCTGATATATCCTGGTAAGCTTTCTGCTTAAATGGCTGTAAACCGTCTTTATTAAAGGTTTAATGTGAATAGGCAACGTTCATTTATTGGTTTTATCGTCGCAGGTGCGATCGCACTGCTAGTGATTGCGATCGCTGGCTTTTACTGGTTTTTCGCCAAAAGTCCAGCTAACCTGATTGCTTCTACCTCCCAGCCTGGTGCAGCCATATTCGTGTCAAAACTTTCCCCTGTAATGGTTTCATTACTGGCGAATCCTGACCGTTTGCAGGCGTTGGAGCAAGAAGAGGAACTATCTAAACTCAAAACCAGTTTATTCGCCAAGAGTGGCATAGATTACAAACAAGACATTCAACCCTGGTTAGGGAACGAAATTACATTAGCTATCACCACCTTAGATATTGATCGCGATTTAGAAAACGGACAGCAACCAGGGTATCTGTTAGCACTCTCAACCCAGCAACCGGAGAAAAGCCGCGAGTTTGTCGAGTTATTGTTTTCCAAACGGGCGTTAGCTGGAGCAAACTTAGCTGTTGAACAATACAAAGGCGTAAAGCTGATTTCTGACAATTCTCAACCAGAGCAGGACTTGCTTGCTGGTGCTGTTGTTGGTGAAGACTTTGTGTTGTTTGCCAACGATCCTAAAGTGTTGCGAGACGCGATTAATAACGTCCAAGCGCCCGATCTGAATTTGACTAGCTCTCCCGAATACCAAAAAGCTACAAAACAACTTCCCAAAGGGGGTTTAGCTGTAGCTTTCTTGAATCTTCCCATTGTGGCAAAATGGCAAGGGTTAGAACTGCCAGAACAACTTTATAACAGCCAAATTATTTCCCTGGCGTTGAACCCCAAAGGATTGCTAGCAGAAACTACCTTTCTGACTTCATCGGAAATTGTCCCTCCATCCCCACCGCTATCTAAACCTGTGGGAGCATTGCAGTATATTCCAGCGTCCACAGGTTTGGCAATTTCTGGCTCAAATTTAAGTAATTTGGGTGACAGTGATGTAGCCAAACTTTGGAGACAAGCAACAGCAACTATATATGGTTCTAAGGAAGATGTGGTTTCTCGGTTAGCAAAACCTTTGGTGGATGTTCAAAAACGCTGGGGGATAAACTTCCCAGAGGATATTTTCAGTTGGGTACAGGGAGAATATGCCATAGCATTGTTACCAGAGAAAGAGCAAACAACCCCTCATTGGATTTTTGTGGTGGAAAAATCCGAGGCTGTAGAACAAGGTGTTACTCGATTAGATGCGATCGCCTCATCTAACGGACTCAGCATTAATCTTCTGACTATAGACAAGCAAAAAATCTCCGCTTGGACAGAATTAACTACGGCTACAAAAAAAAGTGATGTTAAAGAAGGAGCATCCTTCAGCATTGAAACAAAAGTGCGGGGATTGCATACAACTTTAGGAAATTACGAAATTTTCACCTCTGACTTAGAGACTATGGATGAAATTCTCACAATTAAGGATAATTCCATAATTGACAATCCCAATTTCAAAGATAGTATCGCTGCGATTCCCTTACCAAACCAAGGCTATATATATCTTGACTGGACAAAGAGCCAGAATTTGTTAGAGCGTCAAGTACCGATTCTCAAGTTAGTGGAAGTCTTAGGTAAACCATTTTTTAACAATTTGCGATCACTCACAGTCAGTAGTTATGGAACTGACACGCGATCGCTCAAAGGTGGCGTTTTCTTCAAACTCAATAATTCGTGAGATTTTCATAGAAGTTTTAAATGCAGAAGGTTAAAAATTTTTTAAACTTCTGCACTTTCTTCTTCCATTATATTTACGTATATTTTCTTCAGTAATGGAATATAATCCTTATGACATTCTGGGTGTATCCCCAGCAGCATTCAAATCAGAAGTTGGGAAATTGTAGCTGCTGTTTATATCAAAAAACACCCTAGCAATTAGCTGTCTGCTTTCAAAACCCTTTAGTGTGGCACATTTTAATGTGGCACAACCAACTGAAATTTAACTAGAATTTTTTCAGTAGAATATGTATATATCACTACTAATTTAAAAGCCTGTTGGAGGGCTACTATGAAATACTGTCGCCCCCGACTTCAGTTTCACGGCGGCTGGCTGTTGGCTATACTTACCGCTATCACAGCTACCCCTGTAATAGCAGAGACAGCAAATTTTGGTACTTTCAATTTATCAACAAACTTTGATCCAGCACAAGGAAGAGTGCAGGGGTTTACAGGTGGTTCTTACTCATTGTCTGCCATAAGTAACCGCGATCGCGATCAAAAAGCCTGTATTGGCTTTGCCGATCCGACTCCAGATCATATTATGGTTTTGGAAAAGGACTTTTCCCAGCTGACAATACAAGTTGATAGCAGCAACAATGACACGACTTTACTGATTGAAGGACCAAATCAAACGACAATTCGGTGCGGCGATGACACTGGTAAAAGTAAAGATGCTAGCGTTAGCGATCGCAACTGGAAAAGTGGCACCTATCGGATTTGGGTGGGTACATTTAATCCTGGGGTCAAGCATGACTATACTCTGACGGTGGAGCAGCAGTAATGGGGAGTGCACAGACGCGATTAATCGCGTACAGGAGTTTGGAGTCAAGTGATTAATAACTAATGCCCAATACAACTCTTGGAGAGGCTGGGCTTTAAGCGTAGCTATGCCGCAGGCTTTACGACGCCGCTAAGTACAAGTGCCCCATTCCCAATTTTTAGGTATAACGCCTGAGAGGATAATATGGGAGAGTCGCTTGTTGTGCTTTCCGAGGGTGCTATCTCGTGCTATCTATACTACGTGCTGACTTTCGTATCATCTTTGAACGTGACCCAGCTGCCCGTAACTGGTTGGAAGTTTTATTTTGTTACCCTGGTTTGCAAGCCTTGCTATTCCATAGGCTGGCTCACTGGCTTTATACTGTTGGTCTTCCCTTTATTCCTCGCCTGATTTCTCACTTGGCTAGGTTTTTGACTGGAATTGAAATCCATCCTGGTGCAGCAATTGGGCAAAGTGTGTTTATTGACCACGGGATGGGTGTAGTAATTGGTGAAACTGCGATCGTGGGAGACTATACGCTAATTTATCAAGGTGTCACCCTTGGAGGTACTGGTAAAGAATGTGGCAAGCGCCATCCCACTGTGGGTGAAAATGTCGTAGTAGGAGCTGGAGCTAAGGTACTAGGCAATATCCAAATTGGCAACAATGTCCGTATTGGCGCTGGGTCTGTTGTTCTCAGGGATGTCCCTTCTGACTGTACTGTAGTGGGCGTGCCTGGACGGATTATATATCGTTCTGGAGTCCGGGTTGCACCTCTTGAACACAGTAACTTACCAGATTCGGAAGCTGAAGTAATTCGTGCTTTAGTAGACCGGATTGAGGCGCTGGAAGAACAAATACAAACTCTTCAGCGCACCAACTCTTCTAGAAAAACTCTTGTCTTGACAGGTTGTGTAGCTTCTAACCAAGCTGATTTCTCACAAGATGCTCCTGTGTGTAACCTTAGAGATAAGGCAATACAGCAGTTTCTAGATGGTGCGGGTATTTAAAGAAAGTCAGGAGTGAGGAATAAAAATTATAGATGCTAATGCAGATTCCAAATAGACTTGAAAAGAACCTATCCGGCCGCACAGGAATGTTTACCTACTTTGGTGATTACAACTTCATCACCCGGTAGCAAATATACCTGGTTCTCATGAAACAAATGCTTGCGGAAAAATAGTCAGAATAAGGTTGCCCAAGGGATGATGTTGTGAAAGAAAACCGAACTGTATTTTCCCCATTCCCCTTTCAAAAAATTAAGGATTAATTTCTTCACAAAACCATTCTTGATTTTCATCGCGGCGATAAAACTTTCTATTTTGTGGTTCGCCCTGCAATTCTAAGTGGTCTACCTGCACTGGGTCGAGTAGCAGTAGGCAAAAATTAGGCAATGGTTGTCCGGGGTCGGGTGCTGGTGGTGCAAAAGCTTCTGGGGTTTCAACTCTGGGTTTACCAGGATGGGGCCAAGCAAACTGTAAACGTGCAGCATCACTCAGTTCTTGCCAAATGGAAATGCGGGCTGGTTGTAAATTCTGGTAAGAATCATCATTTCCTACCAGAGTTAAACAGCCAGTAATACGGAATTGTTCTCGTGTATTGGGGAAGTACCAGCAAACTTCTGCCCAAGGTTGTTGCTGTATCTGGTCGGCTTTAGCGCTACGGCTATCGATGATAAATTTTAGCTGGTTTGTATCTTCTAGAAAGTTGCGAAAGACTAGGGTACGATTAGCGGGGCGACCGTTCGGCTGCACCGTTGCTAGTTGCAGGTAACGGGGATAAACAAGGCTGCGGTTGCAATCGAGTGCATGAGCGATCGCGCTTCGCCAAGGAGCAAGAGTCATTGTCAAATTCCGTACCTAAGTATTGAGTATACTACTGTTAGCGAAACACAAAATCTCTAATTATATATAAATGGTTACAATTCCAGTAATAGATTTAACTGCCTTTACCAATGGCGACACAATAACTCGCCAAACTGTGATCAAACAAATCTATCAAGCTGGCCATGAAATTGGCTTCATGTATTTACAGAATTCAGGAATATCAAAAGACCTAATTAGACAAGTATTCACGCACAGCAAATATTTCTTCAATTTACCCTTAGAAGTTAAGCAAAAGCAAGCTTGGAGTGATGAATTTAGTAACACGGGTTATGTTGGTCTTGAAAGAGAACGTCTTGACTCCAACAAACCAGGCGACTTGAAAGAGGCGTTTAATGTAAACAAACAAGCGGCTGTAGACATAAATGCTTCTATTGTCGCCTTTTATGATAGTTGCACAGAACTTGCAAACACGGTACTGCAAGCATTTGGTTTGGCGTTGGAATTGCCAGAAGATTTTTTGATCATAAGACACAATCAACAAAATCATACCTTGCGATTGCTGCACTATCCCCCATTGCAGACACCACCCAAACCCGGACAAGTGCGTGCTGGTGAGCATTCCGATTATGGCAGTATTACCTTACTTTTCCAAGATGACGTTGGGGGGTTGGAAGTACAGACAGCATCTGGAGAGTGGATTGCCGCACCTACAATTCCTGATACTGTAATAGTCAATACTGGCGATTTAATCCAACGGTGGACAAATCATGTGTTTTGCTCAACCAAGCATCGGGTAATGATTCCTAGTGATAACAGGGTGAACCAGTCCCGGTATTCTATTGCTTTTTTCTGTCATCCTAATGATGATATAGAAATTGCTTGTTTGGAAAGTTGCCAGAAAGAACAATCGCCTATTTATTCTCCTATCCTTGCAAGAGAATATCTTTTAAGTCGTTTACAAGCAACATATTAGATGAAAACCTACGATTGGATTGTGGTTGGTGGTGGAATTGCGGGTGCTGCACTCGCCTACGAACTGGCTAAAACTGGCTTTTCTGTACTTTTATTGGAGCAATACCAAACACCACAGAATGCAACTCGCTATAGTTATGGTGGGCTTGCCTATTGGTCGGGTACTACAACATTAACTCGGCAATTGTGCGAAGAAGCGATCGCACGTTACCATATCCTATCTCAAGAGTTAGACGCTGATATCGAATTTCGGGAATTAGATTTATTACTAACTATTTCAGCTGCCAGTGACCCAGAAGCAACTGCTGGATCATATAATCAGTTTGCTATTCCACCCCGTTTACTGAGTATCCAAGAAGCTTGTGAGTTGGAACCACTGCTAAATCGAGAGGCGATATCTGGTGCTTTAACTGTCAAACACGGTCATATTCACCCAGAAAAAACAGCACAAGCTTACATCCAAGGCTTTCTGCGTGCTGGGGGTGAAATGCAGATTACCCAAGTATTGCAAGTATTGCAAGATGGTGTAAAAACAACTACTGGAACTTTTCACAGTGCAAACGTTGTCATCTGTGCGGGTGGACTCAGCCGCCAGCTACTAAAATCTGCTGGTATTCCCGTCAAACTGTATTTTACCCATGAAGAAATTATTGAAACCTCACCTGTGGATGTACAGTTACGCACCTTAGTTATGCCAGCTAATCTGCAACGATTTCAACTAGAAGCTGAATCTACTCAAGTTGATGAATTGTGGAATCAACCCGGTAATGAGCCAGTACCGCCGATTTTAGATGCAAGTGCGATTCAGATGCAAGATGGTAGCTTCCGCATCGGTCAAATTAGCCGCGTTCTCACAGATCCTCATGCCAAGGTAGACTCAGAGGCGAGTGAAAAGTGGCTGCGAAAAAGTGTCGGTGAAGTTTTGCCAGTTTTGGAGAATTTACCAGGAACTTGGCATCATTGCTTGGTGGCATTTAGTAGCGATCGCTTGCCCTTGATTAGTACTATCCCAGGATTTGAAAGCGTTCATCTATTCTCTGGGTTTAGCAATCCTTTAGTGATTGTACCACCTTTAGCAAAGCGCTTTGCTAACTTTGCTGCTGGCAAGGAAGATGAAATTATTACCCAGCTATCTCTTCACTGCTAACAATAATTTCATAATATTAAGCTTAACAAAGATTAATATTACAAATTTGTTTTTTTATTACAAAAATAAATATTTTGTATAATAAGTAACTTTTTCCTAGTAAAATATCGCACTATTATCACACTTTAAAGGTTTGATATTGTCAGCTTTCTATTAAGTTAGTTGATTCATCAAAAGGAAAATTCATAAAGATATGAGAAGACAATTTAACCGACGCAAGTTTTTAATCTATGGTTCTCTAACTTTTGGAAGCAGCTTTTTTCTAAAAGCTTGCGCGAATAATTCTCCAACTGCTACAGAGAGTCCAGTCGCACCTCCTACTGCTTCGCCAGCTGCTGCTACTGCTGGTGGCACAATCAAAGTAGGTATTTTGCACTCCCTTAGTGGTACGATGGCTATTAGTGAAAAAAGCGTTGTCGATGCTGAAAAATTAGCAATCAAAGAAATTAACGCTGGCGGTGGTATCTTAGGTAAACAAATTGAAGCAATTACTGAAGATGGTGCTTCTAACTGGGATACTTTTAGAGAAAAGGCAACCAAGCTAATAGATCAAGATAAAGTCGCTGTAGTTTTTGGTTGTTGGACTTCTGCTAGCCGTAAGAATGTGAAGCCAGTATTTGAGAGCAAAAATCATATGCTCTGGTATCCTGTGCAGTACGAAGGTCAAGAGTGTTCTAAAAATATTTTTTACACTGGCGCTGCGCCAAATCAACAAATCGAACCGTCTGTTGATTGGCTGTTGAAAAATAAGGGCAAAGAATTTTTCTTAGTTGGCTCAGACTACGTTTTTCCCCGGACTGCTAACACAATTATTAAAGCTCAACTAGAAGCTTTAGGTGGTAAAACAGTTGGCGAAGATTATTTACCGCTAGGTAACGCAGAAGTTACACCGATTATTACTAAAATTAAGCAAGCTTTGCCTAATGGAGGTGTAATTTACAATACTCTGAATGGTGATAGTAACGTTGCTTTCTTCAAACAATTGAAAGGTGCTGGATTGACACCAGATAGATATCCTTCCATGTCTGTCAGTATTGCTGAAGAAGAAGTTAAAGCAATTGGTGTAGAGTATCTCAAAGGTCACTACGCTGCTTGGAATTACTTCCAAACAGTAGACACACCTGCTAATAAGAAGTTTGTCGCAGCTTTTAAGAAAGAGTACGGTGAAAATCGGGTAACAAATGACCCAATGGAAGCAGCATATATTGCCGTTTATTTGTGGAAGCAAGCGGTAGAAAAAGCTGGTACTACAGACATAGCTAAAGTGAGCGCTGCGGCGTATGGTCAAACCATAGATGCACCTGAAGGTAAAGTGACAATGGATGCTAATCATCATATATCCAAAATTGTGCGAATTGGTCAAGTCAGGCTAGATGGTTTGTTTGATATTGTCTATGCTACTCCAACAGCAGTTGAGCCAGTTCCTTGGAATCAATTTGTCAAAGAAACTAAAGGATTTGCTTGTGATTGGACTGACCCTGCTAAGGGTGGTAAATACAAGAAAGTTTAATTCATTAGTCATTAGTAAATCAAAAGTTAGGGTGTGTTACGGCTTTAGCCTAACGCACCGCTATATAAGATAGTGCGTTAGGCGCTTATGTCATCTTTTTCGTTATAAATCATATCGAAATGTGCGCCTAACACACCCTACAGTAATTCATAATTAATTACTAATTATAAATTAAGTATTGACTAATGGCTAACTACTAGCTAATAGCTGTTGGGGAGAAATAAGTGTTAACAGGTTTTTTAGAAGCTGTATTTAATGGTATTAGTATTGGCGCGGTATTATTAATTGCTGCGTTGGGACTGGCGATTATATTTGGATTGATGGGCGTCATCAATATGGCGCATGGTGAATTGATGATGTTTGGTGCATATACAACATTTGTTGTCCAAAATGGCTGTAAACAATTGGGCGGAATGTGGTTTGAAGTTTATATATTTTTGGCTTTGATTATTGCTTTTATGTTCACGGCTGCGGTGGGATTAATCTTAGAAAAAAGTGTGATTCGTTATCTGTATGGACGCCCTTTAGAAACTTTATTAGCAACTTGGGGAGTAAGTTTAATTTTTCAGCAGTTGGTTCGCAGCGTAAATTGGGTATTGATAATTGGTATAGGTATATTTTCTCTATTGTTTTTTGGAGGTTTATGGATTTTAAATTCTCGCACGAATTTGGGAAGAGTTCGTAACTGGATTGTGGTGGTGATATTTTTACTATCGCTGGGTGTGACAATAACAATGGGCAATTTATTGAGTCAAACTTATCAGTTAGCAGTAACTCAACCTTGGTTTGGCGCTCAAAATGTAGATGTAACAGCACCAACTTGGTTACAAGCAGGGATGTCTTTAGGTGGTGTGCAATTACCCTTTGCCAGATTATTTATTATTGCTTTAACAATAATCTGTGTGGCGGGAATTTACTTATTTTTACAACGTTCTAGCTGGGGTTTAAGGATTCGGGCTGTGACACAAAACCGGAGTATGAGTGCTTGTTTGGGTATCCCAACTCAAAAGGTTGACGCGATTACTTTTGCACTGGGTTCTGGTTTAGCTGGTGTGGCTGGATGTGCGATTAGTTTGCTGGGTTCTGTAGGGCCAAATACTGGACAAAACTATATTATTGATACTTTTATGGTTGTTGTCGTTGGGGGTGTGGGCAATTTAGTCGGGACGATTGTGGCTGCTTTGGGTATTGGTACGGCTAATTTTTTAATTGGTTCTGGGACTTTGGCTGTGTTGTTGACTCCTGTGAAGCCTTTGGCTGATTTGTTTACTTTTTTTGCGACGACAAGTATGGCTAAGGTGATGGTATTTGCGCTGATTATTGTGTTTTTACAGTGGAAGCCTGGGGGGATTTTTCCGCAAAAGGGACGTACTGTTGATGTTTAAACCGCAGAGGCGCAAAGGATGCAGAGAATGAGAAACAAGGGAGGAGGATTATTAATTGAGGTGGGGGTGGTGGTTGCGATCGCACTCTTCCTGATAATTATCATGCCAGTGGTACTTTCGGAATTTCGTCTGAATTTGTTGGGGCGATTTTTGTCGCTGGCGATTGTGGCTTTGGGTATTGATTTGATTTGGGGTTATACTGGTTTACTAAGTTTGGGACATGGTATTTTCTTCGGTTTGGGTGGATATGCGATCGCAATGTACCTAAAACTCCAAGTTCCCACTGGTGAGTTACCTGATTTCATGGGGCTTTATGGAGTTACAGAACTTCCAGGGTTTTGGAAACCTTTTTATTCTTTTCCTTTGACAATAGCTTTTGTGGTACTAATTCCAGGGTTATTGGCAGGATTGTTGGGATATTTAGTATTTCGTAATCGCCTCAAGGGAGTTTATTTTTCTATCTTGACTCAAGCCGGAACTATTGTATTTTTCAATTTCTTTAACGGTCAACAACAATTTTTCAACGGTACGAACGGACTGATAGATTTTACAACTTTGTTTGGGGCAACGGTTAGTGATGCGAAAACGCAATTTGTTTTCTACACACTAACGGTAGTGTTTCTCGCAGCCACTTACGGCATTTGTCGCTGGTTGACAACTGGACGCTTTGGCAGATTGTTGATAGCGATTCGTGATGATGAAAGTCGGGTACGATTTTCTGGCTACGATCCTACAGATTTTAAGGTGTTGGTGTTTGCAGTTTCAGGTGCGATCGCAGGTATAGCAGGAGCATTTTACACCCTTCAGAGTGGTTCTGTCTCACCCAGAGCAATGGATATTGCCTTTTCGATTGAAATGGTGATTTGGGTGGCTGTAGGGGGACGCGGTACTTTAATTGGGGCGATTGTCGGAACTTTGTTAGTCAATTATGCCCGCACTTTTTTAAGTGAACAATTTGCTGAAATCTGGCTATTTTTCCAAGGCGCACTATTTTTGATAGTCGTTACAGTGCTACCTGACGGCATAGTGGGATGGTTGCGTAGTCAGAATATTTCTCTTTTCAATCGTCGTCAACAAATTGCTACATATCCCACCTTGGAAGAAGACGCACAAGTGCAACATGAACGCGAAAATATTGGAAACTGAAAACGTAACTGTTAGTTTTGACGGTTTCAAGGCGCTAAACCAGCTAAACTTTAGCATGGATGTAGGTGAATTACGGGTAGTAATTGGCCCCAATGGTGCAGGAAAGACAACATTTCTGGATGTGATTACTGGGAAAGTGCAACCAACTGTTGGGCGAGTTATCTTCAAAGGTAAAAACCTGCGTTCTTTACCTGAACATCAAATTGCGCGATTAGGAATTGGGCGCAAGTTTCAAACACCCCGAATTTACTTAAATTTAACGCCTCGTGAAAATCTAGAAATTACTAGCAACCGCAATAAGAATGTCTTTTCTACATTGTTTGGGCATTCTAATACTGCTGAAAAGAATAGTATTAAAGGATTATTAGAAACCATCGGTTTAACTCCTAAAGCAGACATCAGAGCAGGTTTACTTTCCCACGGAGAAAAGCAACGTTTAGAAATTGGCATGTTAGTAGCACAGTCACCTGACTTATTACTCGTTGATGAACCAGTAGCTGGTTTAACAGATGAAGAAACTTACAACATTGGTGAACTACTTTTAGCACTAGCGCAAAGTCATTCAATTTTAGTCATTGAACATGATATGGAATTTGTGCGTCAAATTGCCAAGAAAGTAACGGTATTACATGAAGGTTCGGTACTGTGCGAAGGAAATTTTCAGGAAGTTCAAAATGATTCCCGCGTGATTGAAGTATATTTGGGACAACAGCAAGAATGAAAAACTCAATCGCACTTTCTATTCACCTGGTAATACTTTGAGCAAGAAGGTTTTACTCGTTTGTTGCGGTCAGTAGGCTAACATTGCTCTGCTGCTCTTAGCTGTGAGCCTATTACGCATCCCAAACTTGAGGTAATTGACCTAGCAAACTTTGGTTTTAAACTGCGTCCACCTTGAAAACTGTAGTTCTTTCGGTATGAAAACAAAAACCCTCATCCCCCAGCCCCTTCTCCCAATATTGGGAGAAGGGGAGCCGGAAAGAAGTCCCTCTCCCAAGTAGGGAGAGGGATTTAGGGTGAGGGCAAAAACTACGGTTCTCAAGATAGATGAGGTTTAAACTTGTAAATTAGGTTTTTGAAGTCAAAAATCTAATTTCTGACTTGTAAACTTAGTTTTGAACTCGAAAACTTAGTTTTGAACTTGTAAACTTAGTTTTGAACTCGGAAACTTAGTTTTGAACTTGAAAACTTAGTTTTGAACTTGAAAACTTAGTTTTGAACTCGGAAACTTAGTTTTGAACTCGGAAATTAGCTTCAAAACTCCTATATCTGTTTTTTTGAACAAATTTCAGCAAATATACCCGCATTCCTCTTGTTTGCTCATGTCAGCGGCATATTATGAGATGATTTGTCACGAAAAACACGAGCAAAGTGCCTAACCCAACGGTAGTTAAAATCTAAGGAAGTCTAAGTTCATCCTGTCTCCCTTCCCTATGCTAAAAATTTCTAACCTTAACGTTTACTACGGTGAAAGCCATATTCTTCGCAATGTAGATTTGAGCGTACCATCTGGGCAAATGATCTGCCTAATTGGACGCAATGGTGTAGGTAAATCTACATTACTCAAAACAATTATGGGTTTACTCAAACCCCGCAGCGGTACAATTAACTTAGCTGAAGAATTAATCAACTCTAAATCTCCCGACCAAAGGGCAAAGTTGGGAATTGGTTATGTTCCCCAAGGACGAGAGATTATCCCCCGTTTGACAGTCAAAGAAAATCTACTGCTGGGGTTGGAAGCTAGAAAGAAGCAGGTAAAAAAAGCAGAAATTCCAGAGGAAGTTTTTAGCTTATTCCCGGTATTAAAAACGATGCTTTCGCGGATGGGTGGTGATTTGAGTGGAGGACAGCAGCAACAATTAGCGATCGCCCGTGCTTTAATGGGGGAACCTCAATTACTCGTCTTAGATGAACCTACTGAAGGTATTCAACCTTCAATCATCCTAGAAATCGAAGCCGCAGTCCGTCGCATCGTCGAAACTACAGGCATTTCAGTTTTATTGGTAGAGCAACATTTACATTTTGTCCGTCAGGCAGATTACTATTACGCTATGCAAAAAGGTGGTATTGTCGCCTCCGGTTCCACCACCGAACTCAGCCAAGATGTGATTCAACGCTTTTTAGCGGTTTAATTTCTAGGATTGTTGTCTCGATTGTGTCGTCAGCAATCAAATCTGCTGCTTCTTGTAAAAGCTCATTTTGTTCTTTTTGAATTGTTTCTAAGCGACTAGTAATTTCTGCTAATCGTTGTTGCTTATTTGGTTGAAAACTTTCAGGTAGTAAAGCTGGCAGATTCTCAGTTGTTTTAGTAGCTGTGATTCGTTGAACACCAAAACTGCCAACTTTAATTAAGGATAAAAAGCTAACTTTAATAAAAGCCTGAATTAATTTTATCGGTACTTTGAGTATTGACCAACTAGCTGTTTCAATCAAGCGGACAATTGCTTTGATGATGCTCCAAACTAGAGCAAGTACAAACAGCAAAATCACTATACTAATAATTGGGTGATTAGCCCCCCAACCTAGTATTTGAACTAACCTGAAAAATATCGGGTGTTGTGTCAGCCAATCACTTACAGAAGATGCCAATGCTGTTTTTACTGCTCCCGATGTTGTACTCTTAAATTTATCAGCAGTTTGCCAACTTTGCTCTAAGCTTGTCGTAACTGTATTAATCGCTCTATCAGTTGTTGTAGTGGCTGTTGCCTTCAAAGACTCCCCAACTTGTTGTGCTGAGTTATTTAGAGAGTTAACATTTTCACCTACAAAATCTCTTACATTTTGTAAGCCTTGTAAAACTCCATTAGGCAAATGTATGTCTATTTGAGATGCCATAAAACATTTTACCGAGGTTGAAATCTAACCCGTAACCCATCTTTAGGGTGATTAGTGGGAATCCTAACTGCCTCTAAATTTTGATTGGGTAATATCTCCCAATGATAATTGCGTAGAAGGTGGGCAGCAACAATCTTCATTTCCATTTTGGCAAAAGCTATACCAATACAGATGCGTGGCCCACCACCGAAACCAACTAAACTAAAAGGATACTTTTTGTGTTCTTGGCGCTGGGGACTGAAACGATCTGGATCAAAACGCTCTGGTTCAAGGTAGATTTCCTTTAGACTATGAGTTATTACAATTGAATAAAGCAACAGTTTTGAAGATGGGCCCATACTGGCGATAGCGCTTTTTAGCAAAATCGTGGTCGAAAATAAATGAGAGTGTTTCACCTAATATAGGTACACCAAAGCTTCCAGGAAGAATTTGATTACTTTTCATATGTTAACTTTATGTTGCTCCAACAACTCTGGACAAGGCGCTGCTTTGTCTACGCTCTAACTCGAAGCACTAGTATAAAACCGCAACGCAAACCGCCAAAACCAAGTGGAAACCAAAAACAATGCTACTGCTAATATTGCCGCACCTATCAACCAACTAATTTCACTCCGACCCAACAGTGCTTGGGCTGGTACAGTAGTTAAAAAAGCCACTGGCATCACAAAGGTGAAGAAAAAGCGGTAAGCAGTGGGATATGCGGCGATGGGATATCGTCCAGCATCCAACAAACCACTCAACACTTCGGTAACGTTGTATATTTTGACGAACCAGATACTCGTAGCTCCCAACAGAAACCACAGGCTGTACAGAATCACCAAGCTGAACAATAACGGCAGCACACCAAGTAGATAGTTGTCTATTCCTACACCGAGACGTTTACCTGCGTAGCCAATAATAATACTACCAAAAATTAGATCCGGGAGTCCCCAAGGTGAAAGGGTATGGGTGGAAAGCCAAAACTGACTGCGGATAGGTTTTAATAATATAAAGTCCAAAGTACCTTCTTGGACATGGCGGACAATGCGATTCAAGTTCGACGCTAGAAAAGTAGCAGAAAATCCTTGTAGTAAGGTAAAAATTCCGAGAACTACTAAAGCTGCTTCCCATGACCAACCACTAAAAGTGTAGCCAGTGCGGTAAAACAAGAATAGTCCAAACAGACTGCCGACAAGATTTCCCAAGCTGCTGAGGGTAGCTATGAAAAAGTTAATCCGATACTCCAACTCGGCTGCGATCGCAGCAGTCCAAAATAGTCTTAATACTTTCAAATATCTTTGCATTTTGCACAAATAACATAAAATATGCTATCTGTAATTACATTTCCCAAGATTACACAATAACTTTACGTAAATTTAATATTACTTTTTATTCAGGAAAATTGCTAAACGTTAAAATGTGGTGGATCTATTGTTGAAAGGTAAGAAATTCTATGCATCTGGATTTACCACAACTGGTTAAATCAATTGGCTATCTTGGGGTATGGGCGATTATCTTTGCTGAATCTGGCTTGTTAATTGGTTTTTTTCTGCCTGGAGATAGTTTATTGTTCACTGCTGGATTTGTCGCATCTCAGAATTTACTGAACATTTGGGTTCTGATTTTTGGTGCTTTTGTTTGTGCAGTCTTAGGTGACAATGTTGGCTATTTTACTGGGCATAAATTTGGCAGAAGACTATTTTCAAAAGAAGATTCATGGTTGTTTCATAAAAAACATCTTGTTAAAACCCAAAACTTTTATGAACAGCACGGTAAAAAAACGATTGTTTTAGCACGTTTTTTACCCATTGTACGGACTTTCGCGCCGATTGTGGCTGGGATTGGTGCTATGCATTATCGCACATTTATGTCTTACAACTTAGTCGGTGGCTTTCTTTGGACATTCGGCATCACCATGTTAGGGTTTTTCTTAGGGAAATCTCTGCCACCTGAACAGGTAGATAAGTATTTGTTACCGATTATTGGATTAATTATAGTTATTTCTCTAGTGCCATCGATTATTCATGTAATACAAGAAAATAGAGCAAACAAAAGTTGAAATATTTTTCGTAGCTCCTTAGTAGATGTTTTCTTGTAGAGAATAAGTATATTTATTTACTGAATCCACAAACATCAGAGCTTGATAAAATACCCTGATGACCGATAAATAAAAAATACAGAGTAATTAAATTTACTTATGGTAATTTGGAATTTTGAATTCTTACCCACTAAGAAGTTTTCACTGCATTCAAGATTGGTCGTAGGGATACTCCTCATCACCCTACTTTGACGTTGAGGCTGGGGACTCCCGCGATCCGTTGAAAGGCTAGTTAAATTTTAGAAAATTGTTTAGCCTAGTAATATACCACAAAACTTTTTTGCAAGAGGTCAAATGAATCATTCTTACAAGAAAAACGTTGTCATTATGGGAGGAGGCCCGGCGGGATTAGGCACAGCTTTAATGTTGGCGAAAAGAGGTTGGAAAGATATTACAGTTATTGAAAAAAGACCATCAGCAGATTATTACGAACCAGATAAATCCTTTAGTTATCAAATTGATGGTAGAGGGCAAAAATTAACTGATTTGTTAGAACTAACTGCCAAACTAGCTGATTTGAGTGTCGCTAATACTGAATTTTATTTGACTCTCATTCAAAAAGACGGCACACGCAAAACAACGAAACTGCCCATTACTGATTCTAAACGCAAGACTGCCTATTGGCTGCCAAGAGCATCTTTTGTGGAGTTACTTTACCAAGAAATTCATCAACATTGGCAAGATTCGATTCAGGTCTTATTTAATACTGAAGGTGTAGAAATTAAACAACATGTAGAGCATTTAGAAATTATTACCCAATCTCAAGATAAAGAAAAATTGAGCTTTATTCCTACTCTGATAGTAGGTTGTGATGGCTTAAACTCTATTGTGCGTGAAACTCTTCATCAAATGGAAGGTGAATCACATTCCTTTGAAATGCAAAAATTTCCTTCTCCTAGTTCCGGTTTAAAATACAAAATTCTCACTTTACCTGCTCAATTTCCCTTATCAGAATCAGAAGGAGATTTAGCACAAACTACAATGGCTTACGCTATTAGGTCTACTTTTAAAGGGCGTAAAAAAGCAATTTCTTTGGGGTTATTACCCTTTAAAAATCCTCATCAACCTAGAACTGCCAATATTATTACCTACCCAGATCATCAAATCTGGCAATTAGAAACCAAAGAAGAAGTTAAACAATTCCTGAAAGAAGCATTTCCTCAGCTTCCCCTAGAAAAGATTATTTCTCCTGAAGAAATAGCTAGATTTACATCTAGTGATGGGGGTAAATTTCCTATTCCTCAATATTGTTCAGGGTTGTATAAAATTTGGGGGAAACCTGAAGATAGCCAAGGAACAGCGGTAATTTTATTGGGAGATGCAACTCATTGTTTTCCTCCCGACATTGGACAAGGCGTTAATTCAGCCTTAGAAGATGTCTATCAAATTCATGAAATTTTGGCAGCAACTCAAGATAATCTCTCTCAAGCACTTCCTCGCTATCAAAGCTTACGTCAACCAGATATTAAAGCCTTAATCCGTTTAGCACAAATTAGTTATCCTTGGCAATATAATCAAGACCTTTTACAGAAGCGATTATGGAGTATTAACTTCTTTATGCGCTTACTTTTGAATCGTTTATTCCCTTTTTTATTTAGTCCTCATTCGTTTTTACTGATTCAGAATCATGAACTATCTTACTCAGAAATTATCGCTAAAAGTAATAGAACTACTCAAGTTTTAGCTATTTTAGGAGGATTGGCAATATTGACTTTAATCGTGAGTTTGATGACTTAGAAATAAAAACCTTTGGGTTCTAAAAGCGAGTTGCAGTGGGTAGGATATTTATTGATTTTTGAATTGGTGCTGTGGATTGTTAACTACGCCATAAATGTTTATCAATCACCACAGCTGTTTCGCTCTTAAGTAAAATCAAACTCTGACGTTAGCTAGGGATTAATCGCAGAATTAGCCATTTTTATCAAAGAAGTGCGTTCGCCTGCTTTCACTCCAACAACATACTGTACACCCTTTTGCCGCCAAGTCAAGGTAGCATCTGAGCAACCAGCACCACAAGTAAAATCTACAAAATAGCCAGTGATGCCCTTAGCTAAGGATACACGTTTCCCTGTCAGGCTGGGTGTTTTGCGGGTTACGGCTTCAGCAGAAACAACGCCCAAACGACATGCAGAAGCACCATTACAGTCTGGAGTGAAACCCAGTAAAATATCATACTTTTTTTGCGTAGCAGCTTCTATAATTGCATAAATTGGATTTTCCCCATCTGACTCAGGAATAAACTTCGGCAATAAAATCTTAATTTGAGTCTTTTGCTTTAATTTGGGCAGAATAGATTTAAAAACTGGGTGTAGCTGGATTTTCCTCTGCTGTGCTATCAGTTGGGACTGGTTGTTTATAGTGGCGATCGCTGACTTGTGAAAGCTGCTAGCGCTGACTAATAAAAATACGGCACACACAGCACTAGTATTTCTGAAGCTTAAAATCATCTTTTAAAACTTATATCATCTAAAGTACTTATTTGTAATACCCATTTTGAGGATAAAATTACGTATTAAAGAGCGCTTGGAGTCAGCTAGACTGAAGAAGAAATTGCTTAATAAGTTTTTATAATTCTGTTATGAGTACTGATTCATCTGTTAATTCCCCCGATAAATCTGAATCCACATTTGGGAAGCGTTTGAGAAACTTCTTGATTGTAATGGTAGCGATCGCTCTAGGCGTTGCCCTGATCTTAGGATTGCGAACTGAAACAACCTCGGTTTCCCTTGCCAAGTTAAGCGATTCGTCCACACCGCTAGAAGTAGCAATCAGCAACGGCAAACCATCTTTAGTAGAGTTTTATGCAGATTGGTGTACTGTCTGTCAAAAAATGGCACCAGATATCGCTCAACTAGAAACAGAGTATGCTGACAAGATGAATTTTGTCATGCTGAATGTGGATAATACGAAGTGGCTACCAGAAATGTTGAAATATCGGGTGGATGGGATTCCCCATTTTGTATTTTTGAGTCAGCAAGGGGAAACCATAGCCCAAGCGATCGGTGATCAACCCCGGACGATTATGGCTAGCAACTTAGAAGCTTTGGTTACTGGGTCGTCTCTCCCCTATGCTGAAGCTAGCGGGAAAGTTTCCAAATTTTCAGCCCCAGTAGCACCAACAGCTAGTCAAGATGAACCCCGCAGTCATGGCAGCCAGGTGGTAAATTAGCAAAAACAATAGGATCTTGAAGTTTGGGCGATAAAAAGGAAATCCAAAGCAGGCAAACTTCCTTAATGCGATCGCCCCAAAACTTCACTTTTAATGTCTGTCAAAAGCTCGCTTGTCCGGCCACCAAGTATGCGATCGCATCAAGCCATTTTGAAAGCAACTTGGGATTTGTGAGGGGAAGTTGGGAATGCATCAGTATTGAAGCGATCGCAGCCCATGCTGGGTAGGTAAACCTTATTCTATTATCCAAAATCCAAAATTGATTCACCTTCACTGAATAGATTCCCGCTTGAGACGCTTATGAGCGTACATTAATTCGTCAGACCTGGCGATTAATTCTTCTAGTGACATATTGCTTTCTGGTGAGTAACGCTCTATGCCCATACTCATCGAAAGTTCATAGCTACGGTTTTGCTCTTGATTAAAGTTGGCGATATTTGCTTGCAGACGCGCTTGGATACTATCAGCGTCCTTAAAGTAGCTGGAGATGAAAATAATGAACTCATCTCCACCCAAGCGGGCAACAATATCCGAGTTCCGAAAACTTCGCTTGAGTAATTCAGCAGCATCAACAATCAAGGCATCTCCCATGTCGTGACCTAGGGTGTCGTTAATCTGTTTTAGCCCATCTAAATCAATGAAGATAACCCAGCAGAAAACTTTCATGCGGTGAGCAAATTTTAACCGTTGTTCAGCCATCACGAAGAAGCCACGTCGGTTATACAAACCTGTTAGTTCATCGGTCAGCGATAATTGTCTTCCTTCTATCTCTGCTTGTTTGCGGTTGTGAACCTCTTGAATGAGTTCCATCTGAGCGATGACCTGCCGAGTTAGGCGGCGCAGTGCATCCAACTGCTGGTAACTTAGTACACGAGGAACGGTATCGAGCACACACAACGTTCCGACGGGAAAACCATTGTCCGTAACTAGTGGAGCGCCAGCATAAAAACGAATTTTGGGATTATTTTTGACTAAGGGATTGTTAGCAAAGCGATCATCTTTAATGGTGTTGGGAACCACTAATATGTCCTTTGGTTGAAGAATGGCATGGGAGGAAAAACCCCACTCTTTGGGTGTTTCTGTAGCTTTTAGTCCAAAATTAGATTTAAACCATTCGCGATCGGCATCAACTAAGCTAATTAAAGCAATTGGCGTCTTACAAATGTAGGCAGCAAGAGCAGTTAGGTCATCAAATGCTTGTTCAGGTGGGGTATCGAGAATATTATAGTCCGCCAATACTTTGAGCCTTTGTGCTTCATTTTCAGTTAAAGGAACAGCTTGTGTTTTTACAAATGAATGTCTAAGCCTTAAGCAGGAAAGTCTGCTGCGGTGGAAATTTTGCAACAACCGCAGGGTTACCTCTCCAGTATCAAGGCTGCTTAGTCTAAACATTTTTGTAACAAAAATCAATATTCGGTTGAATATAGAAATATTCTATTACATGATCCAATACTTTTCGGATAAGGCAAACAATCTCCCTTTGGGACTAGATGCATGTTAAAGGGTAAGGCAAAAAGGGGAATTAAAACTGCAATTCCATTCTTCTTTTCCCCAAAACCTGAAAAGTATTGTTACATGATCCTCTTCATGTCTTTGGTTTACTCTGTTGTTCATTTCACCTAACTTTAATTGTGCAAATTCCCTAAGTATGTAGCTGCTTTACAAGGTCTTGTACCCAAAGCTAGGTTAAAAATTATCAATGTAGGTTAAAACTTATCAAAACTTCTTAAAGTGTGAGAGTTCTTCTTCAACACTTAATATTTTTAATACTGCAAAATTTTGTTATATGCATATAAGTACTGAGGTACGGCTTCCAACCCTCGGTACTTCTCCTTCTGGTCTGTTCTCTACCAGAGGCTACACCGAGCTTGCTTCTCCGTAGGAGTACGGGAGCGGCTACTTAAGAGACATAAAGAAATAGACAACCAACCGGAACGGTGAAATAATTTTTTCTCCCTGGAGCAATTTCCAGTAACACATCAAGCTCGAATTAGTCTTTATACGACTCCAAAATACCACTGCGAATCATTAGTTGTGGCCAAAACAATACAAAAAATCCCATCCACGTCACTACAGGAATAGAGACGAGAACTGTTAGCCAGATAGTTTTAAATAGTAACCAGCTACCACTAATCAGTGTTACACCTGTGAGAACTATAGACCAGGGTTGACACCACCAAGGTTTGTAATTCCAGGGACTTATGGGCTTTTGTTCAGACATTGGTTTTATTTAATAAAACTCCAAATTTTCCTTTTACAATTTTTAGGATAAATGCAGATAAATTCAATGGTATTACTACAGCGCTTATCGTTTGTATTCAATACACTTTCACCTCACTCCTTTTAGGAGAGAGGCTTTGAATCTTACCCCCTAATGCTACCTGATTTTTCACGGTATCTGGAACTCACTTCTATTTCTCTCTCCTAAAAGGAGGAGCCACTGCGGTGGACGGGTTCCCCGGCATAAAGGAGCCAGCGCTGTGGGCGGGTTTCCCGACTTGTACCCCTACGGGGAAGCAAGCTACGCGCAGCGTCTCCCTTAGGAGAGGCGACTGGCGTCAAGTGGCGTCAGAGACTTTGAATTTTCCCCCTTCCCGTGTCGGGAAGGGGGTTAGGGGGTTAGGTTTTTCGTGGGCTTTTCCACATGACCTGAATTGTCAGCTAACCCTACAAGGGTTGGGGGGAAAGGTGTAATATCAAGTTCGGGTGATTACTTATAATAAAATCTATCAATGTAGGTTGGGTTGTAGCAAGATCCCCGTAGGAGTACACTAGTGAAACCCAACATTTACTTCTTGTTAATGTTGGGTTTCGTTCCTCAACCCAACCTACTACAGATATTATAAGTGTTTAACCGAACCTGATATAAGTCCTGTCCTTGACCCAAGCGTATTGTGATCTGAGCGTGACAGGTTTGCCAAATATACATCAATCCTCAAGTATCTCCAACAACTGCAACTCACTTAACTGCGTAATTCCCAAAGATAGCGCTTTTTCTAATTTAGAACCTGCATCTTCTCCTACCACCAAATAATCTGTTTTTTTACTTACTGAATCAGTCACTTTTCCCCCAGTTTTTTGAATTAAAGCCTTCGCATCATCTCGCTTTAAGGTTGGTAATGTACCCGTAATTACAAAGGTTTTACCTGCGAACTTTTGATTACTATCACCAACTGTTTTTGTATCTTCTGTGGCAGTTAATTGCAATCCTTCTGCTTGCAAGCGTTCTATCAACCTTTGGTTGGCGTCAATCCGAAACCACTGGTACACAGATTGGGCAATTTCAGCACCGATACCGTAAATTCCTTCAATATCTGATTGCTTTGCTGTCGCTAACTGATCTACAGTGAAATATTTCTGAGTCAACAATTGGGCATTTACACTGCCAACGTGACGGATGCCTAAACCGTACAATACCCTTGACCAAGGTTGGTTTTTCGATTGAGCGATCGCATCTACCAACTTTTCTGCTGACTTTTGCCCCATCCTTTCCAATGCAGATAATTTCTCTGTTGTCAACTCATATAAATCGGCGACGGAATGCACCAAAACTTTATCAACGAGTTGATATACCAACTTTTCGCCCAAGCCTTTAATATCCAAAGCATCACGACTTACCCAATGTTCAATGGAACCTTTGAGAATCGCTGCACAGGAAGCATTGACGCACCGAGTTACCGCCTCACCTGATTCTCGCACCACTGGTTGACCACAGACTGGGCAATCAGTGGGCATAATAAAGGGTTCAGTGTCAGCAGGGCGGAGTTCTTTGAGTACCCTCAGCACTTCTGGAATGATTTCCCCAGCTTTGCGGACAATGACAGTATCGCCAATGCGGATATCTAATTGAGTAATGCGATCGCTGTTATGTAAAGTCGCGCGGGAAACTGTTGTTCCCGCCAGCTGCACAGGGCGCATCTCAGCTAATGGGGTTAACGCCCCCGTTCGTCCCACATTCACAGCAATATTTTCCACACGGGTAGGTGCTTCTTCGGCTGGGTACTTCAAAGCGATCGCCCAGCGGGGGAATTTCTGCGTAAACCCTAGCTGTTCCTGAAGTTTAAAAGAATTCAGCTTCACTACTACCCCATCAGTCATGTAGGGTAAATTCAGCCGTTCCGTATCCCAGTATTCATAATATTTTGTCACTTCTGCGATCGAGGCACACAGTTTGTGATTGGGGTTAACTCGAAAACCCATCTTTTTTAACAACTCCAATGCTTCCCATTGGGTATTGGCAACACTGGTGTCATCTCTACCAGGAATGTGCAAGGTGTAGCCAAAGAAATCTAACCGCCGTTTAGCAACAATGCGGGAGTCTAATTGTCTGAGTGTACCAGCTGCGGCATTACGGGGATTGGCAAATAATTGCTCACCTGCTTTTTGTCTTTGCGAGTTAATTTGTTTAAACACTTCCAACGGCAAAAACGCCTCGCCTCGCACTTCCACCTTTTCCAGAATTTCTAACCCTTCAAAGTTTAAACGCAAGGGAATCGAGCGAATTGTCCGCACATTTTGGGTGATATCTTCACCCGTCACCCCATCACCTCTAGTTGCACCCCTAACTAGAATGCCATTCTGGTAGGTAAGAGCCAAAGCAGAACCATCAATTTTGAGTTCACTGACATATTCCACTGAGTCTATTTTAGATACTTGTCGCCGCCAACGCTGATCCCAAGCTTGCAACTCATCAATATTGAATGCATTCTCCAAACTATACAGAGGGATATTATGCCGCACCGAGGTAAACTGCGTATGCCTAAGCTCACCCACGCGCACAGTCGGACTATCGGGAGTCGCCAATTCTGGATACTGAATTTCCAGTTGTTGCAATTCTCGATATAACTGGTCATAAACTGCATCCTCCATGATTGGAGCATCTAAAACGTAATAAGCATAGCTGGCTTGTTGCAATAACTGGCGCAGTTCTTCTGTACGTTTTACTTCCGGCTTAATCTGGGTCATTAGACTTATTACAAAATACCTAGCGAATAGAATAGCCTGCATAAGCAGGCTTTGTTTGGGTAGCCGCGACTTGTAGTCGTTGGGACTTAACGATCCCAGTCTTCGACTTCATATAAAAATCGAGTTTTGCCAATCAGTTTACGATTAGCAGAGGTACTTTGGACAAACACAACATACTTTTCTAGGTTACTCGGTTTGATCCTAATCGTTGCATCCATCGGTAGACCTAACATTTCTCGTGCCGCACCTCCTTCAAATAAATCACCCGTTCCCCGATCCATTAAGATAATTTCTTTTTGAGCCTGGATAGTTTCTGTTTTTGTGAATTCGTAGAAACCTCGCCCAACTTTAAAACTCAAACCATTTTCCAATACAAACGCTTTAATTGAAATATCTTGTTCAATCTCTAAAATCTGAAAACGCCCTGGAGAAACTGCCCGTAAATCAGCGGATTCGTAATAGGATGTTGCTTCCCGGTTCATCATGGTGTTAAATATTTTATTTAACCCCCGGCTCATGCGTCCTTGGTCAATTACTTCTTGTTCATAAGCTTGTAGCTGTTCATTAGAAGATTGTTGGTAGCAAACTGCTAAAAACAAGTCACTAATATAGGAAAACTGGTCTAAGTTGATATGAAAACCACCAGACTTTTCTGCAAGTTCTTGATAAAAAGGACTAGCATGAGAGCGATTGAGCGCTTGAACTCCGTAAACTGTAATTTCCGCCTCAGCTAATTTATCTAACTCTTTGCGCCAATTCAGTTTTTTCGGATTGTGTGCTGGAGGATGGGGAATATCATCGCCAATCAAAACCAATGATTTTGTTGCTGATTTTGACCAAGATAAAGATTGGGATTCATGTAATACTAACTCGTAACATTCTGGTGCATCTCCGCCACCAGTAGGTTCGACATTTTGCACAAAATCACAGATAGCATCAACATCACCGGATATATTAAATGTTTTGGTGACATAAGTTGAGCCTGCATCACAGTAGTCACCATGAGCAATAATCCCAATCCGAATCAAGGGAATTTCGTCTATCAGCCTGGTAACGGTATTTTTGATTTTTCGCCGTACCTGGGTAAGACAAGGATACATACTCCCAGTTGTATCAAAACTGAAAACAATCTCAATATTATTACTAGTCATCTGCTCACCTAAATCACCTAAATTAATATTTAATTTTTAACTTACAAAATTACAAATGGCACGCAATCATGGTTAAAAATTTTACAGGTAAACCGCCAATTATCATTGCTCACCGAGGTGCTAGCGGCTATCGTCCAGAACACACTTTAGCTGCTTATGAATTAGCGATCGCACTTGGGGCTGATTATATTGAACCTGATTTAGTTTCAACCAAAGACGGTGTTTTAATTGCTCGTCATGAGAACGAAATTTCGGAAACTACCGACGTTGCTAGCCATGCAGAATTTGCTCACCGTCAAACCACTAAAATAATTGATGGCGAATCAAAAACAGGTTGGTTTACTGAAGATTTTACCCTGGCAGAACTGAAAAGACTACGAGCCAAAGAGCGAATTCCTCAACTGCGATCGCAAAATATCGCCTATGATGGACTCTTAGAAATTCCTACGCTGCAAGAAATCATCGATTTAGCTAAAAGTAAAAGTGCCGAAATTAATCGAGCGATCGGCATTTACCCAGAAACTAAATACCCAACTTACTTTAAATCTATTGGGTTAGCCTTAGAAACACCCCTACTTGCAACTTTGACAGCCAACGGTTATCAGGGAGTTAATGCACCTGTTTTTATTCAATCTTTTGAAGTGAGTAATTTACAAGATTTATCCACAAAGACTGATTTACCTCTGGTGCAATTGCTGAATAACAGTGGTAAACCTAATGATTTTGTCGTGAGTGGTAATGAACGCACCTATGCAGATTTAGCAACTGCATCAGGTTTAAGGGAGATTGCTAAATATGCACAGGCGGTTGGGATTCATAAAAATTTGCTGGTTCCTAGAGATAGTAGTGGTAAATTGCGTAGACGCGGAGCGGCTTGTCGCCAGATATCGCCCACATCTTTAGTCACAGATGCTCATGCAGCTGGTTTGCTGGTTCATGTCTGGACTTTCCGCAATGAAGACTGCTTTTTACCGCTGGACTTTCAAGGAAATCCCCAAGGGGAATATGAACTATTTTTCAGCTTAGGTGTTGATGGCGTATTTAGCGACTACCCAGATACCGCAGGTTTTTACTCTACTGTCTAGTGGTAATTTAGTAGAGTAATAAAAAATCATGGAAAAGTCACATGCTTTTACTTAAGTGGAAATCCTGTATAACAGCAATAACCTTGACCGCAATCAGTCTTACTGCATCCAAGTCGGCATTGGCGGCATCTCTATACTCAGTTACTGACTTAGGTAGTCTTACAGGAGAAACCTACAGTTACGCTACAGACATCAATGACTCAGGTGAGGTAGCCATTAATTCTTCGGGGCGTTCTTTTTTTTACAGTAATGGTTCAGTTAAAAAAATTAGTCCCCTACCTGGGGATAATCAACTTGGAGTAACTGGTATCAATAACTTGGGGCAAGTAGTTGGTAATTCGGTTGGTAATAATAACTTTACTGGAAATGACCCTTTCCTATACAGCAATGGCATCACCCAACCCCTCGCTATCCAAGACGCTATTCCTTATGCCATTAATGATCGCACCCAAATAGTAGGGGGAGCAATCGGACTTGGACCTTTTTTATACAGTAATGGTACAGCAACCAGCATAGGAATTCCTGGTACTGTTGCCTACGGTTTAAATAACTTGGGACAAGTAGTAGGTATTCTCAATTCAAACACAGGTTTTCTGTACGAAAACGGCCAAACTACTAATTTGGGAACTTTGCCAGGTGACGGGTACAGCGTAGCAAATGACATTAATGACTCAGGACAAGTGGTAGGTGGTTCGGGACTAACTGGAGTAGATGATAGTCGTGCTTTTCTGTACAGTTCCAGCACGGGACTTCAAGACCTCGGTAGGTTACGTCCTACAGATTTGTTCAGTTTTGGTGTGGGGATCAATAATTTAGGTCAAGCAGTCGGGTTTTCTGGCACTAACCATGACTTTTATGCAGCAGATGGCAATGGTTTGCGGGCATTTCTTTATAGTGATAACACTCTGTACGACCTGAATGACCTGATTGCTCCTGGTTCAGACCCTGGCTTTACTTTGACAGTAGCATCTGCTATTAATAATAATGGACAAATTGTTGGTCGTGGTGCAGTTAATGGTGAATTACACGCATTCCTCTTGACACCAACCTCATCTGTCTCTGTAGCTGAACCAACTTCAAGCGTTCCTATTTTGTCGTTCGGTGCTATTGTAACTTTATTTGCAGCATTCAAGCATAAACGTCACTCTAGCAGTGCAGCCATACAACAAACAAGTTAATGCAATAACTTCAGGTAAACAAAGTGATTATTTGAGAATATAGATTTGTTTAATATCGCGTAATTCCCCTTCCTGTAAAACGCTAAGGAGAACTACGCGATCCTTGCTGCAAAATACGTTTACGCACTGGCTCTAAAACCAAAAGTGAAAAGCGATGTCTACGACGGGCTATTTGGCGTCGCACCTATGCAAATTTAGTGACTGAATCATGTTTAAAAGATATTGCTAAATATATACATAGGCGGTTGACATTTATAAAAATTCACTATTTCGTAGAGACAAGACTGGGAAGTTGTTCTCAATTTTCACAAACTAGTTATCACCTGAGCTAATTGATTAGATAAATCAACTACAGACTCCTGGGATTTTTTAAATAAAACGCCAGCTAAAAAATAATAATCGCCAGAATAAAAGGCCATTTTATTTTCTCGGAGTTCTTCTATATGTTTCTTTACCTTAGGATCAGAGCTATAGTAGCCAAATTCCAAAGGTAATACCATGAACTTTTGAACATAATATCCATTTTCTTTCGCTAGGTTCAGCGTACTTATAGGATTAGAAAAGCTAGATATTAAAACCAACACATTTTCATAACCTAACGACAAAAGCTCATTGGTAATTGTGGCTCCATCTACGCCCCCAAATAAGAGTGGCATATAAATATCATTATCTGGTGCAGGGAGATATGGTGGATTCGCTACAAGATACTCTGCATCGGGTTGAGAAGAATTAAACAAAGATGAATTATGGATTATGTATTTATTAGTGAGATTATATTCATCGATGGTTGAATTGGCGACTTTCCATGCAGAAGTATTTAATTCAAATCCCTGAATTACACCATTAAACTTGTTTCTTAATAAGGAATTAATTACAGGAGTACCATCTCCTGAGCCAAACTCCACAATAGATTCGGAATTTTTACAATTTCTGATTACAAAGCTTTCTAAGCAGTTGGAGTAGAAATTAGATTCTTCAGGACAAAAAAAGATATCTTTCATTTGACTGCAATTCAATGTGTAAGGTATAATCAATGTGATAGAAGGTTATTTCCTACCTTAATTTAAAGGCAATAAATAACCGTTACTTTAGTAAATAATTCTCACTAAAGAAATTGGGTTGTAAGTGGATTTGCAATAGAATGATTTAGAAATGCCAGAAAGAATCTGCCATTTTTAATTCCTAATTTTTTAGATTACTCATATGAGTCAGGCGGCTTGTTCTGCTTCGCGGATTGATCGCACAACAGCAGCAGCGGCGCGATCGCCCATTAGTTTCTCCTGGTCATACCCAAGCACTAATTCCCATGCATCATTGGGATATCGTTCTGCCAAAGGCAAAGCCACATCATCCAACATCCACCGGCCGTGGCGTTCATCTTCTTTGATGTGCAGTTCCCAATAACCCATCGCCGCCTCAGAGAGTCCAAGTCGTTGCGCCGCCGCCAGATAGTTTCTGTAAGCCGCAGGCCCAGCCACCTCAAAATATGTCAACCCACCGTTATAACGGAGGAAATAGCGTTTGCGATCAGTGGTCAGAAAGCTATGATTAGCGCAAGCTAAAACTTCCCAAGGTACTAAATCGAAATATCCTTCTGGTTCGGTGTTCATCCCAAACTCAGCCAGCATTTGAGCAAAAAATGTCGAGTGCTTGCGGGATAAACGACCATTGCCGTATTCTTCTATTAATACTCGCACCAGCGTACACTGCATTTCATTAGCGGCACCACCCAATACGTAGCAAAGACGACTACCTTCTACCAAACCATCAAAGGAGCCGATCGCCAGTAAGTGACGATAGCCAACTTCAGTCATTTCCTCACGAATGTAGCGACTACTCTGTGACAACGGCGGATTTAAATCGGCAGATGCACGCTCAATTAAAGCTTGTTTTACATTTAATTTTTGCAGTGCAGCCACATCGATTTGTGCCAGTTCCCACTTTTGCCAAGCAGCTTCAATTTGGTCACGACATGAGTACAAGTAAGGCGATCGCTCATTGGTATAATGCCGCAAATCGTCGTACCAAAACAGCTTTAGCCGATTAATTCGATAAAGTATCCGCTGAACAAAACGGTGAGCCTGTTCATCAGAGCGATCGTTTTTATAGGCGGCGTGAATTGCTATAGAGAGCGTCTGTTCAAACTCACTGGCTGTTGCAGGTTTTAGATCCAGTTGATTGTCCAAATCCTCTATTGCTAGCAGTTCTATAAATTGCTCCTCAGCACGGTCGTACTTGGTAATTGTCCTTTCTTCTGTTTGCGTGCTCTTTTTCGCAGCCCCAGCGTTAGGAAATATAACTAAATTGCTTTGCATGGAATCTTCGGTAGCTTTGCAAAAGTGAGAAATTAATTTCACCTCTAATACTTAGGTTTTCACATAAGTAGCTTTCTGTACCTCTTTCCCTGGTTATAAAGAAAGATTAAGTTTAGAAGAACACAGGGCATTGGGCATTGGGTACTTGTACTGAGCGAACGCAAGAGCGTCTCTAAGAGTTGCCGTAAAGCCTACGGC